>JANXLY010000057.1 GCA_025354885.1 Acidobacteriota bacterium | reverse complement strand
CTCGGGCCACATTGACACGGTTCCAGCTGGAACCTTGCCCTGGACACGATCACCTTTCAGCGGCGTTATTGAAGGCGGAAGGCTTTACGGCCGTGGTTCGAACGATATGAAGGGCGGCGTTGGAACTAGCTTGTTTGTGCTCGAAGCGCTGCAGCGCATGGGAATTGAATTGCGTGGAGATTTGATGTTTGAGAGTGTGGTTGACGAAGAGTTTGGGGGCTGTAACGGTACCCTCGCTGGACGCGTTGCAGGGTACAACGCCGATGCCGCGATCATTACTGAGCCGTCCTGGTTGCGTGTGTGTCCGGCACAGCGTGGAGGCAGAACGGTGCATATCACGCTGCGGGCCAGTGGAGGTGGGGTGTTAACGGATGGAGCATTTCCTGGAGGTGTTACTGCATCGCTGCGGTATTTTCTGGATGCGCTGCCTGAGTTTGAAACGCGCCGCCGCAAGTCGGCTCCGCATCATGCGGCTTATGCCGCCTCTCCTGATCCGGTGCCGGTATCGATTACCAAAATCAGCACGGGCCCCTGGGGAACGGGCGAGCCGATGGGGATTCCGGAACAATGCCGCATCGAGATGTATTGGCAGACGATGCCTGGGGAAACGCGGGAGGCGGTGGAACAACAATTTTTCAAATGGTTCGATGAGGTTGTGGATTCAGCGCCAAGGTTGTTCCAGTTGCGGCCTGTGGTTGAGTTTCCGATCCGCTGGCTGCCTGGGTCTTCGCTGGCACTGGATCACCCGCTGGTCACAGGACTTGGAGAAGTGGCGAGGGAGATGTTGGGCCGCGCGGTGGCTGTGGAGGGGATTGAAGGCCCATGCGACCTCTATGTGTTTCAGGAATTTGGAGTGCCAGCAGTTTTGTGGGGCCCGGTGGGAGGCAATACCCATGCCGCAGATGAGTATGTAGAGCTGGAATCAGTGGAGGACGCAGCGGCAACGCTTTTGTCGTTTGTATGCAAGTGGTGTGGAGATTGAGTTCGCTGCCTGATGCCGCTTATGGGGTAAGTTGCACGAGCGGGTGATCTGATTTCTGGGGTGCACTGAGTTGGGGGCAGATGTCGCAAGAGATTTTTTTGAGGCAGATGGTGCGCCAACAGGTGACTTCCCGGAACATTGTCAAATACAGCCTCGACAGGTGCTCTGTGTGGAGGCCCCGAAGAAGTATCAAGTCTCCTGCGCGGATTTCGCTGCGGAGGTGGTGGGCTGCATCCTCAAAATTGTAGAAGCCCCAAACCTGGTCGGGTGACATTCCAGCCTCGATTGCCCCACGGACTGCGTGGGCGTGGCTGTCACCGATGAAGACTGCGGCATCGGCGCTTTGTGCAGCCTGCATGCCAATGTCCCGGTGGCGCTTTCGCAATGTCTGCTTCGAATCTGAGACATCGCTGAAGACAATCATCCTGCGGCTCGCCTTTGCTTCTCTCATTACTTCGAACGCTGCGTGTAAGGTGTCCACGGAGCCGTTCCATTCATCGCGAAGAAAAATTGCACCCTGGGGAGAAGTGGCTGGGGAAATTCTTAGCTCAAAGGGAGGAAGTGTTGCGAGCGCCACAGCAGATTGTTTGATAGACAATCCGGCTTCTCTTGCGACGATCAGAGCTGGTAAGAGACTGGGAAGCCAGTGTTTGCCCACAAGTTGTGTTTCGACTCTCGCCTCTTCGCCGTTGCTGTGGACTCGGAACGACAGGCGTTCGGGCCATACGCTGGCTGCCTCGGAAACGCGCCAATCCGCTCCTTCGGTTTGACCATAGGTGATTGAGTGCACACTGACTGGGGGGATGAACTCAGCGATGTAAGGATTGTCAACGTTGAGTATCGCCAATCCGCCGGGTCGCAGGCTGCGGATCAATTGTGACTTCTCTCTCGCTGTATTCTCAAGCGTTTTGAAAGAGCGCGTGTGGGTGCGGGCGACATTGATCCATACCGCGATGTCTGGGCGGGCAGCCCAGGCGAGCCACTTCATCTGGTTGGGCCCATCGAGACCAATTTCGATTACGGCATAGCGATGCCAAGGCCGTAATCGAAGGAGAGTCTTGAAGAGGCCATCGTAGTGATTTTGCGAGCCGTGGGATTTGTGAGTTGGAAAATGTGCGGAGAGGACCGTGGCAATGGCTTCTTTTGCTGTGGTCTTGCCAACGCTTCCAGTGACGACGATGAAGGTGGTGCGAACCATGAGCCGACGCCATATCGTGGCGACGGTGAGCATGGCAATGCGGACCCAAGGCTGCATCACAAGGTAGGCGGACCAAAGGATTTGTTTAAGGCGCTGTTTGAAGGTGGTTATCAAGGCAGAATGCATTTCTTGCGTGGTGCAGGTGGAGCCAGGTTCTATTGTCAGACGGAATTTCGGTCCATGGTTCGTGTGTCGGGTAATTGCTTTTGGCTGACTGAATTCATAAGGGTTGATTCGAAATTTGAGTGAGTGATGGCGAAGCCAGGGATGCTCCGCTGAGCTGAGAACAATCGTCACAAAAAGTTTTCTTTGGGCAGCGCTCGAGCCAACATGACACTTCGCGAAACAGGGCGAGGTAGAGCCTCGAGAAGTGCTCGATATGAAGTCCTCGAAGCAGTACCAAGTCGCCTTGACGCAACTCCGTGCGGAGGTGTCTGGCGGCGTCCTGGAGGTTGTAAAATCCATACACCTGGTTGGCTAACATGCCTGACTCGATTGCTGCCTTGACGGAGTGGGCATTGTTGTCGCCGATGAAAACTGCTGCGTCGGCGACACGGGCAATTTGCAAACCAAATCGTCGATAGCGCCTCCGGTGGTCCGTAGTGGAATCGTATACGCCGGAGAACACGACGATTCTCCGGTTCACCTTTGCTTCGCGCATTACTTCGAAGGCGGCATCGACTGTAGCTAAAGAGCCGTTCCACTCGTCTCGCAGGAAGGTGGCACCCTGGGGACAAGTGGCAGGAGACAGGCGCTGCTCAAATGGCGGCAGTGATGCAAGTGCAACGGCAGACTGGGCGAGCGACAATCCGGCTTCTCTCGCGATGATCAGGGCAGGGAGAAGGCTGGGTACCCAATGCTTGCCTACAAGTTGAGTATGAATCGTTGCCGCTTCTTCGTTGCTCTGTACGTGAAACGACAAGCGCTCCGGCCAGGCGCTGGTTGGCTGGGAAACGCACCAGTCGAATTCTTGCTTTTCGCCATAGTGAATTGTGCGAATTCCAATTGGGGGAATGAACGCGGCGATGTATGGGTTGTCGGCATTGAGCACAGCCAAAGCGCCTGTGTGCAGGGCGTGAATCAACTGCGATTTTTCTTTCGCTGTGTCCTGGAGAGTCTTGAAGGAAAGCGTATGAGTACCGGCGACATTGATCCACACTGCGATGTCGGGACGTGCGGCCCAGGCGAGCCACTTCATTTGACCAGGCCTTTCGACCCCGATTTCGATCACCACATAGCGATGCCAAGGCCGTACACGGAGTATTGTCTTGAGGAGGCCATCGTAGTGATTTTGCGAGCCACGGGATTTGTGAGTTGGGAAATGTGCGGAGAGGACTGTAGCGATGGCTTCCTTTGCTGTGGTTTTGCCAACACTTCCCGTAACGACGATGAAGGTGGTGCGAAACATGAGCCGACGCCATATCGTGGCGACGGTGAGCATGGCAATGCGGAGCCAGGGTTGCATCACAAGGTAGGCGGCCCAGAGGAGTTTTTTCAGACGCTGTTTTAAAGTGTTTTTCAAGGCAGAATTCATTCCTTGCGTGGTGCAAGTGGAGCCAGGTTCTATTGTCAGACGGAATTTCTATCAATGGCACGTGTGTCGGGAAATTGCTTTTGGCAGACTGAATTCATAAGGGTTGATTCGAAATTTGGGTGAGTGATGGCGAAGGGGCGGATGCTGCGCTGAGCTGCGAACAGTCGTCGCAAAAAGTCTTCTTGGGGCACCGGATGAGCCAACAAGACACTTCGCGAAAGAGGGCGAGGTAGAGCCTTGACAGATGGTCCACACCGAGTCCGCGAAGGAGCACCAAGTCTCCCTGACGCAATTCTGTGCGAAGGAGTGCGGCAGCATCCTGCAGGTTGTGAAATCCCCAAACTTGATCTGGCTGCATTCCGGCTTCGATTGCTGCGCGTGATGCATGGCCAATATTGTCGCCGATAAATAGCGCAGCATCGGCACAGCGCGCCGCTTGTCTGCCAAAGTCGCGGTGGCGCTTGCGCATGGTTTGCTTCGAGTCAGAGACATCGCTGAAAATGATGATCCTACGGCTCACATTCGCTTCGCGCATTACTGTAAAGGCGGCATCCACAGAAGCGAGGGAGCCGTTCCACTCATCTCGCAGGAATGTGGCACCCTGCGGGCAAGTGGCGGGAGACAGGCGTTGCTCAAATGGAGGGAGAGCAGCAAGCGCCACAGTAGCTTGGGCGAGAGACAATCCGGCTTCTCTTGCGATGATCAGGGCAGGGAGGAGGCTGGGTACCCAGTGCTTTCCCACAAGTTGAGTATGAATCGTTGCTTCTTCGCCGTTGCTGTGTACGCGAAACGACAGGCGCTCCGGCCAGGCGCTGCTTGGCTGGGAAACGCACCAGTCGAGCTCTTTCTTTTCGCCATAGTGAATTGTGCGAATCCCAGCTGGGGGGCTGAACGCGGCGATGAATGGGTTGTCCGCATTGAGCACAGCCAAAGCGCCTGCGTGCAGGGCGTGAATCAACTGCGATTTTTCATTTGCCGTGTTTTCGAGAGTCTTGAAGGAGCGGGTATGAGTGCCTGCGACATTGATCCACACTGCGATGTCTGGCCGGACGGCCCAGGCGAGCCATTTCATTTGACCGGGCCTTTCGATTCCAATTTCGATCACGGCAAAGCGATGCCAAGGCCGCACGCGGAGCATCGTCTTCAGGATGCCGCCGTAGCTATTTTGTGAACCCCGCGATTTCTGGGTGGGAAAATGTGCCGACAGCACAGTGGCGATCGCTTCCTTGGCAGTAGATTTGCCGACACTTCCTGTCACCGCGATGAAAGTTGTACGGAACATGAGGCGACGCAACACCGCTGCGGCAATGAATTTGGGAACTCGAAGCACAGGCCGGATCTTTTGGTAGTAGGGCCTGAGAAAGTGTTTGAGCTGTTGAATGAATTTGCGTATCAAAGGAGCTGAGCCGAATTCGAATGTCAGTTACTGAGTTTAGCAAGTGAGGTGAAGGTAGCCGCGCTACTTGTGTTTTGCGGACGAATCCTTTAGTTGTAGTGGGATGCTTTGGCTGTGTCTACTTTTGAGTGCGATGGTTGTGATGGGGGCCGAGCCTCGTGGCATCGTTGTGGCAGACTTGCGCTGTCAGAGGGATGAGAAGCAGGGCTATGCGCTGTATCTGCCTTCAAACTATTCTGCTGACAAGCGATGGCCGGTGTTGATGGCGTTTGATCCGCGGGCGCGAGGTGTGACGGCGGTGGAGCGATTTGCTGAAGCTGCCGAGACTTATGGGTGGATTGTTGCGGGATCGAACAATTCGCGGAATGGCTCGTGGGAGCAGAGTGCTGCGGCGCTGGAGGCAATGAGTCAGGACCTGTTCGAGCGATTCGCGATAGACGAGAAACGCATTTATGTGGCGGGTATGTCGGGCGGTGCGCGGGTGGCATTTCAGATTGCGCTGGGGACGGGAAAGGTGGCCGGAGTGATTGCTTCGAGCGCCGGTTTTCCAGAGGGTAAAGCGAGGGAGAGGGTGCCGTTTGCAGTATTTGGAACAGCGGGCAGTGAAGACTTCAACTGGCTGGAGATGCGCGAGCTGGACCGGATGTTGAAGACACGGCACAGGGTGCGTATCTTTGAAGGCGGGCATGTGTGGTTATCGAAGGAATTGGCGACGGAGGCTGTTGAGTGGATGGAACTGGAGGCGATGAAGACGGGTTTGAGGGCGAAGGATGCTGTCTCGATTGACAGGCTTGTGGCGAAGCGGAAAGCGGCCGCGGCACGGATGCAGGGGAAGGATGCATATGAGGAAATGAGGGGGATGGGGCTGGACTTTGCCGGCCTGCATGCGGAGGCGGGTGAGTTTAGTGCACAAGCGCGCCGGATGGAGCGAGATAAGGTTGTGAAGTCAGCGTTGAAGGGAGAAAGTCAGGAGATGGAGCTTGAGCTGCAACGTCG
>JANXLY010000312.1 GCA_025354885.1 Acidobacteriota bacterium | reverse complement strand
GGTCCATAGTGAACGGGGCCGAGGGCGATGAGGCCGCTGCCGCGCGCTTGTTCCAGATGTTTTGGAGAAAGGATAGAGTCTGCTCCTTCGAGACTGAGCAGGTAGCCGATGGGGAGTTTGGCGGAACTGGTGGCGTTGCGCCAGAGATTGGCGTGCGCGGTGACGTCCTGCCAGGTGCGGAGTTGGACGAGTTCGCCGACTTGCTCCATGGTGCGGTACCAGGCGAGCTGGCCCTGGGTTTGGGCCCAGGCTTGTTCGGGGGATTGCCAACCGGGGAGTTTGCTGAAGCGGGTGGAATAGCGGGCAATCTGCGTGGCGACGCAGAGTCCGATGCGGCCACGGCGCATCTCCGGGAGGCAGACGGTGTTGTTACCACGGTCGGGGAGATCCCTCATGCCGATTTCGCGGCGTCGGATGTCGACGAGGGCCTGGCGGATATCACGATTCCACTCGAGAGCGTTCATCGAGAGGTCGAGGTGGGCGTCGAAGATGAGTGAGGGCTGAGACATGAGGTTCTAACGATGATATACGTTGAGGGTGCCTGTTTCATTAAAAGACGAACGAGTGTTAGTTGTGGGCGCCTCCAGCGGGATTGGACGCGAGGCTGCCAAGATGTTTGCGCGTGATGGCGCAAAGGTTTATGCAAGTGCGCGGCGCGGCGAGCGGCTTGCATCATTGGCCAGTGAGATGGCCGCAGAGGGCTTCCCCATTACGTATGGCGTGAGCGATGCGGCAAGCCATGAATCGATGGAAGCGCTGGCGGCAGATGCCGTTGCGAAGCTGGGAGGTGTGGACGTTGTGGTCTATGTGACCGGGACGAATACGCCGGACCGTTCGATGAAGCGGCTGACGCGCGAGATCTGGAATGAGCTGATCGAAGTGAATCTGAATGGGGCGTTTTCGCTGAGTGCGGCGTTGTTGCCTGCGATGCGGGAGGCGAACAAGGGCCATTTCATTTATGTGGGTTCGATCTCGGGCAAGTATGGGGATGTTTCCGGGGCTGCATATCAGGCGTCGAAGCGGGGCTTGTTTGGGTTGGCACTTGCCATTCGCCAGGAAGAGCGGCAGAACGGGATCCGGACTTGTGTGATTTGTCCTGGACTTGTGGATACGGAGTTGATGGAGAAGCGGCCCGTGAAGCCGGATGCCGATACGTTGAGTAAGGCGTTGCAGCCGGAAGATGTGGCGGAGATGATTTATTGTGTGGCGAAGCTGCATCCGCGTGCAGCTGTGCCGGAGCTTGAAATCTGGCCTACGGTGATTTAAGATTTTCAATGCTCTGCGGGAGCTAATGTCGAAGGATTTGAGATTGGTTGTTTTGGTTGTATTCTAAAAGTGGAGACAACTATGACAACCAAAAACGCGAAACAGATCAAGAAGCCGAAAAAAGCTTTGCAACTGAGTTGGAAGTTGCCAAATAAGAAGCGGCCATCCAGTTTGGTCCAAGGCGTAGAACAAAAACGGAGAATGAGTGATAGGAGTCACTCGATTCGGAACGTCTTCGTCAAGCGAGCGAACAGGGCGTTGTCGAGACTGAAGAACTGTGATGAGAGCCTGTTGATGCAGGCCATTGAGGCACCAAGCGACTATGGCGTGTTGAGTTTCCTGTTGAGTCAGCCAGAGGTCTTGGCTTTGCCGCAGGTTTTGGATCCGTTGGCGGGAGCGCGTATGAGAGGGATCGAATTCAAGCGGCAGATGATTGAGTGCGAGGGTGGGGCCAAAAGCACCTCGGAGGTTGCTGATCTGCTCAAAGTAAGTCCACAGGCGGTGAATAAGAAACGGGCACTGGGGAAGTTTATTTCCGTCGAGCTTGGGAAGAAAGGGTTTTACTATCCAGTGTGGCAATTTGGACTGGCTGGGTTGGAGGCTGCATTGAATGCGATGCCCGAAGCGGATGGATGGACTCGGATGAACTTCTTCTTAAACCCAAATGATGGGCTGGATGGGGAGCGGCCGCTCGATGTTTTGCGGCGGGATGGAGCGCCATTGGACCTTGTTGTGAAGGCAGCGGAGGCGTTTGGAGAGCACGGGGCCTAGCGAGTGAATCGGAAACAGCAGAAGGCTTTACCCCTGCTGTCGCCGCTGATTGCAAGGTTACCCAAAGGCAATGTCTGGTTTCGAGGTCATGCGGTTCAGCATGGAGCGATTCATTTCAGCAGGGAGAAGCAACAGCGCTGGGACTCGCCCACGGGCGCTTACGGGGTGTTGTATGCAGGAGAAGATGTGGAATGTGTCTTCATGGAATCGATTGGACGGACGGCACTAGAAACTCGATTTTTGTCTAGAACCTTACTGGAAAATTGCGGGCTCTCTAAAGTCCGGCTTTTGCGTGAACTGCGGCTGTTGGATTTGGCTGCATCTGGTGGGTTGGCGCGTGTTGGGGCAGAGGGTAGCATCAGCAGTGGATCGAAGTATTTTAGCTCTCAAAAGTGGTCTCAAGGCTTTCATGATCATCCTGAGAAATTGGATGGCGTGCTCTATTTTGCCCGTCATGATCCGACTCGCAAAGCTTATGCACTCTTTGATCGGTGTGAAGATGCAATAGCAGTGCTGGGGCCGTGTTTGAGCTGGGCTAGCCAACCGGAGTTGCTGGGGCGCATATTGGATTTGTATAAATTGGGGACTGACCTTTAGCGAAGAGGTTGCCGCCGCTTGTGCTGGTTTGAAATTGCTCCAGCGCAGGCTTGTAGATTTGGGGATAGAATGAGTGCGACTTATGCGCATACAAATTCTATCCCTTTTTCTTTTGGCGAGCCTTGGTTTAATGGCTCAGAATGCAACCGAGGCAGGCCGCTTTTATGTGGAACATCCTACGCTTTTGAACCTTGGTTTTGAATGGTCGATTCGCGGGGATGCGAACCGGAATGCGAATGTGACCGTTCGGTTTCGTGCTGCCGGAACGACTGCGTGGCGAGAGGCTTTGCCGCTGGTGCGGATTGGAGGGGAGCGGGTTTATCGCGATCGGGAGCATCTGGATTACACGGTGCCGGACGGGTTTGCAGGGAGCATTCTGAATCTTGAACCGGGCACAGAATACGAGTGCCAGTTTGTGATGACAGATCCGGACGGGGTGGGTGGGCAGGCGACACAGACCGCGAAGGTGACGACGCGTACGGAGCCGATGGCGTCGACCAAGGGGCGCACGTTGCATGTGTATGCTGCGGATTATAAGGGTACGCGCATTGAGCCTAGTTTTACAGGGGTTTTGGAAGCTTATTATGGCGCGGGACTGGGCGACTGGAGCGTGGTGTGGGAGCGAAAGGCGAAGCCTGGGGACACGATTCTGGTGCATGCGGGGTTGTATAAACCGGAGCGGCTGAATTACGTTGACCCGATGATGGCACCGTTTGACGGAACGATGTCGCTGACGCTGAAGGGGACGAAGGAGTTGCCGATTACGATCAAGAATGCCGGTGATGGCGAGGTTATTTTTGATGGGGATAACAACGGAAAGCTCTTTGATGTGATGGCGACTTCGCATCATATTTTTGAGGGGCTGACTTTTCGCAATACCGGAGTGGCAATTTTTGCCGGGGCGAAAGAGACGCTGGGGGCAGTAGCGCTGACGGTGAAAAATTGCCGCTTTGAGAATATCGGATTTGGGGTGTGGACGGAGTATGCGGGCTCGAGTGATTTTTATATTGCTGACAACCTGTTTCTTGGCAAGGATGACCGCTTTCGGCTGGTCGGGTGGACGGGTTTTATGTGGGCGAGTGCGGGGCCATATGGGTCGCACCAGATGGTGAGTTATTACGCGATCAAGGTGTATGGGCCGGGGCATGTGATTGCGCGGAATGCGATTGCGTATTTTCATGATGCGATCGGGATTTCGACGTATGGGACTCCGGAGAAGAATCCGGATCTGCAGGCGTCGTCGATCGATATTTATGGCAATGACATGCACATGTCGAATGATGATTATGTGGAGACGGATGGCGGGGTGCATAACATCCGCGTGTTTGAGAACCGGGGTGTGAATGCGGCGCAAGGTGGATATAGTTCGCAGCCGATTTTTGGCGGGCCGGTGTATTTTTACCGGAACCTGCTGTATCACGTGCCGGGCGGTGTGGCATTCAAGTTTTCAGCGAAGCCAGCGGGATTATTTGTGTTTCACAACACGATCATTGGAGAGCAAATTGTAAGAGACCCCTATTCGAATGTGCACTGGCGGAACAACTTGTTCCTGGGACGGGATACAGAAGGGCGGGGAATTATGGCGTGGGCGAATGCGACTGGAGCCTACAGTTCGGACTACAACGGATACCGGCCAAACAAGGGAGTGGCTGCGCAATATTCGTGGCTGGCGCCGGTTATGGGGCAGACAGCGTATGCTCCTAAGCCGGAGGAGTGGAAGAGTTTTGCAACGCTTGCTGAGTTTCGGGCTGCTACGGGGCAAGAGGCGCACGGCATTGAAGTGGATTTTGACATCTTCGAGAAGATGTCGCCGCCCAATCCAGCGTTGCGTCATGCGGTGTATCACGCGATGGATTTGAATTTCAAGCTGAAGCCGGGTAGCAGAGCTGTGGACGCCGGTGTTGTGATTCCAACCGTGAACGACGGGTTTGTGGGGCGTGCGCCTGATTTAGGTGCACTGGAAGTTGGTAAGCCCGAGATGAAGTATGGCCCGCGTTGGCTTAGCTGGCAGCCTTTTTATAGATAAAGAGCAAGAGTGAAGGAGCGAGCAGAAGGAAGGATGAAGGTTCAGGCACTGTAGTGAGGTTACGTTGGACTGCACGGAAGGCGTGGTTGTCACTTTCGAAAGCGTTGCTGGTGGAGCGGAGGACGACACGGTTGAAGTACTCCGAAGAATTGTCGGCAAAGATATTTACGAAAATGCCGTTGCTCTGATTGCCGTTGGCGGGGAATCCTCCGATGGCGGCAATTTGAGTACCTGTGAGGGCGACCATCAGGGTATTGCCCTGGTATAGATCGACGTAATTGTATGCGTCGAGGCTGCCGAAGTAGAAACCGAAGTAGTCCATGGTAGCGGCGAAATCGATGGTGACGGAAGCACCCCGAGTGGGACCGATGGTGAAGTAGGGTGAGGTGTCTGAGGGGGGAGCAGCGGTGATGCCTGAGATGTTTCCCATGACCACATTGCTCACTATTGCGGTGTAGCTGGCGAGACCGGTGGTTGGGTAGGTGTTGGAATTGAAGTCGATGGTGAAGGTCTGGGAGACGCTCGTGTATATGCCGTTGTTGGCCGTCGCAACTCCGCCGGTGTTGATTGTGACCGCGAGTACTGGGGGAGCTATTGCGAAGAGCAACAGAGTACTAATGGCTTTCATACCCCTACTATAGGGACCAGTTCTAAGGAGTAAAAGGTACGTTGGTACTAAGGCCCCATCTTTTTCTAAGGTAGATTTGTGGGATGGAAAGACGCACTTTTTTGCAGACGATGGGGATGGCGACTGGGGTGATGGCTGGGGCGGAGAGTCGGCCCAACGTGGTGCTGATCTATGCGGATGATGTTGGTTATGGAGATCTGGGGTGTTATGGTGCTACGGCAGTAAAGACGCCGCATCTGGATCGACTGGCGGGGCAGGGAATGCGTTTTACGGACGCCCATAGTTCTTCGGCGACCTGTACGCCGAGCCGCTATTCGATGTTGACCGGGGAGTATGCGTGGCGCAAGAAGGGGACCGGGGTGCTGCCTGGGGATGCACGCCTGATTCTGGACCCAGAGCGCTTGAGCTGGCCTGGAATGATGAAGAGGGCAGGGTATCGGACGGGCGTTGTGGGGAAGTGGCATCTCGGTTTGGGAACCGGGAATCTGGACTGGAATGGCGAGATCAAGCCAGGGCCGCTGGAGGTGGGTTTTGATTCGGCGTTTGTTATGCCGGCGACTGGGGATCGCGTGCCATGTGTTTACATGAAGGACCGGAGGGTGGTTGGTTTGGACCCGAAGGATCCGATACGGGTGGATTACACGAAGCCGATCGGGGATGAGCCCACGGGCAAAAAGAATCCGGAATTGCTCAAGATGCAGCCGAGTCACGGGCACGATATGGCGATCGTGAATGGAGTGAGCCGGATTGGCTACATGACGGGCGGGAAGAGCGCTCTTTGGGTGGATGAGGATATGGCGGGGCGCTATGTGGAAGAGGGTGGGCGATTTCTCGAAGAGAGCAAAAAGGACCCATTCTTTTTGTATTTTGCGACGCATGACATTCATGTACCTCGGGTACCAAACAAGCGCTTTGCGGGGAAGACGACGATGGGAGCGCGTGGGGATGCGATTGCGGAACTGGACTGGAGCGTGGGGCAATTGTTGGGGCGGCTCGACAAGCTGGGGCTGACAAAGAATACGATCGTGATGTTTTCGAGTGACAACGGGCCGGTGGTGGATGACGGCTACAAGGATGCTGCTGTTGAAAAGCTGGGATCGCATCGGCCGGCCGGAGCACTGCGCGGTGGCAAGTACAGCAATTTTGAGGGTGGGACGCGGGTGCCGTTGCTTTTGAAGTGGCCGGGGAGGGTGAAGCCGGGAGTGTCGGATGCGCTTGTGGGGCAACAGGATTTCTTTGCGTCGTTTGCGAAATTGAGTGGGCAGGTTTTGAAGGAGTGGGAGGCGCCGGATAGCGTGGATGTGCTTCCGGCGCTGCTAGGGGAATCGAAGAGAGGGCGCGAATGGATTGTGGAACACGCGCGGGCGCTGTCGATTCGCAAAGGGGAGTACAAGATGATTGAGGCGAATGCGGGTGTGATGTCGAACCCCAGCACAAATACTGAAATGGGTGGAGGGGGGAAGGCGCAACTCTATAAGGTGAGCGAGGATCTTGGGGAGAAGAAGGACCTTGCCGGGTTGATGCCTGAGAAGGTGGCGGAACTGGGAGCGCTGCTCGGGAAAGTGAAGAGTGGGCCGGTGCGGCAGTGATGCGATTTTGGCAAGAATTCCGTTCGTGGCGGTTATTTGCGGTACTGGATCAGCACGGCGATTCCAGGCCAGTGGACATCACTGGATCGTCCCTTGCCGGGGATCAGCGTGAATGTATTCTCCCCTGTTTTCAGAGCGCTGATTGGCGTGAGCGGGACTATGAAGAGGTGATGATTTCCTTCAAAGCCATGCAGCTCTGTGTCCTTGAGGATTGTTTCGTTGACCATGAAGCCGTGTGCCGATGGACCGTTCCAGGCTGAAATTGCGAAGCGGGCCGCAACTACTTTGTTGATATTGCCCTTTAGATGAAATTTCTCAGACTTTGCGCCTGCCGTTACGTAATCTCCATACTGGCATGACGTAAAACTCATCGGAAGGTCTTGCGGCTTTGCAAGCTCCACAGAGAAATCCTTGCGCGAAAGTGTGAGGCCACGAACGGGTTGGCTCATGGAAATGATGCCATCGTCACCCGTGATTATTGCAATGATCTGAATTTTGGAGTGTTGATCGGGAACCCAGGATGTGTCCCAGGAAACTGATTTCCCCGCTGCATCCGAGGAGCCTAGGTGGCGTGTGATTTTTCCGCGTTCGAAGACATAATGCCACTGAGTGTAGAGGCCATCTCCTTCGTAGTTCAGATCCTCATAGAAGCCGACGAAATCCACCTGGCGAATGGAAGGGTTGCCGGTCTTTGTCAGGGCAAGCTGGACTTCACGGCCAAGTGCAGCGCCACTCGCAGGTGAAGTAATCCGCCCCGATGCATGCGCTTTTTTCGCCGGGTCATAGTAAATCCTGATGGTTATGGAATAGACGCAGGTGTAAGCGGGATGGGGAATTGTGCCTTCGTAAGTGCGTGGACCCACCCGGAGTTCAAAGTGATTGCCGGTCCCAGCTTTCCATTCCGATAGCGGAATATGGACAACCGGATTCCATTGGTGGAACCAGCGGGATGGAGATGGCTGAGGGCGCTCGGATTCAGGAAAGGAGATGCGTCTCCAAGCTCCTGCGTTCAGCTGAATGTGCATGTCTTCATAGCCCAGATGCGCATTCCCAATTTCCAATATTGCTTCGGCACTGACTGCGTTCGACAAGTCGAGATCGAAAGGAAGCTCGATTGGTTTCTGCTCGAGGCTCAGGACATGGTATTTGCCTTGAGGAATCCAATGGTATTCGCGGAAGACATCTCCGGATTTTGGGGCGGCGAAAAGG
>JANXLY010000416.1 GCA_025354885.1 Acidobacteriota bacterium | reverse complement strand
TGCAAAGGTCGGGGCGCTGCGCACACGCTTTGCGGGAGAGCGCATCGACCCAACGGCTCAATCGGCTCCAGCCGCATACCTGTTAAAAGCGTCGCCGATAGACTTGGCGACGCTATGCTTCAAGCGGAGGCAGCCGCGCCGCGGATCTTTGCCGAGCATGTGGAACTATTGCGGGCGGATTTGCCCAAGCGGCTTGCGTCACTTCGGCGCGAAGGGCCCGAGCCAGCGTGGCTGGGGCATGGCGATTGGCTCATTGGATTGTCAAAGGCACCGGAGTCCGGCAAGGAAGTGCTCGTTGCCATCGCGTCGAAGCGGGTGAAGGTGCAGACGCCCCACGAGCAGGCGAGTTTGCCACCGTCAAGGACTGGAATTTATGTTGCGTCACTCTGTCTCGTATTCGTGATCGTAGCTTCAAGCGCATATCTGTTGTGGCGCGATGTACGTCGGGATGTCGCAATCTCGAATTTGCGTTCGCAGTTTGTTTCGAGCGTATCGCATGAATTGAAGACCCCGATCACAGCCATACGGATGTTCGCCGAGATGCTTCGCATGCGACCTCAAAGCGACCCGGAGTTGCGCCAGGAGTATCTCGACACGATTGTGAACGAAAGCGAACGGCTCAGCCGTCTGGTGGACAACGTGCTTGATTTTTCGAAAATCGAACAGGGCCGGAGGCTGTATCGTTTGCAGCCGACCTCGCTCGAAGACGTCATGGATTCGGCGGCGAGAGCGGTTCTCTACCCTATGCAGCAGGCTGGGTTCGAGCTGCGTGTGACGAACGGCGTTCCGCTGCCCTTGGTGAACGCGGACGCAGACGCATTGCAGCAGGCGGTACTTAACCTGCTCACCAATGCCATGAAATATTCGACGAATCAGAAGCAGATCGATCTTGCGGTGAAGCGGAGTGGTGGCACCATCGTGATTGCCGTGCGGGATTACGGAATTGGCATTCCGGCGGAGAATCGGGTGCGCATTTTCGAGCGATTTTATCGCGTGCCTACACCGGAGAACCAACGCGTTCCGGGGGCGGGTCTGGGGCTCACGCTGGTTGCCCATATTGCAGAGGCGCACGGTGGCTAAGTGGTGGTGGAGAGCGCGCCGGGTGCGGGAAGCGTGTTCTCGCTGCATTTGCCAGTGGGGCAACAAGCATGAGCCGCATCCTGGTGATAGAGGACGATCCAGCGATCCTGCGCGGGCTTGCAGACAGTCTCCGCTTTGAATCCTACGAGGTACAGACGGCGGGCGACGGCGAAAGCGGTTATGCGCTGCTGCAAACGAGTCAGCCGGATCTGGTGATTCTCGATCTGATGCTGCCGAAGATGAGCGGTTACGATGTGTTCCTGAAAGCGCGTGCCAACGGCATCACAATCCCTATCTTGATGCTGACTGCGCGCGGCGAGGAGATGGACCGCGTCGCCGGGCTGGACCTGGGGGCCGACGACTACGTCACAAAACCATTCTCATTAGCTGAACTGCTGGCACGTGTACGCGCGCTGCTGCGGCGGTCGCAGGCGGTGGCGGACGCGAACGAGCCAATCGAGCGGTTGGTATTCGACGGCGTGGAAATCGATTTCGGGAAATACGAGGCGCGGCGGGAGGGCGCAACGGTGGAGTTGTCCCGCAAGGAATTTCAAGTGATCCGGTATCTCGCCAGCCGACCCGATTATGTGATCACCCGCGAAGAATTGATTGAGAAGGTATGGGTCTGGAGAAATACCCGACGACCCGAACGGTGGACAACCACATCCTGAGCCTGCGGGCGAAGTTTGAACGCGAGCCCGCAAACCCGCGGCACCTGTTGACCGTGCATGGAGTTGGCTACAAGTGGAGCGGCGGTGTCTCCTGATTATTTCGTGACAATCATTTTGCAAGCGGGTGACAAGTGCTGCGGGACAAGCGCCTAGGATCGGAACAGAGGTAAGCAACATGAAACGAATCGCTCTGTATTTATCGATGGTAATGACGATGGTGGCCGCAGAAACACCGCAGGAATTGTTCCAGAAGGCGCTCGTCAAGGAGCGCTCGGAAGGCAAGCTTGCCGAAGCCATTCAACTGTATCGGCGTGCGTCGGAAGCGGCTGGTAAAGATCGTGCGCTGGCGGCGAAGGCGCTGGTGCAGCTTGGCCAATGTTACGAAAAAATGGGTAGCACGCAAGCGAGAAAGCAGTATGACCGCGTGATTCGGGATTATGCGGATCAGAAAGATTCGGTAGCGATGGCGCGGGCGCGGATTGGAGCTATCGGGACGCACGAGACTGGCACAGTGCTGCGGAAAATCTGGGCCGACGACAACACAGATTCGGGGGGCAGGCCTTCTCCTGACGGTCGCTTTTTTTTACCGATTGGGCAGCGGGAGGCAATCTTGCCTTGCGCGACCTTGCGACGGGAGAGAATCGCCTTCTGACATCTGCGAAAGGGGGAGCCCCTGCGGTAAACGAAGGTTACGCGGGCTCGGCGATCTTTTCACCGGATGGAAAGCAGATCGCGTACAACTGGTACCAGCTCGAAAATGGGGAAGCCTCGTTGAGGCTCATTGGCGCGGACGGTACTCACATGAGCGTGCTTATGCGAGAAGTGAGTAAAGATCCCGGCGTTTATGCCTGGTCGCCAGATGGCAAGCAGATCGCAATCGCTCTCCTTGATTATGTGGACAGGACTAACCAGATAAGTTTGATCTCGGCGCAGGATGGTTCACTTCGACGGTTGAAGTCGACGGGTTGGCGGAAACCGTTGATTGGAGGATTCTCACCTGATGGGAAGTATCTTGTATATTCCGTGCCGAACAGCCCTGAGTTGGCCGATGGCGGGATTTTTATCATTGCAACGGATGGAAAGCGCGAAGCAGTGGTCGTCCAGGGCAAGTCGATCGATAGCTCACCTGTTTGGACTCCCGATGGTCGGACCATCGTTTTTTCCAGTGATCGCGATGGAACCAAGGGTCTATGGTCGATTCAAGTAGCAGATGGAAACCCCAATGGCTCCCCTGAGCTTGTGAGAGGCAATATGGGTGTGTTCGTAAATATGGGTTTCAGCCGGAACGGGTCATATTTTTACGGTTTGAGGAAGCAGCAAACCGACATATTCGTTGCAGATTTCAACCAGGAGATGCTGCAAACCACTGCGGCAAAACGGCTGACGGACCGGTTTGTAGGTTCAAACTCGGGAATTGCCTGGTCTCCAGATGGGAAGTGGTTTGCATTTGTGCGTAGCGGGTTGAATCAGCAAGCGCAGACTTTGGTGATTCGCTCAGTTCAGACCGGCGAAGAGCGGATACTGCCAACAAAATTCGAACGCCCACTCGGGCCAGTTCTGAACAGCTCAAATTGGTTTCCGGACAGCCGCTCATTGATGGTGGCAGATATCAATAAGCACAGAAGAGTTTTCAGGCGCATCGATATCGAGACTGGTCAAGATCGGGTAGTCTACGATGCCCCGGCTGGAGTTTGGCCGCTCGTAAGGTTGTAGCCCGATGGCAAGACCTTTTACTACTCATTTTTTGAGATGAACTCCCAATCCGAAGGTGGATTGGTGCGTTTGATGAAAAGAAATCTTGATACCGCCGAGGAACTGGAGCTTTACCGTGCGGAATCGCTTGGAGTCGGATTTTTCGGCCTCTCGGTTTCGCCGGATGGCAGCCGTTTGGCTTTCATGGTAAAGGAGAAGGTTCCTCAACGAGTATTGTTGACCCTATCCACCGAGGGTGGAACCCCGCATGAGCTATATCGCGGAGACTTTAACAACCCTCTTCCATTTGCCAATGCATGGACACCGGATAGCCGGCACCTCCTGATTCACGCCAAGGACGGCCGACTCACGCGGTTGTGGGCAGTTCCCTCCGAGGGCGGGGCGCTGCGGAAATTGAATCTGGCAATGGAAATCCTCTCGCAGCCAGCGATTTCTCCCGACGGAAGG
>JANXLY010000026.1 GCA_025354885.1 Acidobacteriota bacterium | reverse complement strand
TGAGCCTCATCGCCGCTACAACCACCACCACAGGCCTCAAAGTTCATGCCGAACTCAACACAGAATCCTATCAGGCGGGCATCAAAGTTTCCGACGAGGAACTGGAACGCATCAATATCCACCGCGACAAATTCCACGGCGGCTGGAACTACGAGATTCGCCCTCGCAGCGTCTCCCAAATCGGCTAGGGTGTTTCTAGACGACTCCTATGCGTGAACGAGAAGAGCCAAGTGCAGGCCCTGGACAGAACACAACCCGGATTACCGATGAAGAAGCGGCGCGCTGAAACCATGACCCACGATTACAAGCGGCACGGCACCACAACCCTATTCGCAGCCATGAATATTGCCAGTGGCAAGGTAATCAGCTTGTGCCAGCAGCGGCACCGGCATCAGGAGTGGATCAAGATTCTGCGCCTGATCGATGACGCTACTCCCGATGACAAGCAGCTTTATCTCATTGCCGATAATTATGCGACTCACAAGCACCGGGCAGTACAATGCTGGCTAAAAAGGCATCCCCGCTTCCATATCCATTTCACTCCAACAAGCTCTTCCTGGCTCAACATGGTGGAACGCTTCTTTCGAGACCTTACCGAAAATCGGCTCCGGCGCGGCGTCTTCCGTAGCGTGCTTGAACTCATTCAAGCTCTGGACGATTTCGCCGACAAGCACAACGAAAGCCCTAAACCCTTTATCTGGACCGCAAGCTCGAAAGATCTCCTCGCTAAAGTGATGCGTGGAAGAGCCGCACTTCATAATCCACATTCTGCGTGAAGCACTCCACTAGACTAGGTGTTTCTTATTTGTTCTTTAGGGTATTTGCCGGATTTTACGGGGACTGAAGTAACGTTACTTTCGTTAGTGTAGTGCGGATGCGCTACATAAATTGGAGAGGAAATTAACACAATGAACAAACTCAAGAATCTGGTCTGGAACCTGCGTATCATCAAGGACACCAAGGGTCAGGATCTCATCGAATACGCTTTGATGGCTGGCTTCGTCGCCGTCGCCGCCGGTGCCATCATGCCCGGCGTATCCGCCAGCATCAGCACCATTTTCAGCAAGGTTGCCACCACAGCCTCAGCTGCCGCAGCTTCCTAGTTTTACCAAAACAACCAACTCAAAAAAGATGGCCGAGATCACTCTCCGGCCATCTTTTTTTGTCTCTGCGCATACCCGCTTAAAGTCTATTGTTTTGTGCAGCTTGCGATGCAACAGAAAATTGGGTCCTGGTACAAAATACTCGGTACTTCTTAATTGATTACTAGGGTGTTCGCCGGATTGGTGCAGGACTAAAAAAACATTATCGTCAATAGTGTAGTGCGATTGCATTGCAAAATTGGAGAGGAAAACAACACAATGGCAAAAATCAAGAATCTGGTCTGGAACCTGCGTATCATCAAGGACACCAAGGGTCAGGATCTCATCGAATACGCTTTGATGGCAGGCTTCGTCGCCGTCGCCGCTGGAGCCATCATGCCCGGCGTATCCGCCAGCCTCAGCACGATCTTCAGCAAAGTTGCCGACACCACAAGTACCGCCGCCGCTTCCTAGTTCAGCCTGAAGACAACTGAAGGCTTCCAAATAGAGAATGGCCCACTTCGGTGGGCCATTCTCTATTTTTGTTTTACCCCGGTATGATTCTCTTCACGGATCGTTTCCCCCACTCCAACCACTCTGGCAAGATTCACCAGGGAGGGATCAACACAATAAGCCTCTCGTTCCGCAGTGCTTCGACTTTCCTCAGCCGTCCACCTCGTTCTATCCCGCTGAATCATCCCCAGCCGATATTTCCAAACCAGAATGATCATCTGGATCCCCAGCCGGAATGCTTTTGAAAAACTACCCGTCACGGACGATTCGCCCACCCGGCTGCGGTAGTTCACCGGAATCTCAACAAAGGGGATACCGTGCGCCACCACTTCCATCAACAGCTGCGGACCAAAGTGAGATCCGCCAATCGTCAAGTGGGGTCGTATCCGCCGCAACGCTTTCGCGTCAAATAATCGCAACGTGCATCCCATATCGGTCAGCATCGTAGTGTTGAACAGCAGCTCCGTCATCTTTGCCACCGCCCAGTTCCCCCAGCGCAGAAACAAGCCCATATTCGCTCC
>JANXLY010000369.1 GCA_025354885.1 Acidobacteriota bacterium | reverse complement strand
GGGAGTTGCAATCCATTGTTGTAAATGGTGAGTCGGGCGGGGCTCGAACCCGCGACCACCGCATTAAAAGTGCGATGCTCTACCAACTGAGCTACCGACTCAAGCAACTGATAGTAGTATAGCAAGACAGTGATGAAAGTTGGATTGATCGGTACTGGTGCCATTGCTCACAAGCATGCCCAGGCATACAAAAACATCGGCTACGAGATCGTGGCTGTGAGCAACAAGACGGAAGAGCGCGGTCGTGCGTTTGCCGAGAAGTGGGGTGGCACCTTTTATCCCGACTGGAAAGATGTGTGCCGTCATCCGGAGGTGGATTTTATTGACCTTTGTACCTTTCCGGACGTGCGCTTTGAACCGCTGCGCGTTGCCGCCGATGCGGGCAAGCATATTCAGGTGCAAAAGCCGATTGCCCTCAATGTTGCTGCAGCCCAGCAGATGGTGGACTACGCGAAATTGAAGAATGTTCTGCTCAGTGTAGTGAGCCAGGGGCGATTCTACGATTCAATTCTCTTTCTCAAGAAGGCGCTGGATGCGGGTCGTCTGGGGAAGATTTTTCAGGCTGATGCGTATGTGAAGTGGTGGAGGAGTGAGGAGTACTATTCAAGGCCGATCAAAGGGAGCTGGTCTGTCGAGGGCGGAGGTTCTTTGATCAATCAGGGGATTCATCAGGTGGACTGGCTGCTGTATCTGATCGGAGATGTGAAACAGGTTTTTGGCCAGTGGCATCTGGGTGTTCGGCATAAGATTGAGAGTGATGATGTGTTGAGTGCCTTGTTGCGTTTTGAGAGTGGGGCGACGGGAGTGATACAGACTTCGACGGCGATGTGGCCCGGTTTTACGGAGCGTATCGAGTTGCATGGAACCAAGGGTTCGGCTGTGTTGTCGGGAGACCGGTTGACCCGTTGGGAAGTAGTGGATGATGAAGGCGAAGCGGCGCCGGTGATGGCTGAAGGATCGAGCGGATCGAGTGATCCGATGGCAATTTCACTGGCTCCGTTTGAGCGAGCCTTTCTGAACTTTGGTGCGGCGATTGCGGGGAAGCATCCACCGCTGATTAGCGGTGAAGAAGGCTTGCGGGCGCTGCAACTGGTGCAGTCGATTTACACGAGTGCGCGGGAGAATCGGCTGGTTCAAATTGGAAGTGATCGTGGGTAACTGGTGGCACCTTCGAGTGCCGGCATCGAGTGCAAATCTGGGCCCGGGATTTGATGCGTTGGGTCTGGCGTTAAGTCCTTACCTGACTTGCCGATTTCGTCGTTCGGAGCAATTGACGATTCGAGCGAGTGGTCGTGAGGCGGAGCTGATCTCTACCGGTGAGAACAATCTGATCTGGCAGACGGCGTTGACTGTGGCGGAGCACACGAAAGAGCCGATGCCCGCGGTGGAACTTGAAATCCACAATGAAATTCCGCTGGGCAAGGGCCTCGGTTCGAGTGCGGCGGCGCTGACTGCCGGGGTGATTCTTGCGGATTGCATGCTTGGGTTGAAGTGGAAAAATATTCGAATTCTGGATGAGGCGGCACGGATTGAAGGGCATCCCGACAACGTTGCGGCTTGCGTGCTGGGATCGATTGTGGCGAGCGCGATTGATTCGAGCGGGATGACGCGGGCAGTAAGGCTGGAGTTGCCGGAGCGGTTCCAGGTTGCAGTGGTGGTGCCTGATTTTGCACTGCCGACTCATGAGGCGCGGGCGGCTCTGCCGGAGAGTTATTCGCGAGCGGATGCGGTGTTTAATGTACAGCGTTCGGCTTTGTTGATTGCGGCGCTGGCGACCGGAACGGTAAGTGCTTTTCCAGCGGCACTTGAGGACAGGATGCATCAGCCGTATCGGCAGAAGCTGGTGCCGGGTCTGGAGGAAATTTTGCGTTTGCGTGCGCCGGGATTGCTGGGCTGTTGTTTGAGTGGAGCCGGGCCGAGTATTCTGGTGTTTTTCGAGAAGGGGAATGAGGATGTGGTGGTGCATGTGCGGCAAATTTTTGAAGCGCACGGGCACAAGGCTGAGATTCTCGATTCTCAGGTGGATCGGGGTGGATTTGAGCTGATCAGGGAGGATTCTTGATGAGACGTCGGGAAGCGATTTTACTGGCTGGTGTGCCGCTACTCGCGCAGGAGAAGAATCTGCGTGTAACCGTGCGAATCGAGACGGGGAAGGGGGAGATTCTGGTTGCGCTCAGTGGGGATCGCGCACCAAAAACGGTGGAGAATTTCTTGCGTTACCTCGATGCGGGGCTTTACGACGGGGGTGTGTTTCACCGGAGTGTGAAGCCGGACAATCAGCCGCAGAGCGCGGTGAAGATTGAAGTGATCCAGGGCGGGCCGAACCCGGAGAAAAAATCGGGTTGGGAACCGATTGAGCTGGAGCGCACGACGCTGACGGGGTTGAAGCATGTAAATGGTGCGATCTCGATGGCGCGGTCAGGGCCAAACACGGCGACGGGAGATTTCTTCCTTTGTATCGGCGATCAGCCCGAGCTGGATTTTGGCGGAAAACGAAATCCCGATGAACAGGGCTTTGCCGCTTTTGGCCTGGTGTTGAAGGGGCTCGATGTAATCAAGAAGATTCAACAGTCGCCGGTGACGGCGCAGAAACTGACGCCGCCCGTGAAGATCCTGAAGATGGTCAGGGTTTGATAGAGGCGGCGATTTCGCGGACTTCGTCAGCTTCAAAATCGCGACCGTTTTCGCGGAAGTAAGTTTCGAGCATGGTGTAGACTTCTAAGTCATTCGGGTCCATACGGAGCGCCTCATGGCACCAGCTTTGGAAGGCGCGCACTTCGTTGATTTGCAGGCTGAGTTGGGCGAGGAGCTTGGCGATGGAGGCAGTTTCCTTACCGTTTTCCACCGCCTCTTCGAGGAGGAGAATGGCTTCCCCCAGTTTGCCTTCGGCAACCAGACTGTCCGCCTGTTCGAGATAAATATTTGGCATCAGTCTTTACGGAGTTCAAAGCTGCCCTGAATCCGGAGGTATGGGTCCGTTGTGCGAAGAGAGTGGGTTCCGATGAGCTTGCCCTCCTGCACGACAGCCCGAAATTCTTCGACGAAGAGGCGGGGGTCGCTGGTAAGGAAAACGAGAGTGTTGATGTCGATGGTGCAGGCGCTCAGAGGGTAGCTGAGTTTGGTATGGTTGCGGGGCTGAGTGATCGTGATCGAACCGCGACAAGTGTTGCCCTGAGAGATGAGATTCAGTTCGATATCGTGTGTGGAGTTGTAGATCAGGGCTTTGCCTTTCCAGTTGCCATTGAACTCTTCAGGCTTGGTGGGGCCAGCTACTGGAAGTGGCTTTAGTGTGCCGTAGTCGGGCTTGGGGATGCCGGTGAGGATCCCGGCCAGGTATTGTTCCATCGCGGAGTGGGCGGCCTGAGTGAGAATGCGATGCGAATCTTCAGTGATGCGGAGATTGGTGAGATTGCGGGTTGTGCCCTCGCAGGTTTTTCCGGTGAAGAGTTCGACGAAAACACAGGCATTGAGGTAGGAACCGAGAGGGGAAGGATGAGAGTTGTCAGGGTCAAAGAGTTCAATCTCCGGGTGGGTTTCGCGGATGGTTTTCCAGGCGAGCCCGGCGGGTGCGATCTGGGCCCCGATGTCTTTGGCGGCTTCTGCGTAAGCGTAGTTGAGGCCGGTCTGGAATTCGGGAAAAGCCTTTCGCGCCCAGGTGAGGTAGAAGACAGGCTTGGCGTTTTTGCGCTGGATTTCGGCATTCCAGAAACGGGCCCAGCGGAAGAGGCCGGCGGGTTCATTGACGGACCATCTGGCATCGACATAGTTGTTGCCGAGTGTGGACTGGTCCTGGAGCACCACGTAATCCCAGGTGCCGTTTCTCAGCACTTCGAGGGCATTGGTGAGATTCCAGAGGTCGGCGAGGGTTGCTCCGCCGCGAGTAACGCTTTTTGTCTCTAGACGGCGGCCTGGAGTTGAATTTGCGAGCGTCATCACCATGTCGGGAAGCGCGTTGTAGTAGGTGTAAGAATTGCCGAGGAACAGAACACGGAGGGGTTCTTCTGATTTCTGATCCGGGAGCTGCGCGAAGACAGTTTGGACGACGATAAATAAAGCAACCAGGCGCATAGGTGCTATTTTGGCATGTCAGCCATGGAAGTAAAAGTATTTCGCCTGCGGGCGACCGTAGGATTTTTTGAAGCCGATGTGAAATTGCGGATGGCACCGGCCGCGTATTGGCGGATTTTGCAGAATGCCGCAGCAGGTCATGCGGCATTACTTTCGGCAGCTACAGAGGAATTGCGACGCGGTGGGCAGACCTGGATGCTGTCAAAGATGAGGCTCGATGTAATGCGGCATCCGTCGCTGGGCGAGACGGTGGAAGTAGAGACCTGGCCGAGTACGCGGATCAAGGGCGCGCGAGCGTATCGTGATTTTGTTTTGCGGGATGAGAGCGGGGAGATTTGCGCGACAGCGAGTAGTTTGTGGGTGATTGTGGATTTGGCGAGCCGGAGGCCGGTGCGGATTCCAGAAGCGATTGTGGCGCTTTGTCATGATCCGGGCTATCTGATTCCACCGATGGAAGAGGGGTGGCTTACTGGCCCGGAACAGGTGCAAGGCGAGACGGAGTTTACGAGCTACTGGAGCGATGCTGATCAGAATGAACACGTGAATAACGTGACTATGGTGCGGTGGGCTGTCGATGCACTGCCGCTTGAATATTTGGAGTTGCACGAGGTGGTGAGTGTGGAGGCGCAGTACCGGGCAGAGGTGAAGGTTGGGGAAGTTGTACGAGTGCGGCGAGAGCGGGTGGGGGATCTGGTGCGACAGGAAGTGTTGAATGAGGCTGGCGTTGCAGTGGCGCTGGTGCATACGCGGTGGCGTGTGAGTGGCTGAGGCGTACCATCATAGACATGCTTAGCTCGCCGCGATTTGCGACAAACCCCAGACTGCAGTTGGCTGCGGAGAACAAGCCGCCGATGAAGTGGCCGGAGAAAGGCGAAGCAGTAGCGATCGTGCAGCAGGCTTTGCTCGACCTTGGATTTTCGTTGCCATTTACAAATAAATCCGGGAGTCCGGATGGAATTTTTGGCGGCGAGACGCTGAAGGCCGTGCAGGCATTTCAGAAGAAGTATGGGTTGATTCAGGATGG
The DNA here is from genome assembly GCA_025354885.1 of Acidobacteriota bacterium. Taxonomy (GTDB): domain Bacteria; phylum Acidobacteriota; class Terriglobia; order Bryobacterales; family Bryobacteraceae; genus Bryobacter. Next base: position 4,197 of record JANXLY010000369.1, on the reverse strand, counting down.
TGTGGTTGGAAAGCAGACCATGGCGAAGCTGGATAGCCTGCTGCCAGGCAAGGCGGACCCGAAGCCGTTTTCGTCGATTCCGTATCAGGTTCCGGGAATCAAAACTGTGCTGGCGCAGCCGAGTCCGATGAGTTGTTGGGCAACGGTGTATTGCATGATGCGCTCGTGGAAGGATCAGACGTCGTATCCGATCCGGGAAGCAGTGTTGAAGGTGGGGACGAAGTGGGCGAACTACTACGACAAGTCGTTTGCACAGACGACGGTGGCTCCGATTCACGGAGCACCTCCGATTCACGGGACAGGAAGCGCTCCGATTCACGGAGGCACTTTGATTCACGGGGTGCCACCCATTCACGGGGCAGGGAACTCTCCCATTCATGTGGCCAATCCCACTCACAATGCGCCGCCCATTCACGGGGCGGGGAACTCTCCCATTCATGGAGCCATCCTGTCCCCTGGGACTCCTCCATCTCAGCCGACCGGGCTGCCTCCAAATGAGTTTGCTCCATTTCTTGAGGATGCAAAGATGGCGCATCAGCCGATGATCAATTTGCCCATGGAGCAGTGGGCGATCTTGCTGCGGACTCACGGTTTGTTGTGGATTGGTGCTTCGGTGACGATCCACCCGAATACGGGTTTACATTCGCGGATTCTTGAAGGGATGACAGGTGATGGAAACCCCGGATCTACCTTTATGAAAATCATCGACCCGGATGGCGGCAAGCAATATCTGGAGCCGTTCCTGGTGTTTCTTGCCAAGTACGAGGCGGGGATTTTGTCGGTTGGCGGGGAGTACTTTCAGATTCGTCACTTCCGCTAGACGCACTTGAGGCTCGAGTCGGTGGAGCATGAAATTAGCTGGCCTGAACCGACGAAATCGCAAATCTGGATTTGCTGGTTATCTGGCCGAAGCCTTTGTATTTATCTCAGAAGCAGTTCAGTTCGTTTCGTCGGCGGAATGAGCGCCTGTTGGCCATTCCGCCGTATTGCTCCCGAAGTGTTGCTCGTCAGAACATGAACTTCAGACCAAGCTGCACGTTCCGTTCTGCATATTTTGAAGTAACGAGTCCAAATGTGCTTGGAGTGCGGGGATTGAGGTTCGGATCGCTCAAGAGTGGGTGATTCGGCGTATTGAAAGTCTCAAAACGGAACTGGGATGTGACACGCTCGGTGATGCGGATATTCTTGAACATTGCCAAATCCAGGTTGATGTAATTGGGTCCGCGCAGGATGTTTAATCCTGCGTTGCCGAAGGTTCCATTGACTGGAACGCGGAAAGCATCTTTGTCGAACCATGCTTTGCCAACACCGGTTTCGCCGTTGATGGCCGGGTTACGGAGCAGATCCCAGGTCTGCGCGCCGCTGCCTGGGCCAACGCCAGCAACGTCGGTGCCATCTGTGACTGAGAGTGGACGCCCTGTGCGGTAGAAGAACACGCCGGACATCTGCCAGCCGCCGAGCAAGGCCCGCTGGACTCCCTTCGATTGTTTAAAGAAAGGAATCTCATAAATGAAGTTGACATTCAAAATGTGCGGGCGGTGTTGCGGATCGAGAGCATCTACGAAATGGTTGCCGTCGGGTGGATTGATGGTGTTGTCCATTGTCTTTGAGAAGGTGTAAGCCATGCCGAAAGCAAAACCGTTGCGGAATCGACGGTCGGCACTGATTTGCAGGCCATGGTAACTGGTTCGGCCATCGTGGGTCAGGTAGTTAAAACTGCTCATGCCGTGCCATGGACGGAGGAAGTCCACGTTCACGCCTGGATTGGCTTGGCGAGTGCCTGGCAGTAACTGATTGTAGTTGCGGAAACGTTCCTGATTCACACCGATTTTTCCGACATAAGCCGTCTCAAGTACGATGGACCCAGGCAGTTCGTGCTGAATTGAATAGCTCCAGGTAAGAGCGGTCGGGTATTTGTAGGCTGCGTCAATTGCTGCGACGTTGAAGGGATAAGTACGGGCAGCAGAGCCACCAGGATTGTCTGCAAAACCCTGGTTCACAGTGATCTGCACCTGATTTGGTGCATTGCGGAATAGGGCCGTCTGGGTGGCCATGTGGCGGTGGTGAAAAATGCCGGCGCCTGTTCGGATTACGGTCTTTTTCCCCACCTGCCAGGCTATGCCAAGCCTGGGCGCAAACGCGTTGTTGTAAGAATTCACAAATCCTAGAGGAAGATCATGGAAAAGTCTCTCCACATTTGGAAGTGACGCTCCGTTTGCGCGCCCAGCGGCCGATGCTGGATAGGATGTGCCGGGCAGGACAATTCCGTTATAGGCATCCCCACCAGTGATAAAGCCGGCTGTGCGATCCACGGTGGCACGATTGGCCGGAGTGTAGTAGCGCGGATCGAAGTTCGCAATATCGTTCCACAATGCACGCCAAGGCTGATGGTTCGAATATCGTACGCCAATCTCAAAGGTCAGATTCGGACAGACTTTCCAAGTGTCTTGAGCATACAGCTCCAAGGTATTACTCCGAAGCAATGTGTATGCTGCTGCTCCGATTTCACGGTAGGTATCGAAGTAGCCGAGAGCAGCGTTGCCGAGGGCAACACCGGTTGATTGAGGATGTCCCGTATCGAGGAAGGCGAACCTCCCGTTCTGTGTGTTGACCTGGTCATTGTTGTTCTGCGCGTCTCGCCCGAGCCAGCCGCCGAACTTGAACGTGTGCCCGGAACTCTTGATCCAGGTGAGATTGTCGGAGAGATTGTACATGGGGCCAGAGGAATTCACGGGGCGCGAAGATCCATCGACAGTCGAAAATCCAGTGATGTCTACGGTGGCAACGCGGTCTGGAATAATTTTGGTGCCGCCCAAAACGTAGGGAAAATCCTGCCCATACTTGCCACGCTTGAAGGCGTCACCGTAGATGCCGATCCTGACAACTTCCTGAGCGCCTGAAAACGAAATCTCGTTAATCAAGGTAGGGGACAGAGTGGAAGAGAGGCTGATGATCCCCGTCATATTCGGACGGTCCCAGCGGCTGTTGGCGAGCGCGAAAGTGCCATTGAAAGGATCGTCTTCCTGGTAAGTGAAGTAACTCCCGCTGAAATTCAAACGGTGTTTTTCGGAAAGGTAATAGTCCGTGCGGAAACTAAGCTTCTTGCTGTCGCGGGGATTTGCGAGAGAACTGATCCAGTTGTTGGCTCCCTGCTGGAAGCCTGCCGTTGGGAGAGGATAAGAGTTCAACAAGCCGATTCCGTTCTTGCTCAGGCGATTCTGCGGAATGATATTACCCGGAAAAGGCGAGCCACTGAGCGGGTCGCGAATGATCTTGGCTGCACCAAAAAACGGATTTGATGGCAGGAGGAGTTGGCTATAATCACCGCTTCGCATGGCCGCAGTGGGGACGATGCCCGTGCTCGTCTTCTCCCGCCGAAACGCCATCAACTCTGCCGCGACAAAAAAGAACAATTTCTGGCGATTCTGATTGAAGTGGCCGGGAATGAATGCTGGTCCTCCAACGGTGAAGCCTGGCTGGTTGAAACGAAAGGGCGCCGCCCGCCGATTGTCGTTGTAGACGGGACTTTGATTCCGAGTCCAACTGTTGGCATCGAGTGCCGAATTGCGGAAATACTCAAAAGCTGAACCATGAAAAGTTTGGGTTCCACTCTTGGTGATCAATTTAATTTGGCCGTCCATGCCGCGGCCATACTCTGCCGGATAAGTTGTCGTGAGAATCTGCACTTCCTGCACTGCGTCGGCGTTAAACACCCCTAGCTGAGCCATACCGTTCAAATCTCCACGCGTTCGGACTGCGTTGACGCCGTCCACAGTTACATTGTTCCCGTGGCGCCGTCCCCCGTTAATCTCGAACGCCTCGTGCATCTGCGTTGGATTGAAGTCATTAATGTTTCCTCCGCCGATGACGCCCGCTTTGAGGGATGTGAGGTAGATCGGGTTTCGGCCGTTCAATGCCAGATCGGTGATCTGGCGCGATTCCACCACGCGGCCCATTTGCGCAGTTTCCCTTTGGAGCTGGACAAAGGTATCGGTCACGGTGACTGTCTCGGTCAGCGCCCCAATATCGAGGGTGATGTTGAGAGTTGCGCGTGCTGTGTGCGACCGGGAGGATGGTTGACGCATTAGACCGGGAGGATGGGTGACACATTGACAATCTGCCGGGCCGCTTAGACAGAAGATAGCGCACTGAGTTTTGGCTTTGGGCGGGAGAGGCCAGAGGAATATCCGCCGTCGC
>JANXLY010000366.1 GCA_025354885.1 Acidobacteriota bacterium | reverse complement strand
ACCAAGCAATACATCGCCCTGCTCGACACAGAAGGGATCAAGCTCAAATTCTCCGAAGACGCCATCGACGAGATGGCTAAACTGGCCGCTGAAGTCAACCAGTCCACCGAGAATATCGGGGCCCGCAGGCTTCACACAATCATGGAGAAAGTCCTCGAAGAAATCTCCTTTGAAGGACCCGACCTCAAGAAGAAAAAAATCACGATCGACGCCACCTACGTTCGCAAGCAGCTCGCCAGCATCGTAAAGGATCAGGACCTCAGCCGGTACATTCTCTGATGCGCTTCGCTTTTACTTCCATCGCAATCCTTACGCTAAGCGCTTGTGGCTATGTCGGCGATCCTCTGCCGCCGGCACTCAAGATCCCTACACCGGTCAGCGATCTCGCTGTCAGCCAGGTGGGTCAGGATCTTCTGGTCTCCTTCACGATTCCCGACTCCACCCTCGAAGGCCTCAGTCTCCCCACCCTCGGTGGTCTCGAATTGAAGATCGGCCCCAACACTTCCCTTCCCTTCAATCCAGACACCTGGAGCTCCCAGGCTCGCCTCATCGACCTCGCCACAAAAGAGCCCTCCAAGGTCGAAACGAAGATCCCTGCCAAAGACTTTGCCAACCAGGAAGTCCTCATCGGCGTCCGCATCGCAAACCCCAGAATGCGACTCTCTCCGTGGTCCAATTTTGTCACCCTCAAAGTGGTTCCTCCTCTCGACAAGCCCGCAAACCTTCGCGCAATAGCCACCGCTACCGGAGTCGCTATCGATTGGGATAATCCTGATCCCCGCCCTGCCGTCTCCTGGAAGATCTTCCGTCTCACCGACAAGGAAGAGCAGCCAACAGAAATGGCCACGATCACTAAGCCCCAATTCAACGACACTGGTGCCGCCTACGATTCCCTCCACAAGTACACGGTCCAAGCTCTCGAAGGCACTGCGATTAGCGAGCGCAGTGATCCGGTCTCAATCACTCCGGTCGACACCTTTCCGCCCGCCAAACCGCTAGGCCTATCCGCGCTCGCCGGGCCAGCCGCCGCGCAACTCAGTTGGGAACGCAACCAGGAACCCGACTTCGCCCTCTACCGCATCTATCGATCCGGCCCGAACGGCGTCTTCAGCAAAATCGCCGACTCCCCAACAGCAGCCAGCTACCGCGATGCCTCTGTCACTCCCGGCCAGACTTACCGTTACGCCGTCACTGCGCTCGACAAGAAGGGCAACGAAAGTCCAAAATCCGAACCTGTGGAGATCCTCATCCCATGACCAAATACATCCGCTTCGCCCTCTCTAAAGACGCCGAGCCTACCACCACCCACGGCCTCTACGGCATCCTCGACGGGGATCAGGTCATCGAAACTGGCAGCCTCTTCGGCAAGACCTTTGCCGAAGATCACAAGCTCGCCAGCGTCCGCTTGCTCCCGCCAGTCCTGCCTTCCAAAATCATTTGTGTCGGCCGCAACTATGTCGATCACGCCAAAGAACTTGGCAACGACGTTCCCACCGAGCCACTCATTTTTCTAAAGCCCCTGTCTTCGCTCATTACCGACGGTGACAGCATCGTCTATCCGCCGCAGTCCAGCCGCGTCGATTTCGAAGGTGAAATCGGCCTTATCATCGGCAAGCGGGGTCGCAATATCGCCGCCGCCGATGCCATGGATCACATCTTCGGTTACACCTGCGTCAACGACATCACCGCCCGAGACCTGCAGAAAAAAGACGGTCAGTGGACTCGCGGCAAGGGCTTCGACACCTTCTGCTCAGTCGGCCCATGGATGGTCGCCAAAGAGGACTTCGATCTCACAAAAACTACACTCCGCAGCCGCTTGAATGGCGAACTCAAACAGGAGGGCGTCGCCGCTCAAATGATCTTCGACTTGGGTGCTATAATCGCCTTCGTAAGTTCATTCCTGACACTCGAACCCGGCGATTTAATCGCGACAGGTACTCCTGCAGGAGTGGGACCCATGCAACCCGGCGACCAGATCTCGATCGAAATTGAAGGTCTCGGCACGCTCACCAACTCCGTAATCAAGGGCTAAATTCACAACTCACATGAAGATCTTTCTCGACACCGCAAATCTGGACGAACTCAAAAAGGCTGCTGCCTGGGGTATCGTTGACGGCGTAACCACCAACCCTTCCCTGATCGCCAGAGAAGGCATCGCAATCGAAGAGCAGATCGCTCGTATCTGCGACATCATCGACGGTGATATCTCCGCCGAAGTAGTTTCTACCGACACGGCCACAATGATTTCAGAAGGCCTCAAACTCTCCAAAATCCACAAGAACGTCATCGTCAAACTCCCGTTAATCCGTAACGGTATTCAGGCCTGCTCTGCCCTCTCCAAAGAAGGTATCCGCACCAACGTCACCCTTTGCTTCTCCCCCGCGCAGGCGCTCCTCGCAGCCAAGGCCGGTGCCTACATCGTCAGCCCCTTCGTCGGCCGCCTCGATGACATCGCCCAGCTCGGCATGGAACTCATCGAATCCATCTGCACCATTTATGGCAACTACGGCTACACCACGCAGGTCCTTGCCGCCAGCCTCCGCAGCCCGCTCCACGTTGCTCAGGCTGCCGAAATTGGCGCTGACATCGGTACCATGCCGTTCAAGACTCTCGACATGATGTTCAACCATCCCCTCACTGACATGGGCCTCGAGATCTTCCTGAAGGATTACGCCAAGGCCTTCGCTGAATCCGAAAAGAAATAGGCTTTTGATGTTCAATCCGTTCCGGCGCACGACGCCGGAAGAAAAGGAGCGCGCCCGCTTGGTCGCGCTCTTTGCTAATAGCCGCACCACCGAAGGCCAACTCACCGATTCGGACGAAAAGCTTCTCTACTTCACGTACGAGGTTCGCGGGGTTACCTACCACGCGGCTCAGGACGTGAGCGCAATCGAAGGCGCGGATCCGGCCCGGTTTGCAACCCTCCTCGGCCCGGTCACCGTGCGTTACTCAACCTCTAACCCCGCCAACTCCATGGTGCTGTCACAAAATTGGAGTGGCATCGAACGAAACGAAACAAAAGGAAATCGAAACAATGCTGAACCCAATGCGTAGAATGCTGATCGCTGCAACCATGACCTTTGCCCTCCTGGGCGGTCAGGCAATGGCAGCGAATCGTCCCAAGACCGTCATCCACGTGATCAACGTCAAGTTTAAGGATGACGCAAAAAAAGAAGACATCGCCGCTGCTATCGCCGCCATCGAAACAGTCGCCGGCAAGTACAAGGGCATCAAGAACGTCTGGCTCAACCCCATCACCGTACAAGGTGGAGCAGCCAAGTTCACTCACGTCCTCGTAATGGAATTCGAGAGCGTCGAAGCCCTCAAGAAATACACCGATTCCCCTGAGCAGAAGGAATGGTACAAGGTCTGGATCCCCGTTCGTGAACTCTCGAACACCCACGACATCACCAACTAATACATCACTTTCTTTGAACAAGCTGAAAGGGCGCTGGCTGCAAGGCTAGCGCCTTTTTCTGTTAAACTCTTCAGTCAATGCACACCCGCCGCGAAGCACTTCTTCCCATCGCCACTGCTCTCTATGCCGCCCCTTCGAGCGAGCTCTGCTTCGAGAGTGCAACCAACCTCGCCCAGTTGATTCGCTCTAAGAAACTGTCTGCCCGCGAACTGCTCGCCGCCCACCTCAAGCAAATCGAACGCATCAACCCCAAGCTCAATGCAATCGTGACTCTCGTCGCAGACCAGGCGGCAAAAAGTGCTCTTGCCGCAGACGAGTTCCAGGCCAAGGGCTCACTCCTCGGCCCACTCCATGGGCTACCCATAGCCCACAAAGATCTTGTCAATACGAAGGGCATTCGCACTACCCAGGGCTCTCCCATCTTCAAAGACCAGATCCCGGGTGCCGACGACCTAATCATCGAGCGAATCCACGCTGCGGGGGCAGTCACCCTGGGCAAGACAAATACACCAGAATTCGGAGCTGGTTCGCAGACTTTCAACACGGTCTTTGGCGCGACGCTGAACCCCTATGACACCACCAAAACCTGCGGTGGCTCAAGCGGTGGCGCGGCCGTTGCTCTCGCTTCCGGAATGTTGCCCATCGCCGACGGTAGCGACATGGGCGGCTCCCTGCGCAACCCTGCTTCCTTTTGCAATGTCGTTGGCTTCCGCCCTTCCCCCTGCCGTGTTCCAGATCCGCTCGCCCCCTTCGCCTGGTTCACTCTCAGCACAAGCGGCCCCATGGCTCGCTCCGTCGCCGACCTCGCGCTGCTTCTGAGCGCAATCGCCGGCCCGCACCCTGCCGCGCCCTTGTCTCTCCCCGAACCTGGCTCCACCTTTCGTCAAGACCTCAAACGCAGTGTCAAAGGAACGCGCGTTGCCTGGTTCAAGAACCTCGGTGGCATCCCCTTTGATCCCCGCACGCTCACGGTAATCGATGCGCAGCGCAAGGTCTTTGAAAGCCTAGGCTGCATCGTCGAACAGGCAGAGCCAGATTTCACAGCCGCCGACTTTGCCTTCAAAACACTCCGCGCATGGAAATCCGCTTCCACCCATGGAGACCGCATCCGCACGATGCGCTCGCTCTACAAGGACACGCTGCTGCAGGAAGTCGAGGCTGGCCTCAAGCTCAGCGCCGCTGATATTGCTAAGGCCGAAACCCTCCACGCGCAGGCTTGGCGCAGTTTCCAGACTTTTCTCACGCGCTACGACTACTTCATCCTTCCCACGACGCAACTTCCTGCCTTTGATGTAAAGATCCCTTACCCAACAGAGATCAATGGCACCCGCTTTGCAAACTACATCGACTGGATGAAGTCCTGCTGGTACATCTCGACAGTTGGTAACCCAGCCATCTCTGTCCCTGCCGGGTTCACACCAGAAGGTCTCCCCGTCGGCATCCAGATTGTCGGTCGCCACAACCAGGATTTCAGCGTCCTCCAAATCGCTCACGCCTACGAGCAAGCCACCAACCACGCCCGCCGACGCCCAACGATAGCCCTGTAGTTCATACTCAAAGTTCATGCCCGATGTAGTATTTTCCTTTGACAACACCTACGCGAGAGACCTTGAGGGCTTCTATGCCCGCTCCAATGCCGAACGAGTTCCCGCACCAAAACTGATCAAACTCAATCAGGCGCTGGCCAAAGAACTCGGGCTCGATACCCTCAACTCGCAAAGCGCTGCCGATATCTTCTCAGGCAACGAAGCTCCCCAGGGTGCCGAAGTGTTAGCCCAAGCCTACGCCGGCCACCAATTCGGCAACTTCGTTCCACAACTCGGTGACGGTCGCGCACTTCTTCTAGGCGAGTTGATCGATACCAGCGGAAATCGCCGCGACATCCAGCTCAAGGGCTCCGGACGCACTCCATTCTCTCGTGGCGGTGACGGCAAGGCCGCCATCGGCCCCGTCCTCCGCGAGTATCTGATGGGCGAGGCAATGCATGCCCTCGGCATTCCGACTACCCGCGCCCTTGCCGCTGTTTCGACTGGCCAACCGGTTTTCCGCGAGAGGCCCTTACCAGGTGCAGTTCTAACTCGCGTCGCCGCCAGTCACATCCGTGTGGGCACCTTCCAGTTCTTCGCCTCGCGCGGCGATTACAGTAAAGTCAAACAGCTTGCCGATTACACCATTGCCCGTCATGATCCCGCTCTCGCAACAACGCCAAACCCCTACCTCGCCTTCCTCAACGCCGTCTGCGACCGGCAGGCTGCCCTCATCGCAAGCTGGATGCATGTCGGCTTCATCCATGGAGTCATGAACACAGACAATATGGCCATCTCCGGGGAAACTATCGACTACGGCCCCTGCGCCTTTATGGACCGCTACAGCCCCCGCACCGTCTTCAGTTCCATCGACCACCAGGGCCGTTATGCGTATGGCAATCAGCCCATCATCGCCCGTTGGAACCTGGCCCGACTCGCCGAGACCTTATTGCCGCTCATCTCTACCGACGAAAGTACCGCCGTTGCTGAAGCCACGGCAGCGGTCAATTCCTTCACGGATCGTTACGACGAATACTGGCTCCAGGGAATGCGTACAAAGCTCGGACTCGCCGACCCGCCGCATCCCGAGGACCTCAATCTCGCAAACGGTTTCCTTTCTGCCATGGATAGTCAAAGCGTCGATTACACTCTCGCCTTCCGCGCGCTTGCTCAGGCCGCCCTTGGCGACGACGGCAAAATTCGGATTCTTTTCGAAGATCCTGCCCCCTATGACGTCTGGGCCGAACAGTGGCGCAATAGAAAACCGGATGCCACGACCATCCTCAAATCAAACCCTTTATATGTCCCACGCAACCACATGGTGGAAGCTGCCCTCACTGCCGCCACGGAGCAGAACGACCTAGCGCCCTTCGAGACCCTCCTCGAAGTCCTCAGCCTGCCCTTCACGGAGCGCCCGGGCTTTGATGCTTACACCAAGCCAGCCGCTCTCGACGCCGAGCCCTACCGCACCTTCTGCGGCACCTGAGCCTCGCCGTCAGCCGCTACCATTGGGAAATGAACGACACAGTGGAATGTCCCAAATCCGAAGACCTCCCGCCAGCGAACGGCTATAGCCAGGTGGTCAAGGCGCGACCGGGCACCATGGTCTTTGTCTCCGGCCAGATTGGAGTGGACAAACACGGCAAGATCGTTGGCGTCGGCGACCTTCGGGTGCAGCTGGAGCAAGCCATGCTCAACCTTCAGCACGCGCTTGCCGCAGCCGGGGCCAGCTTTTCGCAGGTTGTCAAGATCAACTGGTATGTCAAGAATTTCGAGGGTGATCAACTGCCGATGATCCGCGAAATCCGTGCGCGCTACTTGAATCAGGATCGCCCTCCAGCCAACACTCTGGCCGGTGTCGCGGAACTCTTCCCGCCAGAAGCCTTGATCGAAGTCGAGGCTATCGCGATCATCCCAGACGCCAATTGATGCTACTCGTCGGATTCCACAAAAATCCGCTCACAATTCGTTCCCCACATGCTTGCCTGGCATGCTATTTTTGTATGTGCCGCTCGTTAGCGCTCCCCCAAGCGTACTTGGCGTAATTCCTGCCCGCTTCGCCTCAAGCCGATTCCCCGGCAAAGCACTCGTCTCTCTAAATAACAAGCCGATCCTTCAGCATGTCTGGGAGAAAACCTGTCTCGCCACTTCCCTCTCTAAAGTCATCATCGCCACCGACGACCAGCGGATATTTGATGTCGCCAGCGAGTTCGGCGCGCAGGTGGTCATGACCAGCCCCCACCATCTTTCCGGCACCGATCGCGTCTCAGAGGCCGCTGCATCGCAGGATTGCGACATCGTCGTCAACATCCAAGGCGACGAGCCGCTCATCGACCCTGCTGCTATCAACCTAGCCGCCCAGGCTCTCATCGACGACCCCTCTCTCGTCATGTCCACCCTCAAGCGCCGCATCGATGTCCCCAGCGAAATCACCAACCCAAATGTTGTGAAAGTAGTCACCGGATTTTCTGGAGACGCCATTTACTTTTCGCGCTGCTCTATCCCTTACAACCGGGGCGTCAATGAGGCGTATTACAAACACATCGGCCTCTATGTCTATCGCAAAGATTTTCTACTCGGCTATTCTGCAATGCCCGTAGGTCCGCTCGAGCGCGCTGAGTCCCTCGAACAACTCCGCGCCCTCGAAAACGGCCACCGCATCCGCGTCATCGAAACGCAATACGAGTCTCTCGGCGTCGACACACCCGAAGACCTCGAACGCGTGACTCAACTCATCTCTCAGGGGACTTCTCTTCAACATGGCTAAGTACATATTCGTGACCGGCGGCGTCGTTTCCTCTTTAGGAAAGGGCATCGCTGCCGCATCGATTGGTTGTCTGCTCGAAAGTCGCGGTCTCCGCGTCTGCATGCAGAAATTCGACCCCTATCTCAACGTCGACCCAGGCACAATGAGCCCCTTCCAGCATGGCGAAGTCTATGTCACCGACGATGGAGCCGAAACCGACCTCGACCTCGGTCACTATGAACGATTCACCCACACTCCGCTCAGCCAGGCCAACAATCTCACCAGCGGTCGAATCTACGAACGCATCATCTCGCGCGAACGGCGTGGTGATTACCTCGGCAAGACCGTTCAGGTAATCCCGCACGTCACCGATGAAATCAAGGTGAATGCCCGCAAAGTCGCCGACGGCGTTGATGTCGTCATCGTCGAAATCGGCGGCACAATCGGGGACATCGAATCACTCCCCTTCATTGAGGCCATCCGCCAACTCCGCCACGAACTTGGCCGACACAACAGCGTCTTCGTACATCTCACCCTCGTGCCATGGATCGCCGCAGCCCAGGAACTCAAAACAAAACCCACGCAGCACAGCGTCAAGGAGCTCCGCGCTATCGGCATCCAGCCCGACGTCCTCATCTGCCGTTCCGAGCGCCCGCTCCCGGAAGAGCTCAAATCCAAAATTGCTCTCTTCTGCGACGTCGATGAAGACGCCGTTATCGGTGCTCCCGACGTCTCCAGTGTCTACGAAGTTCCGCTCGTGCTTGCCGAGCAAAAACTCGACGAAAAGATCCTCGAACTCTTTGACTTGAAGACCCCGCCCTCCGATATGTCCAGTTGGCTCGACATGCTGGATCGCATGAAGAACCCTATCGATGAAGTCGACATTGCGCTCGTCGGCAAGTATGTCGAATACGAGGACTCCTACAAGAGCCTCAAGGAATCGCTCCTCCATGGAGCGATGGCCCATCGCCTCAAAGTCAATTTCAAATGGATTGAAGCGCAGGATCTCGTCTGGCCCGATTGCAAAGATTTCCTCTCGCAATTCGACGGCATCCTTGTTCCTGGTGGCTTTGGCCCTCGCGGGATCGAAGGCATGTTGCAGGCCATCCGCTATGCCCGTGAAGAAAGCGTTCCCTACTTCGGTATCTGCCTTGGCATGCAGACCATGGTCATCGAATACGCCCGCAATGTCTGTGGCCTGAGTGGCGCGGATTCCACCGAATTCGATGCCGCCCCTGCTCACCGTGTGATCTATAAACTCCGCGAACTCAAGGGAGTGGACGAGCTCGGCGGCACCATGCGCCTCGGCGCTTACGATTGCAAACTTGCCGTCAACTCCATCGCCCGCCAAGCCTACGGAGAAACCAACATCAGCGAACGCCACCGTCACCGCTACGAATTTAATCGCGAATATCAAAAGGTTCTTGAAGACAACGGCCTCCGAATTACGGGCGAATCTCCCGACGGCTCCTACGTCGAAATTTGCGAAATCCCCGGCCATCCGTGGTTCCTCGGCTGCCAGTTCCACCCTGAATTCAAATCGAGGCCGCTCGAACCGCATCCGCTATTCAGCGCTTTCATCCAGGCTTCGCACGCCAACCGTCAGAAGCGCCTGACACGCCTCAATCAGCCTCTCTTCACCCAAACACCAACCGCATGATTGAGGCAGGCAAGTTTACGCTCATCGCCGGACCCTGCGTCATCGAAAGCGCCGAGCACTGTCACTTCCTCGCCGACAGCATCGCCAAGCTCGTTGGGCCATTCATCTTCAAGGCTAGCTTTGACAAGGCAAACCGCTCGAGTATCCATTCCTATCGCGGCCCCGGCATGAAGGAAGGGCTTAAGATCCTCGCTTCCATCCGCGCCAAGGGCATCCCGGTTCTCACCGACATTCATGAAGCTGGTCAGGCGGATGAAGTCGCATCAGCAGTCGATATCATTCAGATCCCCGCCTTCCTTTGCCGCCAGACAGACCTGCTCCTCGCTGCCGGCCGAACAGGCAAAACGGTCAATGTAAAAAAGGGACAGTTCGTCGCGCCGGGCGACATGCGGAATGTCATCGAAAAGATTCTCAGCACGGGCAACAACAAAATTGTCCTTACCGAGCGTGGCTCCAGCTTCGGCTACAACAACCTGGTCGTCGACATGCGTGGCCTCAAAATCATGCGCGATCTGGGTGTCCCCGTCATTTTCGATGCCACCCATAGCGTTCAGACTCCAGGCGCGCAAGGCACTACCAGTGGCGGTAATCCCGAATTCATCCCCACGCTCACCAGAGCTGCCACCGCCGCCGGGGTCGATGGAGTTTTCATCGAGACCCACGAAAATCCTGCCAGGGCTTTGAGCGATGGGGCCAACGCTCTTCCACTCCACGAACTCGCACCACTCTGGCATCGCCTCGAAAAGATTCGCGCCTCCCTAAACGAATAGCCAACCGAAATCGTCAGATACTGTGAGTAGGATATTTATGCGAAATCGCTTACAGCGCCAATCCCGTCGTGGCTTCTCCCTTACGGAGCTCCTGATCGTCATTGCGATCATCCTGATCATCGTGGCTGCAGCGCTCCCCCGCCTCACCCGCGCCCGCATGTTTGCGGAAGAAACGGCCGCTATCCGGGCCGTCTCAGTGATCCACACCGCCCAGACACAATACTATTCACAATTCGGCCGCTACGCCACCACGCTGTCTGAACTCGGCACTCCCGCCAGTGGCGCTGCCGGCCCAGCTGGCGCGGATCTTCTGGATCGCGAATTAGGCGAAGGTCGCAAGGGCGGTTACCTGTTTACGGTGCAAGGCAATCCCCAAGGCTACGTCGTTTCCGGGCAACCGAAGCAATTCGGCACGAACGGCAGCCGCACCTTTTATAGCGACCAGACCCAGATCATCCGCAACCGTTTCTCAAACGAACCCGCCACAGCTCAAGATTCCGAAATCGGCGCCAGCGACAAGCAGACTCCCGAAAAGAAATGAGCCCGGAGGGCTTACCTTTTCGAACCTTTTCTTTCCGTCACGCAGACTGAATGACTTGCAAGATGCCGTTGTGGGTCCCAGCCAGATCGTGGTTCGTGCTGGCCTTGAAAGCCCGCCGCCAGACAATATCAGATACCAATTTCTACATCGCTCAGCTTCGGCCATCCTGGAAGCCGAACGAACTGGAGCTTCACAAGCAGTGATGCTCGCGCACACCTTCAGCAGGAAGGACGCCTGGTTCGAAGACTAGGATTCATTGCTATCCCTGTTCGGGCAAGAGGCCGAAATAGGGAACCTCGTCTTTACAAGATCAAGGAGGAGCCTGCCACTTCACATGTGCTGGATCAAGGGCGATCTGCGCTGCCTCGATGCCTGGCTCCGCCTACATCCAGAATTCCCATTTCTTCAACCAGATCACATACAGGCTCAACGCCAGATTCGTCACCCCGTGGACAAAGATCAGGTCCCCTAGACTCCTGGTCCGCGTCATCCACCAGTTCCACAACAAACCCGTCAGCAAACCCACCTCCCAATAGGGCCCGTGCTCCATCGCGAAGAGTGCTACCACAATCCAGAAAGATTGCCGGTCACAACTCCCCATTGGCAGCTTCTCAAAATCCTTTTCCACCAACCACCGCAACATCCACGCCCGCCAGAACAACTCCTCAAGAATCGGCACCATGAGCGTCGCACTCAGCGTCCGGAACAACAACAAAAACGGGCTCGACAATTGTTCGGCGCTGAGCGATACGCGAAGCTCTCCCATAACCACATTGGTGAACAACCAATGCTGTCGCCACCCCGGAAACAGAGTGTCCGGAGCAATCCAAAGCAAGAACGCGCCAATACCGATTGCCAGACTCCCACGCAAATAACGTACTTTGAAATCCAGCACGCGTCGCGAAAAATACCAGATCGATCCCGCAACAATCGCCACACGTACCGCGTATTCCCAGTCCCCCAAAAATGCAAGCTGCTTTTGTATCACCAGCATAACGATAAAGGTCAAAAATGGCGCCACATACGCCACACTCGGGCTCTGCAACATCAGGGTTTCGCTCCTCGGATCCAGTTCAGGATCGTGTTGTATTCGGGCGAATCCTTCTCAAAACGAATGCCGCCGCCGTGCGGCAGCGTATTGCTACCCACCACACCTTCACTCTCGGCCGACGAGATCGGCTTCTTCAATATCAGACTCTCTTCGGGCTGCTCCAGGTTCACGACCTTCAGCGCCGTCCCCAATCCCCCGTCAAAGATCGCATGGCTTGCATGACATTGCACGCAAGCATAACCATCCTTTCCCCGCTTCTCGAGAATCGGCTGCACATAGCCTCTGAAATAGCTTTCATCCGGGCGCTCAACATACCGCCCGCGCACTGCTCCAGCCTGTGTCGCAGACTTCGGCCGGGGAGGTGCAGAGTTAAAGGCCTTCAACACCTCAAGGTTCACTTCATTGGCCGGATCCTTCTTGGCCACTGCCACCAATTGATCGCGCTCAGGACCAGGCATCCCACTCACTTTGGTCACCAGTCCAAACTTCGCATCCCGTGTCATCAGTACCGCCTGCATGGCCAGGCGTCGCATTTCAGCATCCTTGCTCACGACCAGCGGAAGCAGCGCCTTGGCGAATCGAGTATTGCTCTCGCCGAAAAATACTGTCTGTTCGATATCGTTGCCAATCCGGTTATAGAGGGCGGGCGCTACAGCGTGCGAATCGGCCTTCAGGTCGTAGGCATCTGCGCGCCGCAAATGGAACTCGGTCACTGCCGCAAGAAAGCGTTTCCGGTTCGTATCATTCTCGGTTTCAAGAAATCGCGAGTACTTCCCGGCCAGCCGCGCCTCATGCTTCAGTCGCCCGCGAACCACCTGCTCCCGGTCTGCCTCATGGGCCATAAGCGGCACCCAGTTGTTGTACATGTAACGAATATTTTCATCACCCAGATTGTACAAACCCTCACGCAGATTTCGTTCCACCCACGCATGTTGCGGTTGCTTCAATCCGGCGAGAAAGGCATCTTCAATCCTGCTCTTTACCCCATCTTCCGGGCTCCAGAACCACATCTGCCACAAACCCTTCCACGCCTGCACCTTCACCGGCACGCTCGGCGAAGCCGTCTTCAAAATCAGCGCATCCGCAAAGCGCCCATCCCGCGCCAGCTCCCGAAAATGTGTAGCAAACACCCGCGTCGCGCCCCACTCTACTCGCGGATCCTTACTCGCAAATGTCTTCAACAAGACCTCATTGCCCTTCGCTCTGCGACTTAGCACCTGTCGCACACCCCACGCCGCACTGCGCTGGACCAGCTTGCTCGAATCACCCAGTGCTGCACTCAACAACTCCAGATCCTCTTCGATTGCAAGTCGCCCCAATGCCTCGATAGCCGCCTGCCGCACCAGCACATCCCGATGCCCGGCCAGTAGCCGCAGTTGCCCAAGCACTGCATCCTCGGGTCGATCCCAAACCTGGTCAAGCGCCAGCAACAACTCTTCTCCGGCCACCTTCAAGCTTGCGACTTTCGAGCCCCACCCCGGCTTTGCTTCACCCGCAGGATAATAAGCGCTGAGCGCCAGCACTGCCATCTGAGTCTCTCGAAACGGAGTGCGGAAATTCTCGAAACTCTGCAATGGATCGAGCCACCCGCCAAACTCCTGTTGCCTGCTGAGCAGGTAGCGCAGACCTTTGGCCACCTGCGGATTCTCCTTGGGC
This sequence comes from Acidobacteriota bacterium, assembly GCA_025354885.1. GTDB lineage: Bacteria > Acidobacteriota > Terriglobia > Bryobacterales > Bryobacteraceae > Bryobacter. The sequence continues at coordinate 35,628 of JANXLY010000366.1, read as the reverse complement.
ACACCCGCCGCAGCCAGCGCCCACAGCGCATGGCCTGTCATAAACTCAACGTCCTTTTCCTTCACTTCAAACTTCATCGACCACTGCCCCGTCTCCCGCTGGTTCGCCAGGATCTTGACGGCATTGCGCTCAATCTTCGCCGCATGCTTCACCTTGTCGACCGCTGCAAGCCCTAACGTCTGATAGCAAAGATCAATCAAATTCTTGTGATTGTCTTCTTCCAGCAATTTTGCAATCGCCCCATCCTTCGTAACTTCCCATGCATACCAGGCCACTTCATAATTGCTCACCAGTGGCTGATTGCCGTTCGTTTCATCCGGTGGCAATTGCGTCCGCCCGTCGTAGTAAAGCTTCAAATATTTCTTAACGCCGTCGTGAAAACCTGGCCTTGTCTCACCAGTGACCTGCGCCTCGTAAACGTTCAACAGATGCGACATACGTCCGAGCACATTCGCCGGTGCTGAAATCACTCGCGCCCACACTGCTCCCTCCTGCTCAAATCCATAAAGCGGTCGCGGATTGTTGTAAAAGCGCTCAGTCAAAAATTGCAGCGAACTCCGCAACTCCACCCCATAGCCCTGCCGCGCTGCATACAATTGCCCGCGTTGAGAAAAATGCGTCACGTGACAAGCCACGCACAACGAGGTTTCCTGGTGTACATTCGCCACACGGTCAAACACTCCACCGCGTCGCGGCGTATTCGCGTGCCAGGAATCTCCCGCCCCCATCAAATAATCGACACCCGCCCTTACCGCTTGCTTTGGATCCGAATAGGAGGGCACATCATACAGCCTGGTTCGCAACCGGTATTCCGGATGATTCGCCACCACCCGCACATAGTAATCGCCTGCTTCTCTCAAAACGCGAGTCGTGTATTTGTTCCCTGGCAGCGCTTGCACTTCGTGCGGCACCGACACCGGATCTTCTCCCTCAGTGAAGAGCGCTGTCTTCCCGTTCACCACCCGAAACAGCGACACATCCACGGCCAAATTGTCTCGCTCCATCAACTCCACTTGAAACCCAACCAGCTTCGCCTTCCCACCCTCAAATCGAAATCTATACCAGTCCTCATCCCTCTTGCCAAACTCTGCCTCAGGCTTAGTTCGCTTAGCGCTCGGCAATGGCAGGTACGGGCTGTCGTCTCCCGTCGCGAACATCACTCCACCCAACACAATGGGTGTCGCCTGCGACCATTCATCATTGGGTTCCTGTTCGAGGTGTGTGGTCTTGCCGTAGTCATGCACAACTGTGCGCACCAACCCAGTCGGCGAAACCGCAAATCGGCAGTCGTCCGCCGCACGATATGCAAAGCTCCAGTCCTGATCGCCCAAATGCAGCGTCTTCTCCAAGTGCCCGCTCCCGCAAGAAAAACGAAGTGCCGTCTCCCTCGAGATGGCGCCACTGATTTGGACGGAATAAGTATGGTCGGCCTTCAATTGCCGATCAGCAACAAAGTGCTGACTGAGTAGAGGGCCAACAAGCAAAACGGATAGCCAGAACTTCACCCAACCAGCTTATCCGCACTTGCCGAGCAATTCACGAATTCGTTGTTCATCCGGCTTGGGCGGCGTCTTCGTGAGTGCGTTTTGTGCTGCCTTCTTCGCGTTCGGTTTGTCACCCTTCTGGTAATAAGCCATTGCAAGATGGTAGTGGTAAATGTACTTGTTCGGATCCTTCTTCACAATGTCAGTGAAGATATTGATCGCCTGATCCGAGAGATTCTTCTTGATGTAGATCAGCCCGAGGGTATCGGAAATATCTACATTCGTGGGCAGCTTCTGCTTGGCGCGCTCCGCATAGGTAAGCGCCATGTCCAAGTCTGTCCCCTGATCCGCCATGATCATCGCCAGGTTATTCAGGGCCAGCACATTGCCCGGATCCAGCTTTACAATCTGCTCGTAAATCGGCTTCGATTCGAGCGGTTTGCCCATCCGGTCGTAGATCATCGCCAGATTCAGTGGCGCCAGTGGGTCGTTTGGCAAAAGGATTCCGGCCTGCTTGAAGTACTTGATTGCATTCGCATCATCACCCATGCGTTTGTAAACTTCTGCCAGTCGCACCACTACGGATGCGTCTTTCGGAGTGGCAGCGAGCAACTTCAAAAACTCCGGCAAAGCCCGCTCATAGTTTCCGACGCGGACCGCCGTGTTTGCCAGTGCATTCCGGATATCATTTCGCTCCGGTGCTTTCGCCAACTCCGCTTCGATGGTCTTTAATGCAAGCTCACCTTTGCCAACCTGCAGGAAGGTTTCAACCGAGCCCAGCAACCCGCGCGTGTCACTCGGATTCACCCTCATCATCTTGTCGAAGGTCGCCTGCGCCTTCTCTTTTTCGTTGGTATCCAGTTGAATACGGGCCGTCATGTAGAGCGCATCCCCCATATTCGGGTAGCGCGCCAGGATCAGTTCCAGATCCTTCTTTGCACCATTCATGTCGCGGCTTCCGTACAATGCCGTCGCCCGCAGCAACCGGCCTCTGACTTCGTTTGGATCATAAGCAAGCACCTGGTTGGCATACTCGAGCGCTTTGCCGAATTCCTGCTTCTGCAAGAAGATCTGCGCCAGCATGATCTTTGCAATCTGAAAGTCAGGTCGAATCTTCAACGCTTCCTGCAATTGAACCCTCGCCTGATCCCCATCTCCTCGTGCAAGAAACGCCTTGCCCAAATTCATTCGCATCACGTGGTTTTGCGGTGCCCGCGAAACCGCAGATTGCAAATCGGCAACTGCTGTGTCCACCTGATCCTTAGAACCGCTTTGCAAGAGCAAACTCGCACGCATCGCAGTTGCGTCATTGTCCTTTGGATCTTCCTTCAGAATCTCCTCGAGCAATCGAACCGCATCCGTCTTCTTGTTCATGTAGACGTAGGTTTCAACCACACGCCGCTGGTAATCGTGCTTCTTCGGAAGCTGCTCTTTCGCGCCTTCTTCAAACTGCTTCAGAGCCCGTTCGAAATCGCGAATTTTGAAATAGAAATCTCCAACCAGCATCCGCGGCTGCTCGATGAGCTTGCTGTCTTTTCCAAGCGCCAGAATCTCGTCGAGTGTCACCTGCATCTTGTCAAACTGTTTGGCGGCAAAATAATGGGCTGCCAGTTGTGCCTTCAAAATAGGCTGCTTGGGCAAAGCCGCAATCTTCCGCTTCAACACGTCTTCGGCCTGCGGAATCATTTCTTTTTTCGCGAATTCGGCATAAAGAACGTCGTAGTTCGACGCATTCTCTTTATCCGTTGCAATCGCCTTGTTGATGTACTCGATTGCTTCCTCGTTCTTCCCGCTCTGCATCAGGACTTGAAACAGTACAGTGGTAAGTTCTTTCTGGTAAGGCTTGACCTTATCTGCTGTCTGCAAACTCTCGAGCGCACCTTTCAAATCGTTGTCCGCCAACCGCAGGAATCCCTGCAAACGCAAGCCGTCAAAACTCTTTGGATTCTTATCGAGCAACTTCTTTGAAATGATCTCGATTTCTTTCAACAGATTCTTCGGCTTCGCTTCGCTACGTGAGTAAGCCGCCAGGTAAATTTCAGCAAGTTTCGTAGCGGCATCCGTATTATTCTGGTCGAGTTCCACACAACGCTGATAGGCCCGCATCGCATCGATCGGCTTGCCGCTCTTCATCTCCGCATTGCCCAACTGATAGTAGGCTTCGGCAAAGCGCGCATCCTTCTGCAACGCTCTCCGGTAGAAAATCACCGCTTCCCGGTACTTTCCGTTCTTGAAGTAACGGTTCCCTGTTTCGAGATATTTCTGGCGGGCAACCTTTGGATCGCTGTCACACCCGGCAAAGGCCAAGGCAAGCAAGAAGAGGGCTGCAATTTTAAAAGTGTTCATCGCGGTTTGCACCTATTTGGATTCCCTAACATCATACCGTGCCCTCTGCTGGCCTCAATCCAACTTTCGAACTGTTCGATCCCACTCCTGTAATATTTTCGCTTTCGCGTCGTCCTCTTTAGCGAAGGAACCAAAACTTCGAAATGCTTAGCCTGGCACAATCCGTCAATCAGTTAGATCATGTTCCTATGATCAGAGCCGACTTTGAACGCGTCTATCGCGACTCGAGCGAATCCGTTTACCGCTCTGCCTTTCGCATCCTCGGCAATGCCGAAGACGCCGAAGACGTACTCCAAACCGTGTTTTTGCGTTTTCTTCGCCGCGACTTGTCGCTTGGCGCTGTCGAAAAAACAGAGCCATACCTCCGTCGCGCCGCCGTCAACGCCTCGCTCGACCTGATCCGCTCCCGCAAAACAAAGCTCAGTTCCGTCGAGGATCTTCTCCACGAACCCTCCACGTCTGCCACCCAGGAACTCCATACCCGCCTCCGCGACGCCCTGTCCCGTATCGACCCCAGATGGGCCGAGATCTTTCTTCTCCGCTACATCGAGGGCTACGGCAACAAAGAAATCGCGCAACTTCTCGATCTTTCGCAAACCATGGTCGCCGTCACTCTCTTCCGCGCCAGGCAAAAACTGCAAAATGAAATTCGTCTCGAATCCGGCTCTCTCGCGCTGTAAAAAATATCAACCCAAGGTGAAATCGTAATGAACCCAAAGAATAATGAAATCAATCTCGATGATGCCATCCGCGCGATGAAGCAATCTGAGCCCAGTTCGGATCAGGCCCGCTCTTCGATCGCCCGTGTGCTTTCCTCGCTCAAAACAGAACCAGCCGTCGGCATTCCCGACCGCATCCGCACCGAGGCTGACTTCAGCACCATGCTGCAGCCCTACCTCCGAAATGAACTCACTGAAGCGCAGCGAATGCTTGTCGACGACCACCTCGCCTCGAATCCCAATTACCGCCGCGAGCTCGAACGACTGCGTGGCAACGTCCGCGAGATGGCTCCGGCGCGTGCGCGCCAGTCTACTACTCGCTCCTTCGTCCCTTGGGCTGTTGCCGCCGGCGTCCTGATCACTACAGGCTACTTCGCACTCGACTCGATCGACCGCTTCATGGCTCCTTCCGGCCCACGTGCCGAAATCGCCAGCGTTTCCGGTGAAATCTTCAAGGTTTCTGCCGCCGGCCTCGAATCCATTAAGCCAGGCGAGTCCATCCCTGAGGCCCAGGCGATCCGCACCGCCAAAGGCTCATCCGCCATTGTGCGCCTTCCCGACGGGTCTCTCATCGAAATGAATGAACGCGCCGAGCTTAGCATCTCAGCCGCTTACACTGGCTCTACCATCCGCCTGGATCGCGGTAACATTTTGGTCCAGGCCGCCAAACAAAAGCGCGGCACTCTCAAAGTGGCAACCCGCGAAAGTACTGTCAGCGTGAAGGGCACCATCTTCTCGGTTGCCGCTGGTCTGCGCGGTACGCAAGTCGCTGTGGTTGAAGGTCGCGTCATCGTAGATCAGGGCGGAAAATCGGAAGACCTGCTCCCCGGCCAGAGCACCGGGTCTATCGCCAATCTGAAGCGCACTACCGTTCCTGAACAGATCGCCTGGTCCAAAGATTCTGCCCGATACATGGCGATGCTGGGCGAACTGAGCCAGATTTCAAAGCAAATCGAAGCGCTGCCCCTGCCGTCGCTTCGTTCCTCTTCAAAGCTCACGCAGTATCTGCCCTCAGACACTGTTGTTTATGTCGCCATCCCCAACATTAGCGGCACTGTCGCTGACGCCACGCGAATCTTTGAAGACCGCCTGAAGCAGAGCCCTGTCCTGCAGGAATGGTGGAATACCAAGCAGGTCTCAGAGGCCCGGGATCTGGCAGAAAAGCTGCGCTCAGCAGGAAGCCAGATCGGTGACGAAATCGTCATTGCCGCGTCTCTCGATGCCACCCATGGTCTCGGTTCTCCTATCCTTATCGCTGAAGTCAAAGGCAGCTCCGCCCGCACTACCCTCGAGGCTCAGCTCCGCGAATTCTCCGCAGCCGAAAAGACGTCCGATCACATCTTCTTCTCCGACCGATTTTTCGTCGCTGGCGATAAGACTGCACTTGTCCGTACTCGCGCTTCGATCGAAGCTACTGCAAACGGAGGCTTTGAGTCAACATCGCTCGCAGCAACCGTCAAACAGTCCTATGCAAAGGGCGCTGGTTGGATTCTTGCAGTTGATTTGGAACAAATCTTCGCGCAATCCGTTTCAAGGAAGAGCGGAATGCAAGACAAGAGCCACATCAGCCTCACCGGAATCAACAACGTTCGGCACCTCATGGTTGAGCGCCGCGATATCGCAGGCCGCGCTGACATGAGAGCATCCGTCAGCTTCAGCGCTCCCCGCACCGGGCTCGCCAGTTGGCTCGCCGCACCGGCTCCCATGCCTTCACTCGATTACATTTCGCCCGAAGCAAGCTTCGCTTTGAGCGCCGTAACCAAGAACGCCCGCCAGATGGCCGAAGAATTCTTCACCGTCTTGGGAGGCGCTAGCAGCCCCGTCAGCCAGATCGAAAAAGAAATTGGCATCAATGTTCTTGACGATCTCGCCGGTCCCCTTGGTGGAGAAATCACACTCGCAGTCGACGGCCCGATCCTCCCTGTGCCCACCTATGTCTTCGCGACAGAAGTCTACGACGCTGCCCGTCTCACCTCAACCCTGCGCCGCGTCGCCGACGCGGCGAACAAGCGTGCCGTCGGCTCAAACATGGGCACGCTGAGCTTCTCGGAGCAAGCCAGCAACGGCCGCACCTGGTATACACTCAAACACTCGGCCATGCCTATCGAGATCAACTTCACATACAGCGGTGGGTATATGGTCGCCGCCGCAAGCCGCGACACACTCCTCAAGGCCTTGCAGACTCGCAACACCATGCTCAGCCTGCCGCGCAGCCAGCGCTTCCGCGAACTGCTCCCGTCAGATGCTCAAGTTAACGCCTCTGGGGTTCTCTACTTCAACATCGGTTCCAGCCTCGAAAGCGTCGCCGCCGCGATGAAGAATTCGTTGAATCTACCTGATGCTCAGAAACAGGCGATCGACACCTTCACTGCCAATAGCGGCCCCGTTCTCATCACTGCCTACGCCGGCCCGGACAGCATTACCGTCGCCTCCTCAAGCGGCTTCTTCGGCTTCGGCCTCGATAGCCTTCTCGCCGCTGGCAAGGGTGTTCCGATTCTGCCTCAGATTCTCGCCAGCGCCCTCGGCTCAGGCTCAGGCATCCAAAAACCAAAGGTGCAATAGCAGCTCTCCCATGAGTACAGTCATCCAGCTCACCAATCTTTCCGTTCATCTCGGCTCGCGCCTGATTCTCAACAAGCTCGACGTCGAACTCAAAGGCAGAACGATTGGTCTGCTGGGGCCCAACGGCGCCGGGAAATCGACGCTGATCAATACTCTTCTCGGCTTTTACGCGCCGTCCTCCGGGACGGCGCAAGTCTTTGGCCACGATGTCCATAAAGAGACGCGCATCGTTCGCTCCCTCATCGGATACATGCCTGAAAATGATTCCTTCATTGCCGATATGAACGCTGTCACATTCATTCGAATGATGGGAGAACTCTCTGGCCTTCCTCCCGAAACCGCTCTCGAGCGTGCTCACGAGTGCCTCTTCTACGTCGGCCTCGGCGAGGCCCGCTACCGCAAACTCGGCACTTACTCGCTGGGCATGAAGCAGCTCGCAAAACTTGCTCAGGCCATCGTTCACGGCCCCAAACTCGTTATCCTCGACGAGCCGACCAATGGCCTCGATCCGCCAGCCCGCCGCCGTATGCTCAAGATGATCCGCGAAATGCGCGACAACGCCGGCATGCGCGTCGTCCTCTGCTCTCACCTGTTGCGAGACGTCGAAGACACTTGCGAAGAAGTCATCATCCTCAAGAACGGAGCCATCGTTCACTACGCTGATCTCGAGGCAGAACGCAGCGCCAACAAACGTTTTGTCGAACTCGAAACCGTCGGCGACGACGAAGGCTTTGCGGCAGCAATGGAATCGCTCGGAGCTACTTGCGCGACTGCCGGCAAAGGCCGCTGGAAGATGGTGCTTCCCCCAGAGTTCAGCTTTCGCGAGCTCTTCCGTGTCGCCAGTGAAAAGGATCTCGAACTCCGACGCCTCAATTATCGTAAAGATACTTTGGAAGACATTTTCCTGAAGGCAATGAATCAATAAATGGCCGTCTACAAACGCACTTATACAACCTACACGGGGCCGCTCACTCCGCCTCGTACTCGTTTTCTGGTGCTTCCACGCTATTCCTATGAGAGGCTCTTTCAGAGCCGCTTCCTTACTGGCTTTCTGGTCGCCTGTTTCTTCTTTCCGCTAGGCTGTGCCGGCTACATTTATCTGGTCAACAACCTCAGTGTCTTCGCCAGCATGGGCGTACCCATTCCCGAATTTCTGAAGATCGACGCCGGCTTCTTTCGCGTGTTCATGAACTTCCAGGGAGGCCTTGCCTACATCCTCACCGCTCTCATCGGCCCCAGCCTCATCGCTCCAGATCTCGCCAACAACGCCTTGCCCACTTACTTCGCCCGCCCCTTCTCGCGCACCGAATATGTCATCGGCAAGATCTCCGTGCTGCTCATACTGCTTTCGATCATCACCTGGATCCCCGGAGTCCTTCTGTTCCTGCTTCAAGTCTCGCAAGCCGGTAGGGATTGGGCGTCTGCTCACTGGTTCATCCTTCGCGCAATTCTCCTCGGCCATCTCGCGTGGATTTTGATCCTCTCGCTGCTCTCGGTCGCTCTCTCTGCCTGGGTCAAATGGAAAGTCGTCGCCGGTGCGCTGATTCTTGGCGTCTTTGGCATCGGCGCGGGCCTCGCCACCATCATCAACTCCATCCTCCGTACTGAATACGGCTCCATCATCGACATTTCGCGCATCATGTACACGATCTGGTCCGACCAGTTGGGCATTGAAGCTTCAACGGGCCTTGAACCCTTCGAAGCCTGGATCGGCTTTGTCGCCGTCTGCGTCGTTTGCCTTCTCATGCTCGAACGAAAAATCCGCCCAAAGGAGATCGTTCGCTGATGTCTTCCAACGAGCAAATCACTTTCGAAAATGTCTCGCGCTTCTATGGAGAAGTACTCGGCGTCAATCGCGTCAATCTCACGATCCCCCCTGGGATCACGAGTCTCGTCGGTCCAAATGGAAGTGGCAAGACCACGCTCATGAACCTCATGACTGGTCTCGTCCGCCCCACTCGTGGTGCAATTTCCATTCGCGGTATCGCGCCCGACAACCCGGAACAGCTATTCCGCATCCTTGGCTATTGCACTCAATTCGACTCATTCCCGCGCGGCTACACCGGCTTTCAGTTCGTCTATGCTTCACTCATGCTCCAGGGCCTGAGCGACAAAGAAGCGGAGACCCGCGCCTGGCGTGCCATCGAAAAGGTCAACCTCGTCGATGCCGCCAAGCGTAAAGTTGCTGCTTATTCGAAGGGAATGCGCCAACGCATTCGTCTCGCTCAATCCATCGCCCACGAGCCGCAAGTTCTTGTTCTAGACGAACCGTTGAACGGCCTTGATCCGCTCGTTCGCTCAGAAACCATCGCTCTATTTCGCGAGCAAGCCGAACGAGGTGCCCATGTCATCGTCTCGAGTCACGTGCTCCACGAAGTCGATATGATTTCTGATCAAGTAATCCTCCTCGCCAATGGCTATGTCGTCGCTGAAGGTGCCATCCGTGGGGTACGAGAAGAAATTTCCGACCGCCCCCACGAGATCGTCATTCGCTGTGACAAGCCCTCGGAAATGGCTTCCAAGATCTTCCAGTTCGATCACGTCGTCGAAGCGCGCATCCATCCGGACTTTCAAGGCATCCTAGTCAAAACCACCAACGCCAGCCAGTTCCACAAACTGCTCAATCGCCTCGTCCTCGATGGCATCAATATCGAAACGATCGCCCCCGCCGACGGGGATGTCAACTCTCTCTACGAGTACCTGATCGGCGACGAAGGAGGCAACAAATGACCGGATTCTCCCTCTGGAAAAAACAGATTATCGCTATCGTCTCGCTCGAATGGAAGAAGACTCTTTTCTCTAAGCGCGGCATCTGGGTTTATGCCCTTGCCTTCCTGCCGGCTCTACTGTTTGGCATCAATGCCATCCGGGTCAAAAATCAGCGCGCCGACTTCGAGCGCATCGCCATCTCGGCCCCCAATGCTGCCGCAGCATCGGCGGCAATCAAGGTTGGCATTCCAGCAAACGATGCCGCTGCGATTCTCCTCGACGCCAAAATTCCTTACAGCCGCTTTAGCCGCGGACGCAATCGCGAATTTATCCGCTACAGCGATTCCACGGCCAACTGGGAACTCGTGTTCCGCGATGGCGCACTCACCGATAAACGCCGCCGCAGCGAAGCGCAACTCAGTGAAAATTTGATCGCCTATGCCGGCGTCTTCCAGTATTTTTTTCTTCGCCTCGCAATCTTTTTCGGGTGCGTCGGAATTTTTATGAATTTATTCCGCGGCGAGATGCTCGATCAGAGCCTCCACTACTACCTGTTGGCTCCGGTCCGGCGTGAAGTCCTCATGGTTGGCAAGTACCTCGCTGGCCTTCTTGCGACTACTGCCATTTTTTGCTCCAGTACCGCACTCCAAATCTTTCTTATGCTCAGCGCCCATCCCGCCAAAGAAGTTACTGATTATCTCAACGGCTCAGGCTGGGGCCATATTTTCAGCTACCTCGGCGTTGCCGCACTCGCTTGCGTTGGCTATGGCAGCATCTTCCTCGCGGCCGGAATTATCATGCGCAACCCGCTGATTCCCGCAGCAGTCATCCTCTTCTGGGAGGGCATCAACTGGTTTCTTCCCACGATTATCAAGAAGTTCAGCATCATCTACTATCTACAGGCCCTATGCCCCGTTGTTGCTCCGATCAATAGCGACATTCCCGAACCGCTAAAGATCCTTGTCACCACTGCAGCTCCCATACCAGGGCCCCTCGCGGTCCTGGGGATCTTCGCAGTGGCGGCAGTCGTACTTGCTTTTGCCTCTATCCATGTTCGCAAGCTTGAGATAAACTACGGCTCAGACTAAGAGCCCATGCGCTTCGTTACCCTCAAAGAAGTGCCCATCAAAGACCTTGCGGTCTACCGTGCCTTTCCCCTCTCTTCGATCCTGATGCTGATGATCCTGACCCCGGTTATCCCATTGCTGGCCACAAGAGGCAGCACAAATGGAATCCTCTGGTATCTGGTATGCATCCTTGTCTTGGTTTGGCTCCTCGGTGCCAACGACCTCCGAAAAGCTTTCCACTCCACTGCCTGGTTAGTAGCGATCAGCGACAAGAACATCTATGTGAAGTGGCGCTCCTATCAGAACGTGCATTGGGGAACCCACGATATTCAGATTTTCGAACTGCCCCTTGCCAGCATCGAATCCGTCCGCGAAATCAGGCGATCCTGGCAATCGCAGGACAACTCTGAAACTTCGCGCTTTCTGGAACTCACACTCAGGCAGGGCACAAGCACCAGCGATCTCGCGAAGTACTTGGCCGACGAGCGCTCCGCCCGCCCCGGTGGAGTTCCGGTCCGCAAGAGTAAATGGGGTCACTTTCCTGTTTCTATCGAGCCCGGCAACCGACTTCGGGTCCAGTGGCGCGCTTTGCCCAGTATGGCTAATTGCATCCGCTGCCTAAACTCGCACGGCGTTCCAACTGCAGCTTCCCAGTCCATCGATATTCTACCCTCGGTCGAAGAACTCGCTCGCTCCGGCAACCGCTTTGCTTTGATCGAAAATCTCCGCACCCAGGATCCCAGCCTCACCCTCAGTCAAGCGAAGAGCAAAGCCGAGGCTCTCATTGCCCAAAGCATCTTTCCAGACCCTAAGGGGCCACCAGGTGCCTAGGCTCTGCCGCGCATTGCATATAGTATGGAATTAGGAATAAGCATGAACGATCTCATCAGTTTGGCTCTCTTTTTCGCGGCCTACTTCGTCGTGATGCGCTATGTGCTGCCGCGCTTCGGTGTACCCACGTGAGTGGGCCCCTCCTGCGATGTCGAGTCTCGACGTCAAAAAGATCCCTTGAAAACAGTTCCAAAAGATTCAGCTCCTTCTTGAAGCTCTGAGCCTGTTTAGTAGTCCACACCCGACATGGAAAGCTCAGCCCTGATTTCAGATCAGCTCGAACAGCGACTCACGCGTGAACTTGGTGATCGTACCCGATTTGGTGGTGCCACCTATCCAATTCTCATGGCCATCTTTGGCCTTGAGACAGCAATTCCGGCCGATCACCCACTTATTTTTTGGCTTGGCTTTGCACTGATCCTCCTTGGATCGGCGCTTCGTGCTACCGCAGCAATTCGAGCTCGCAACCTTGAAGGCGATCATCAAAAGGCACTTCGTAATATTCGCTTCGCAAGCCTTTTCCTGAGTTGCGTCTGGAGTCTTCTGGCAAGTCTGGGACTGGCGGAATACGCCCAGAGTGATTTATCACTGATGCTTCTGTTCGGCCTCGTAGGCTGGGTTAGCATCGGCGCCCATTTGTTCTCTCCCGACCTGCCGCTCGCAAATGCCTTCGTGCATTTAAACATGATCCCCGCTCTGGTCTGGAGCCTTTCCGTAAGAGACCGTTTCGGCTGGGTCATGGTGATTATCTTCGTCGTCACCTGGCTGTTTGTTCTCATGCTGAATCGTTGGAGCAGCAGCCGCCTGCGGCTCATTTTTTCCACTCAAATCCAACTGGAGTTGCAGGCAATCGAACTGCGCAAGGCCAAGGACTTCGCCGAAGAAGCTTCGCGCGCCCGCTCTCAGTTCCTCGCCAACATGAGCCACGAAATTCGCACCCCGCTCAACGGTGTACTCGGCGTTGTGGAACTTTTGCGTGAGACATCCCTCGATGAGGAACAACAAGAATTCGTAGAAATCATGAGCCAGAGCGGCGAACATTTACTCGCTCTTGTAAACGATGTGCTGGACCTCTCCAAGATCAACTCCGGCAAAATGACCCTCGACTCTGTCCCCATGGATCTGCGCCAACTGCTCGCCGATCTCTGCCGACCCCTGGAGTTAAGTGCAGAAGCGAAAGGCCTGGAGTGGACGCTGCAAGTCCGCAGAGAAGTCCCGCAGACTTGGACGGGCGATCCTGTTCGGTTAAGACAAATCCTGAGCAATCTGATCAGTAATGCTCTCAAGTTCACACTTGAGGGCGGCGTTCAAGTCGAAGTGGGCATGGTCGATGCAGAACACATTCGATTTCTCGTGAAAGACACGGGAATCGGCATCGAGGTGCAAAAGCTCGCCGGGATCTTCGAAGCGTTTGAGCAGGCGGACCTAAGCACAACTCGCCGCTTTGGCGGCACAGGCCTTGGCCTTTCCATCTCCAAGAAGCTGGCCGATCTCATGGGTGGGAGAATCGGCGTCGACAGCGCACCTGGCCAAGGTTCAATCTTCTGGCTCGAACTCGGCATAGCTACCGCACAGGTTCCCGGATCTTCGAAATAGCTATTTCAGGAATCCACTCGTCACTTCAACCTGAGCGGAAATACGATCATTCGAGACATCATCAAGTGCCAGCAGTTTCCGCAATTCCGCACTCAAACCCGCTTGCGTCTCGGCCCGCAATAGCTTCTTCTGGTACTGCTGCTGCGGCTTGTCCGCGCGACAAAAAAACGCGTGCATGGCTCTTCGTTGTCGATTCGTCCGGTTCGCGGTGCCGCCATGCCAGGTATGCGCATTGCAGATCACGATTGTACCGGCCTTGCCAGTCACCAAAATCTGTTGCGGATGCGCGGCAAAAGGATCGGTCATCTGCTCCTGCGGCCGCTGCCCCCATTTGTGCGATCCCGGTACGACTCTTGTCGCCCCATTCTCGGGGGTAAAGTCGTCGAGCATGAAAATAGTGTTCGCGACCCAATAGCCGCGCTCATCGGCAATTGCATTCATGTCCACATGCAGCGGCTGATCCGCCTCGCTCATCGGATTAGTGGACCGCACATTCAGACTCGACAGTTTGAACGCCGGGCCAAGAATGTGCGCTTTCGCTGCCAGTATCTCGGGGATCAGAATCGCCTGCTCAAATACTTTGCCCTTGTCCACGCAGTTCGCCAAGCGCCGCGCTCCGCTTTCCTTCTTAAACTCAGCCCCGGCGTTTTCCCCTTCTGCTTCAAAGAGTTCCTCCACGCGCTCTCGCAACGCCTCGAGCATCGGCTCCGGAATCAGATCGGAAAGAATAAGATAACCATCGCGGTCAAGATTGGCAAGCTGTTCGGTGCTTAACATGCTGAGATAGATTTTATGCGCATTCTCGTGCGGGCAACAAACTGGTTGGGAGACGCCATCCTGTGTCTTCCCGCTCTGCACGCCCTGCGGGCTGCATTCCCCAAAGCTCACATCGCGATCCTTGGCTTCCCCTGGCTCGCCGATCTCTATGGAGGTGAGAGCTTTTGCGACGAGGTCATTGCTTATCCGACAGGCCGCGGCATCGAGGACCTGGCTGCCAAGTTCAAACTGGCAAAATCACTGCGAGGGAAATTTGATCGCGCAATCCTTTTTCAAAACGCTTTCGAAGCCGCTGCTTTCGCCTGTGCCACTGGCGTTGCAGAGCGCATAGGCTACAACCGCGATGGGCGTGGGCTGCTACTTACAAACGCAATTCCAGTCCACAAGATTGGTCACGAGCGTTTCTACTATCTGGAACTGCTGAGGCTCGCCGGCTGGATCCCGGGCTACGACATCGAAGCCCCCATTCGACTCCACAACGTCACTCCGCGCAATCTCGGCGGCCGCGTCATCGGCGTCAGTCCCGGTGCAGCCTTTGGCAGTGCCAAGCGTTGGTTCCCGGATCGCTTCGCCGCAGCAGCAGCAGCCATCGCCATCGAGCGCAATGCTTCTGTTGCCCTTTTCGGCAGTGCCGCAGAAAGAGACATCGTCGCCATAGTCGAAGCAGATCTGAAATCCCGCAGCATCCAGGTAACAAACTACGCCGGCCACACCGGCCTCCGCGAATTTATCGAACTCAGTGCCGGCTGCGAACTGATGCTCACCAATGACAGCGGCGCAATGCACGTTGCCTACGCCGTCGGCACACCCAGCGTCACCATCTTTGGCAGCACCGATCACATCGGCACAGGTCCGGTTGGCCCCCTCGCCCGAATCGTGCGTCATCCCGTCGATTGCTCCCCCTGCAAACTCCGTGAATGCCCCATCGATCACCGCTGCATGACGCGCATTTCATCAGAACAAGTAGCGCTGGAGGCTCTCGACTTGCTGAAATAGAGGATTGGATACCAGAACAAAAATTATTCCGCTCGCCGAAGCGGCAAGTCGTCTCAAAAATGAGAGCCTGGTCGCCGTGCATCTCGACTGCGATCCGCTCCTCGCCTCTCAATCCGCCGCGCTCTGTGATCTGGGCCGTCCGATTCTTGCTCTCCTCACCGAAAAAGAAAACTCCTACCTCAACTTGCGCGCACGTGCCGAACTCGCCGCCAGTCTCGCCGTTGTGCGCTACGTCGCGATTGGCGAGCTCGAAGGTGCGCTCGACTTCCGCAAAAATGAGGAAAGCTGGCGCGATGAGCTAGAGCAGCTCGTGATCTCGAAGAGTGAGGCAAAGTAAAACTTTGGAAAAAGTTCTCGTCGTACGGCTGGGCGCAATGGGAGACATTCTCCACACCATGCCAGCCGTGCAGCGTCTGCGTGACATCTTCCCAAAAGCTGAGATCACATGGGTACTCGAACCGAAATGGATGGCGCTTCTCCACGGTTCAGGGTTGGCCGATCACCTGCTGCCCCTCGACCGTCGCAGTCCCCTCAGCGTCTGGATCGCCGCCAAATGGTTGCGACGCTGGCAACCTGATCTCGCTATCGACTTCCAGGGACTCGTCAAGAGCGCACTCACGGCCCTCGTCAGTGGTGCCAGCCGCCGCATCGGCTTTGTCGATACGCAGTTGCGCGAACGCGAGGCCGGCGTTTTCTATACTGAAGCCTTCACTTCGCAAAGCCCTCACGTGGTTGCGAGAAATCTCGAACTCGTCGCAAGCCTCGGCCTCCCAAAATCAAACACGACACTGCGTGGCCCCGCAGGTTTCCCCGAAGGACAGCTCCCCCCAGGAGACTTCGTACTTGCCGCTCCTTACGCCGGCTGGAAGTCCAAACAATGGCCCATCGAGCGTTATGTCGAAATCGGAAAGCGCCTCCACGACCGCTTCGGGTTCAGACTCGTGCTCAACGTGATGCCCTCAAATGAAACTCCCCAGAGTGAATTTCTCTGGCGTCACGAGAGCGGCATAGATGGGCTGATTCATGCGACCCGCCGCGCCCGCGCCGTCCTGGGCCTCGATAGCGGCCCGCTCCATCTGGCCGCCCTGCTCGACAAACCTGGGGTCGCCCTTTTCGGGCCTACAGATCCAGCCCGCAACGGCCCCCACGGCGCGAGTATCCGCGTCCTGCGCAGCTATGGAGCAACAACTACCTACAAGCGAGGCACAGAGCCCGACCCAAGCATGCTGCAACTCGACATCGACAGGGTGTGGGCAAATCTCGAAGAGGTGTTGCGATGAGAAAGCATCTGTTCCCCAAACCCTACGCCGATTTCGTCATGCGCATGCGTGTGCCAAGCGGCTTCCTGATCGGTCTCTGTTTCGGTCTCCTCGCCAACCCAACCCGCGAGAGCCTCGTCTACGGCACGCTGCTTGCCTTGCCCGGCCTCGGCATCCGCGCCTGGGCTGCGGGCCACCTCAAAAAAAATCAGGACCTTGCCTCCGGTGGCCCCTATGCCTGGACACGCAATCCCCTCTATCTCGGCACTCTCTTTACCGCCCTCGGTCTGGCCATTGCCGCCCGCAGTTGGGCCGTCTTCCTGGTCACTCTCCTTGTCTTCGCACTCGTTTACCTGCCAGTGATAGAACAAGAGGAACAGCACCTGCTGAAACTCTTTCCCGGCTATCGCGCTTACGCCGAACGTGTTCCCCTTCTCTGGCCCAAGCCTCCATCAGAACCGGGCGAAGGCTACTTCGACCCCGCAATGTACTTAAAAAATCAGGAATGGAAGGCCAGCCTCGCCTTTCTCCTCGGCATGGGATACCTGTTTTGGAAAACCTGAGCGTCGTCCTTGTTTCTCCACGAAACCCTCTCAACATAGGCGCGGCCAGCAGGGCCATGGCCAATTTCGGCTTTCCCGATCTTCGACTCGTCGAAGCCTATCGGGTAGCTGCCGACGAGGCCCGCAGTGGCCCTCATGCCGAAATCGTCTTGCGTGATTCACGCGACTTTTCAACCCTCGCAGAAGCGACTGCAGACGCAACGCTCGTCATCGGTACAACTTCGGCCCGCAAGCGCGACGTCCAGCTCGAAATCAAGCGCCTCGAAGACGCGGCCATTACCGTCAAACAACACTCGGGCCGCATCGCTCTGCTCTTCGGTAGCGAAAAATTCGGCCTCTCCAACGACGACATGTGCCACTGTCACTGGCTTGTCCGCATTCCCACCGTCGAAGGGGCAACCAGCATGAATCTGGGCCAGGCAGTCGCGGTCACCCTCTACGAAATGGTCCGGCAGGCTCCTAAAATAGAAACCGTGGAAAGCGAAGAACAACTCGCTCCTGCAGGAATGCTTGACGAGTTCACCGACAGGCTTTACGAAGCTTTACAACTCTCTGGTTACGTTCACGCGCAAAATATCAATGAGAAGCTGCGGCGTTTGGCGCGTCGCATGCACTTGAGAGAGATTGACGCCGTGATGTGGCTGGGGATCGTCCGGCAGATTCTGTGGAAACTCAAGAAAGAAAATTAGATTTATGACAAGAGTGGAATTGCAATACGACCTGGTGAAGCCATTAAGCGATGTCGGGTACGAGAGACTATCGCGCCTTTTGAGCGTCTATGGATTGATGAGCGTAAAGCTCAAACAGGATTTGACTGGAATGACAATCGAATACGATGCCACCCGCCTGAATCCCGATGGCGTTGACCATGTACTCATGACCAACGGTTTATCCGTCAAACGTAGTGTGTAAGTGAAGTAAAAGGAGTAGTATGATTCGCCTGATTTTCGCCTTGAGTGTGACGCTGGCTCTTTTCGGCCAGCAGCAGCAACAGCAAGTCCAGCAACAGGGCGTCCCTGACCCGACCATCAAACTCGGACGCATCACGGGCAAAGTCCTCAATGCCATCACGGGCGAACCTGTGCGCAAGGCAACTGTTTCGCTCCAACCCGCCGGTGCCCAGCAAGGCCAGGGCGGTGGTGGAGGCCAGCCGGGCGGCCCCTTCGGTGGCGGCCAGTCCCGTGGCCTCAGTGCTGCAACCGACAACGCAGGTACCTTCGTTTTCGAGAATGTAAACCCCGGCAACTACCGCCTCTCCGGCGAAAAAACCGGCTTCATCCGCTCCAGTTTCGGCGGACGCGGCGCAGGCGCAATTGGCTCCCAACTCACCATTGCCGCCGGCACAGAAAAAGCGGATGTCATCGTCCGCATCACCCCGCAGGGAATTGTCAGCGGTCGCATCCTCGACGAAGATGGCGAGCCCATGGAAGGCGTCTCGATCCAGCTCCTCCGCCCTCAATACTTCGCCTCCCAGCGACGCATGATGGGCACGGCAGGCAACCAGAGCAACGACCGTGGTGAGTTCCGCATTACCAACGTCGCCCCCGGAAAATACTACATGCAGATCCAGCGCATGAGTAATGGCAACATGCCCATCCAGCAGGGCAAAGAGGAATTTGGCTATCCAAAACTCTTCTTCCCGGGCGTCGAGGCTTTGGAACAGGCCCAGCGCGTCGAAGTCGGTGCCGGTCAGGAAGTCAGCAACCTGCAAATGGCTTTACGTAAAGTTCGCGTCTACCGAGTCAGAGGCCACGTCCCCGGCATCGCAGCCCCCGCCGGCCAGCAAGCGGGAGCACAGGGCGGCGGTCGTCGCGGTGGTGGCAATGGAATGGTGATCCAACTCCGCCCCGATGGTGGCGCAAGCGACATGATGGGCCCCGGATTCGGCCCGGGCATGGGAGGAGGCCAGGTCCGCGCCGACGGCAGCTTCGAAATTGCCGGTGTCACCCCTGGCGCTTACAAACTCACACTCTCCTCCTTCGGCGAAGGTCGCCCCAAGGTCGTCGGCTCTCTCAAGCTCAGCGTCGGCAACGACAATGTGGAAGGCGTCGTCCTTGCGCCTTCTCCGCTCGTTTCCTTCCAAGGAAAAATTGTGGTCGAAGGCGACAAAACTGCCGTCAATCTCAAGAGTGTGCGCATCCAGTTGATGTCAACTGATATGGGCGGTTTGGGAGGCATTCCCGGCATCCAGGTGGCCGAAGACGGCAGCTTCAGCGCAACGGAACTCTCACAGGATAAATACCGGATCACAGTTAATCCGGGCGCCGCAGCCTACGTCAAGGCCATTACGGTCGGCGGCCAAAACATACTCGATACCGCCCTCGACCTCTCCGGCGGCGGAGGGGGCCCAATGGAGGTGATCCTGTCCACCAAAATCGCCACCGTAAATGGAATGGTCGAAAAGCAGAAGCAGGACGATGCACCTGGCTCGATCGTCATCGCCATAGCAGGCGCAAACGGCACGCTCTCGCTCCTCAGCACGGCGAGTGGGCAAAGTCCGCTAGCGCGTGTCGATGACAACGGCAAGTTCAGCATCGCCAATCTTCCTCCGGGTGAATACAAGTTGATCGCCTTTGAGGAAATCGATCTCGCAACGGCCTCCGATCCAGAATTCCTGAAGAAATTCGAAGACCGAGCCGCAACTGTAAAGATTGGTGAAGGCGAAAGCAAGAGCGCCACGCTCAAACAGGTGCGCTTCGCTGAAACCAACCCGTCGAGTAACTAAGCCGGTCCAGCCGCAATGCACTCCGTGCCCGGAAAATGAGAAAGCAACTGCCCTCGTTCCGCTGGCCTCAATACCAGGCACGCCGTAGCCAGTGCATCTGCGCACATCCCACTTGGCGCCACCACTGTCACCGTCTCACTCCTCACCAACGGCTCTAGCGTCCGCGGGTCCCAGATGTGTTTTGGCTGAAAGGTATTCCCGCTCGTCGACACTGCTGCATGAGCTAGTTCCCTCATCCTGCCCTCCGATCCCAGTCCAACTCGCCATCCACGTTCACCCGGAGGCGCATCCTTCACTCTTACATCCCCCGATGCCGCAATCAGATGCCGTCCAAATCCCAGTTTACTCAACACTCTTGATGCCTCATCCGCCGCATAGCCCTTAGCAATCCCGCCCAAATCCAAGTGCATGTCAGGCTTCAAAAGCGTCACCGTGCGATTCCCCATAGCAATATATTGATACCCCACTGTCCCGCTCCGCCCGCGCGTTCTCGCCCCAATCGTCACATCAAAAGCCCCACCAGACAGCAGCGCCACCCGTTGAGCAAAACTCAACACTGCAAACAGATCCTCACTCACTCGAGTCGTCACAAACGACTTCAATTGATTGATCTCGCTGTCAGCTTTGTAGTCGCTCAGCTTCTGATCCAGCTCCTCAAAGCGATGCCGGGCCGCAACCATTGCCGCACTCGCCCGCCCCTCATTCTTCGCATAAAGAGTAATGCGAATCAGCGTCCCCATTGAGGGAAACGCACTACTGATCTTCCGCCACTCCATTGTTCCAGTATGCGTGCATTTCTTCCGCAGTCGGTATTTTCAGCGGTCGAATCAGACGAAAGCCCAGTCCCAGCGCATCCGTGTGATACCAGATCGACTTAGGCAAATTCGGATCTTGCAGCTTCCAGCTCGCGTCACTTGGAAAACGCGCCGCACACCGCACTCGCTCCGCCACATCGCTCCAGCTCCCGCCCCGCGCCGTATGCGGATAAGAAGTCTTCGACGGATACCATGCCTTCGGATCTTGATAAGCATCCGCGTAATACTGATCGGTCGTCCATTCCATCACATTGCCCAGCATGTCAAAAAGCCCAAAGGCATTCGGTTTCTTGGTCCCCACCAGATTGTACTGACCCTTAGAATTCGCCTTAAAAACCGCAACCTCACCCAACTCAGCAGGCTCGGGCGCGTTCGCCTTGCAGGCATACTCCCACTCTGCCTCGGTCGGCAAACGATAAAAATGCCCCGTCTTCGCACTCAGCCACTGCGCATATTTGTTGGCCGCATGATGCGTCATCGAGATCGCCGGAAACCCTTCAATCCCCATCCCAAACGACATCTCGACATATGGCTTGGTCGGTCGGCTCACAGCGTCAATCGTAATGTTGGCACCCGGATCCTCACCCGCCAGACTCGCAAACATAAACAGCCTGTACTCGTTCCATGTCACCTCTCGCGGTGCCATCCAGAACGCCTCCACACTCACCGGATGTTGCGGTGCCTCATCTTTCGAATGCGTGTCATCCCCCATCAGATACTTCCCTGCCGGAATTGGCACCATCTCATAAGGAACATCCGTCCCTGGAATGATCGCCTTGTACGGCTTCATCTGCGCGGCACTGCGTTCCTTCGAGCCTTTCACGATCTGGGCACGCAAAATCTTGGCCAGCCCAAGGTCATCGGCAAGCGCCTTAGTGGCCTCCGGAAAAACCATTCCCTCGCCAACCCAGGTCGTCAGCGTCGCTCTGTCTTTTGCGTTCAACTGCGGACCGCCCGGCGGCATCGCACCCTTTGCTGTCGCAGGCAAACCAATCGAAGCAACCAGTTTGTCTTTCTTCCTCAAATAGAATGCGCGGTCATGACAGGCCGCGCATTGCTGATCGAGTACAGGTTTGACCTGCGTAGAAAAATCAATCGCCAAAAAAGCAAGCAAAGACAGAACAATCATACAAACTTGGCAATGCCAGGCAGCGCGATCGGCATATCCGGCAATTTTCCCTTGGCATCAAACGGATCAGGGAAGGTAGACAGTTTCGAGTTCTGGATCTGCTCCCAGGTCAATTGCGCACCGGTGTAAGCAGCAGTCCGACCCATGATGGCAAGCAGTGTCGACGAGATCATTCGATCTCCCTTGTTCACCACTTCGCCCTTGCGAACGGCAGCAAACAGGATGTCGTGTTCAAACTGGTAGCCGTCGTTCTTAGCGCCTTCAAACGCCCACAGAATCTTGCCCTTGTGATCTTCGATAATCGGCAGCGGCCCGCGACCGATCGTCACCTTGCCATTGGTCCCCAGGATGTAATCGCCATTCTCGTTGTAGATTCCCGGAATCTGACGATGCGCAATAAACGCACGCACACCATTCGGATAAAGATAATTCACTTCGATGTGATCAAAAATATTGCCGCCGTCCTGCGGAATCTGCCGCCCGCCATGCGCAACGCACGACACCGGTGCCACATCGTTCATGCACCACGCTACCTTGTCCACAGAGTGGACTGCCTGTTCCACGTAGCCGTCACCCGAGAGCCACATAAAGTTGTACCAGTTCTTCGTATGCCACTCCACATCGCTCATCCCGGCAGGACGCGTCGACGCCGGCGGCATCGGCTTCACCGGGCTCGTGTAATAAGTCGCATAGTAGGAAAGCACATCACCGATAATGCCCTTGTGCACCTGCTCCATCGTCTGCTGGATGTGGTTCGCATAGCGCCACATAAAACCATCCACGATGCAACGGTTCTTCTCTTTCGCCATCCGCACAGACTCAATGACACTGCGAATCCCGGCCGGATCCACCGCCATCGGCTTCTCTGCAAACACATGCTTGTTCTTCTCGATTGCATAACGCAAATGCGTGGGACGGAATCCTGGCGGCGTCGCCAGCAACACCACATCGACATCCGAATCGATCACTCGCTGATAAGCATCAAAGCCAAGATATTTCTTGCTGTTCTCAACTTTTACCTTCGCCTTGTTGATGCGCGCAATCCGGCCCAACGAAGCATCAATCTGCTCCATCGATACGTCCCCGACCGCAGTCAGTTCTGAATAATCGTCTGCCTTAAGAGCTTGAGAAGCGGCTCCAGTGCCACGTCCGCCAGCCCCAACAAGGCCAACCTTAATGGCATTCGTAACCGTCTGGGCTCTGATAATGGCAGGAGCGGCAATGATGCTGGCTGCCTTGAGAAAATCGCGACGAGGTGTTTCTGACATAAAACATGAGTTTATCTCAATACAATAAAAGTTCTGTGCAAGTTCTCTCCAGACTCGGTTTAGTTCTCTTCTTCTTCATCGGTGCCGATGCGGCGATCTTCCGCAGTGGCTTCTACGCGCGCTACCTGGAACCCGATTCCAGCGCCGGCATGATGCAGCTAACGCTGCTCCGGGAACGAAAACATCAGACGGAATGGAAAGAAGCTCTAGTCCTGACCATGGGCGATTCCCGCATGAATTATTCGCCAAAGCTGGCCAACGAATACTCCGCGCAAAAAGGTTACAAGTTCCGCCTCACCCACGGCGGAGTGGCCGGTACTAACCCTCGTGTCTGGCACTACATGCTTCGCGAACTCGACCCCACCGCACGCCGCTATACCGCCATCGTATTCCCCGTCGACGACTACGACGACGAAGACACCTTCATCGACTTCACCGATTATCCTTTCGACGTAAACTACCTCTCGCTCCTCCTCCGTTACTCGGATCTGCCTGAATACCCACTCAGCTACACAACCCCGAAATACGCCCTCGAAGCCTGGAAGGCTTGCCTTGTGAAGGGTGCCTCTCTCCAGCAAGACCTGCTCGCCCTCTTCAATGCCCCGCAGAAGCGCCTCAAGACTGCCAGCCTCACCCGCGACTGGTGGCCCAACGGCAGCTATGATTACCTCGAGAGCGAAAAAACAGTTACGGGACTCTCTGTCGATTGGGCCACTCGCGTCGTCACCTATCCACCCGGAGTCGATGAAGCATTCAGACAAGCCGTAGCCACTGTCTTGATGCGCCCTAACGCAAAGCAAACCGGCAACTACGGTGCCTACCGCCGCCGCTGGTATGGAGAGATTTTCCAACGCTATGCTGGCAGCCCGACACGCTTCATCTTCGTAAAATTGCCACGCGGCCCCGTCCTTCGGCCTCCAGTCCAAACGCTATCCCACAGCATCCGCGACTTCGCCTCAAGACCTGGCGTCACCCTCGGCGACGAGCACCGTGCCGAAGTGCTCGAAAAGCCAGAACTCTTTCACGACGTCCTGCACATGAATCGCGTCGGCTCCACCCAATACGGCCAGATGCTCGCCGACGACCTCGCAAGGTGGCTCGGTGCTCTTTAATACCCTCGAGTTCCTCCGCTTTCTGCTGGTCACGCTGGTCGGCTTCTACCTGATCCCACAAGCAATTCGCAAGTACTGGCTCCTGCTCGCAAGCTACTATTTTTACGGCTCCTGGAATGTCAAATTCCTCGCACTCCTCATAGGTGTCACGGCCATGGATTACAGCGCCGGCCTCCTCATCGCCCGTAGCGAAGGCCCACTCCGCCGCGCACTCCTCATCCTCAGTCTCGCCCTCAATATCGCTGTGCTGGTCGTCTTCAAATACTTCCATTTCCTCAGCGAAATCCTGATCGGCCACCGCTTCAATATCGAAATCGTTCTCCCCATCGGCATCAGCTTTCACATCTTCCAGAGCATGTCCTATGTCGTCGATGTCTATCGCCGACAGCAAAAACCCATCCGCAACCCTGCGGACTACGCCCTCTTCCTAGCCTTCTTCCCGCAGCTCGTCGCCGGGCCCATCGTACGCGCCAAACAGTTCTTCGCCGATCTAAGCCCCTGGGCTAAACCTAACAGCGAAGACATCTCCCAAGGCATCTTCCTGCTCGTCCTAGGGCTCACTAAAAAGATGGCTTTCGCTGACAACTTTGCCAAGCTCAGCGACGCCTACTTCAACGCTCCAACAGCACACCCCGGCATCCTCGACGCCTGGTCCGGCACCATCGCCTTCGCTCTCCAGATCTTCTTCGATTTCTCAGGCTACACCGACATGGCCATCGGCATGGCCAAGCTCTTCGGCTTCCATTTCCCGATCAATTTCCGCCGCCCCTACCTCGCTGGAAGCATGACTGAATTCTGGCACCGCTGGCACATCTCGCTCTCCACCTGGCTCCGCGATTACCTCTACATTCCGCTCGGCGGCAATCGAAAGGGCACTCTCCGCACCTACTCAAATTTGATGATCACGATGTTATTGGGAGGCCTTTGGCACGGAGCCAGTTGGAACTTCATCATCTGGGGTGGATGGCACGGCCTACTGCTCGCAATAGAACGCTTGCTCGGCATCGAAACAGCCCGATGGTGGCGCATTCCGATCACTCTGCTGCTGGTCCTTAACGGATGGGTCTTCTTCCGCGCAGCCACTTTTGCCGACTCCCGTTTCGTCATCGAAAGTTTGTGGCACGGCCCTCTCGGCACCTGCAACTGGACCAACTGGCAATTTGGTCTCGTCGCACTAGCTGCCGCAACGGCCATCCTCGAAGAGCACCTCGAAGTGGAAGACCGCCTCATCAAAAGTTCAGCGCTCAGCTATGCAACAGCAATCGCCGCAATGCTGCTCATCCTCGAAATCTTCGCCGTCACTGACGTCTCCATCCCCTTCGTCTACTTCCAGTTCTGAGGCTGTCGAATAGCAACCGTAACTTCCTTAGCAGCAGCGCACAAGAGTCTCACATGAAATTGATTTTCGCAACCCTCTTCACTTCAATCGCCCTCCTCGCCGCAACCCCTGCCGTCGGCGAAAAGGCCCCGGACTTCGCACTCAAAAACCTCAATGGAACAATGGTTCGCCTCTCTGAAAAAACTGCCAAAGGCCCCGTTGTCCTCATCGTCTTACGAGGTTTCCCCGGATACCAGTGCCCCCTCTGCAACCGTCAGGTCAAGGAATTTGTCAGTAAAGCCAAAGACTTCGAAGGCAAAAATGTCCTCCTCGTCTACCCCGGTCCAGCCGACAATCTGAACGCCAAAGCCTCCGAATTTTTGATGGACAAGAATCTCCCCGCCGGCTTTGAAATGGTCCTCGACCCCGACTACACATTCACAAAACAATACGGTCTCCGCTGGGACGCTCCTCAGGAGACGGCCTACCCTTCGACCTTCCTGATCGACTCCAAAAGCATGGTCTTCTTTTCCAAGGTCAGCAAGACCCATGGCGGTAGAACTACCACTATCGAAGTCCTCGAAGAACTGAAAAAGTAACTAGTTGGGCAGCAGAGAACTGCCCATCAGATTCTCGTCAATCGCCCTTGCGGCCCGGCGTCCTTCGGCAATCGCCCATACAACAAGTGACGCGCCCCGACGGGCATCCCCCGCTGCAAACACGCCTTCAAGGCTGGTCAGATAATTCTCGTTCGTAACGATGTTTCCGCGCGCATCGAGGCGCGCCCCGGTCTTCTCGATCAGGCCCTGCCGGTGTACACCCGCAAAACCGATCGCGATCAAAACCAGGTCCGCATCCATCTCAAACTCGCTATCCGGCACCGGCTCAAATCGCGGCGAAGCGCCAACCCTCACCCCGTGCAGCTTCTTCACAACATCGTTCTCATCGCCGCTGAACGAAGTCGTAGCCACCGCGAACTCGCGTTGACCATTCTCTTCATGCGCCGGCTCTTCGCGATACATCACTGGCCACAACGGCCAAGGCGTAGACTCAGCCCGCTCATCCGGCGGCCTCTGGTGAATCATGAACTGGTGCACAGACGCGGCTCCCTGCCGCGTCGCCGTCCCCAGACAATCCGCGCCCGTGTCACCACCGCCGATGATGATCACGTGCTTGCCTGTTGCCATAATCTGACCTTCTACCTGGTCCCCGGCAACCGCGCGATTCGATTGCGGCAAATACTCCATCGCATAATGAATGCCCTTCAGGTGACGGCCCGGCGCATTCACATCCCGATGCTGCTCGGCACCGATCGCGAGCAACACCGCATCGTATTTCTTCCGCAAATCGCTGAACTCCACATCGACTCCGATATTGCAGTTCATCCGGAATTCAATACCCTCCGCCTCCAGTTGAGTAATCCGGCGGTCAATGTGGTGCTTCTCCATTTTGAAGTCAGGGATGCCATAACGCAGCAACCCTCCAAGGCGATTCTCCCGCTCCATCACGGTCACATGGTGTCCCGCCCGGTTCAACTGCTGCGCCGCAGCAAGTCCCGCAGGCCCGGACCCGATGACTACTACTTTCTTGCCTGTCCGAAAGGTCGGCAACTCCGGCAGGATCCAGCCTTCTTCGAACGCGTGATCAATGATCGATTTCTCTACCTGCTTGATCGACACGGGCGGCGCATTGATCCCCAGCACGCAAGCAGATTCACAAGGGGCCGGACACAGTCTCCCAGTAAATTCAGGAAAGTTGTTCGTCGCATGCAACTGCCGGATCGCATCATGCCAGCGGTCACGATAAACCAGGTCATTCCAGTCTGGAATCAGGTTATGCAACGGACAGCCGGTATGGCAAAACGGCACGCCACAATCCATGCAGCGTGCGCCCTGTTCCTTCACCTTCGCGGCCGGAAAAGGCTGGTACACCTCAAACCAGTCGTTCACCCGCTCAGGCACAGGACGCCGCGAAGCTACCTCTCGCCCAATTTCAAGAAAGCCCGTATGCTTACCCATGGATCACCTCACGCTTCGCCGACTTCGCCGTTATCTTGACAATCACTGCTTCTGCCGGTGCCACGCTGCGGGCAACCCCAAGCACCCGCTTGAATTCATGCGGGAACACCTTCACAAACTTCGGCAGTAGCTTGCCAAAATCATCCAGCACCCAGCGTGCCTTCGGGCTGTCCGTCAGAGTCCAGTGCCGCTCGAGCAACTGCTTCAGCGTATTGATGTCTTCCTGCGATTCCACAGGGTCCAGATCTACACTCTCACGATTGCAGAGGTTCTCCTGAAACTGTCCCGTCTCGTCAAAAACATAGGCAATTCCACCCGACATACCGGCTCCAAAATTGCGCCCTGTCGTGCCCAGACAAAGCACCAGGCCCTTCGTCATGTATTCGCAACCGTGGTCGCCAACACCTTCAACAACAGCCGTCGCGCCCGAGTTTCGTACGCAAAATCGCTCGCCCGCGCGGCCATTCAAAAACGCCTCACCACTTGTCGCACCATAAAAGGCCGTGTTGCCAATCAGAATATTCTCGTCCGGCAGAAAGGTCGACTTCTTCGGCGGGTAAACGATGATCCGCCCACCAGAAAGTCCCTTGCCAATATAGTCGTTCGCATCGCCTTCAAGACGCATCGTCACTCCTCGAGCAAGAAACGCTCCAAAGCTCTGCCCGGCACTGCCCGTGAATTCGAAATTGATCGTATCCTGCGGCAGTCCTTCGTTTCCGTAACGCTTCGCGATTTCTCCTGATAGCATTGCGCCCACCGTGCGATGGACGTTGCGAATCGGCAGCTTGAACTCCACCTTTGTGCCGTGTTCCATTGCTTCCCGCGCATGACTGATCAGCTTGTAATCGAGCGCCTCATCCAGCCCGTGGTCTTGCGACGTGGTGCAATAGCGCGATACACGCTGCGGCACCGGGGGATTGTAGAACAGCGATTCAAAATTCAGCGTCTTCGCCTTCCAGTGCGTAATGCCCTTGCGCATTTCCAGCAGATCAGCGCGACCCACCATTTCCTGCACGGTGCGGAAGCCCAGCTTCGCCATGATCTGCCGCAACTGTTCGGCGATAAAGAAGAAGAAGTTAATGACGTTCTCCGGCGTCCCTTCAAACTTCTTTCGCAACTCCGGATTCTGCGTCGCAATACCCACAGGGCAGGTATTCAGATGGCACTTGCGCATCATGATGCAGCCCATCGCAATCAGCGGCATGGTCGAGAATCCAAACTCTTCTGCTCCCAGCATCGCGCCAATCGCAACGTCACGGCCCGTCTGCAGTTTGCCGTCCACCTGGATCTTCACGCGGCTTCGTAGATCGTTCATCACCAGTGTCTGCTGCGTCTCGGCAAGCCCAAGCTCCCAGGGAGAACCCGCATGCTTCAAACTCGTCAACGGGCTCGCGCCCGTCCCGCCCGTATCTCCAGAAATCAGAATCACGTCCGCATGCGCCTTTGCAACGCCCGCCGCCACTGTGCCTACGCCAACTTCACTCACCAACTTCACTGAAATCCGCGCCTGCGGATTCACATTCTTCAGGTCGTAAATCAGTTGCGCCAAATCTTCAATCGAGTAGATGTCGTGATGCGGAGGCGGTGAGATCAAACTGACTCCCGGTACTGCAAATCGTACCCGTGCAATATTCTCGTCTACCTTGTGGCCGGGCAGTTGTCCACCCTCGCCGGGCTTCGCACCCTGCGCCACTTTGATCTGCAATTCTTCTGCATTGACCAGGTATTCAGTCGTAACGCCAAAGCGCCCGCTCGCCACCTGCTTAATCGCGCTGCGCTTGAAGTCGCCATTCGGCTCCTTCAGATATCTCGCCGGGTCCTCGCCGCCTTCACCCGTGTTCGAGCGACCGCCGATCCGGTTCATTGCAATCGCGATCGTCTCATGCGCTTCCTTCGAGATGCTGCCGAAGCTCATCGCCCCGGTTGCAAAGCGCCTCACGATTTCCGTAGCCGGCTCCACCTCATCGATCGACAGTGGCGTCGCCGCAAACTTGAAGTCCATTAGCCCGCGCAGAGTGCAAAGATGTTTATTCTGTTGATCGATCGTCCGGGCATAATCTTCAAAAGTGGCAAAGTTATTCTGCCGTACTGCATGCTGCAGCTTCGACACCGAATCGGGATTTACTGAATGAAACTCGCCATTCACGCGGAAGTGATAATTTCCACCCTGGTCGAGGTCGGCCGAAAAAGTATTCATGGGACGGTAGGCAAAGTCGTGCTTCATCTTTGCCTCGCGTGCAATCACTTCAAGGCCAATCCCTTCGATCTTCGTCGACGTACCCGTGAAGTACTTTTTCACGAACGCGCTGTTCAAACCGATTGCTTCAAAGATCTGCGCGCCGCGATACGACTGCAGCGTCGAGATGCCCATCTTCGAGCACACCTTCAGCAAGCCTTTGCCAACCGCCTTCTTAAAGTTGCTGAGCGCTTTCTCAAATGTCACTCCGTCGGGCAGCATGTTCTTCCGCGCCATATCCTCCAGCGTCTCGATAGCGAGATACGGATTCACCGCGCTTGCCCCGTAGCCGATCAACAAGGCAAAGTGCATGATCTCCCGTGGCTCACCCGACTCAACAATCAACGCAACCTGCGAACGCGTACCCTCACGTACCAGATGGTTGTGAACTGCCGTCAGTGCGAGCAGCGAGGGAATCGGAGCAGAGTTTTGATCCACCCCTCGGTCGCTCAAAATCAGCAGTCGATAACCCTTCTGGATCGCCTGCGAAGCCCTGCGGCAAAGCTTGTCCAGTGCCTCTTCCAGATCCTGTTCCGATCCTGCCGCATCAAAAAGCGTTGGCAAAGTAGTCGCCAGAAACTCACCCCAGCGCACATTCCTCAATTGCTCAAGATAGTGATTCGTCAGTACCGGATGCTTCAGCTTCAGCGTATGGCAGTGCTCCGGCGTCTCCTCAAGAATGTTCCGCTCGCTGCCGATGTAACTCGTCAGCGACATCACCAGGTCTTCGCGAATCGGATCGATCGGCGGATTTGTCACCTGCGCGAACAGTTGCTTGAAGTAGTTGAACAATGGCTGTGGCTTGTCGCTCAGACACGCCAGCGGCGTATCAGTTCCCATCGATCCAATCGGCTCCTCACCACCACCAGCCATGGGCAGCATGATCATGCGCAGATCTTCTTCGGTATATCCAAAGGCCCGTTGCCGTTCTAGAATCGTGTGAAAATCCGTCTCGTGCCAGCGAGGTGGCGCAGGCAGTCGATCGAGAGTGATCTGCTGTTTATCCAACCACTCGCGATAGGGCTGTTTGTGCGAAAGCCGCTGCTTTATTTCTTCATCCGGAACAATGCGTCCTGCCGCCAGATCCGCCAGGAGCATCTTGCCCGGCTGCAGTCGTCCTTTGTATTTGATCTCTTCCGGCTTCACCGGCAACACTCCGGTTTCAGAAGCCATGATCAGCAATCCGTCATGCGTCACCATGTAACGTGCCGGTCGCAGTCCATTGCGATCAAGCGTCGCTCCAATCAGCCGGCCATCGGTAAACGCAACCGCCGCAGGACCATCCCATGGCTCCATCAGCGAAGCATGATACTCATAAAATGCTTTCTTCGACGGCTCCATCGCCACATCGTGATCCCAAGCTTCCGGCATCAGCATCGCCATCACATGTGGCAATTCGCGACCACCCAGAGTCAAAAACTCAACTACGTTATCGAGCGAAGCAGAGTCGCTTCCATTCGGCGTCACGATCGGGAACAGCCGCTTCAAATCTCCAAAGCGGTCGCTCGCGAGCACAGATTGCCGCGCATGCATCCAGCTGATGTTGCCCCGCACTGTGTTGATTTCACCGTTGTGACACATATAGCGAAACGGGTGTGCAAGCTGCCAGGTCGGAAAGGTATTGGTCGAAAACCGCTGATGCACCAGACACAGCGCACTCGCCACATCCGGGTCCTTCAGTTCCTTGTAAAAATTCGCGATCTGCGGAGCCAGCAGCAAACCCTTGTAGATGATCGTTCGGCAAGACAGCGAAGGCAGATAAAAAAAGTCGCGATCCCGAATCCCCGAATTCGCAATTTCATTTTCGGTTCGCTTCCGAACGGAATAGAGGCGCCGCTCCAACTCATCTTCCGTCATGCTCTCGGGGCAGCCGATAAAAATCTGCTGGATATATGGCTGTGAATCCCGCGCCAGCCGTCCGATGGCATTCGCGTCAATTGGCGTATCCCGCCAGCCCAAAACCGTCATCCCCTCTTCACGAACAACCCGCTCAATAATCCCCTCACACTGCAACCGCTGCGTCCGCTGCACCGGCAAAAAAACCATCCCGACGCCATACTCGCCAGCCTTCGGCAGCGTAAATCCCAACTCCAAACATTCCCTCACAAAAAATTTGTGGGGGATCTGAATGAGAATCCCCGCGCCATCCCCGGTATCGGGGTCGCAGCCACAAGAACCGCGGTGCGTCAGATTGATCAGAATCTGAATCCCCTTCTGGATAATGTCGTGCGATTTCTCGCCTTTGATATTCGCAACAAAGCCCATTCCGCATGCGTCGCGCTCTTGCGCCGCATCGTAAAGGCCTTGAGAATCAGGCAGTCCCCGCAGCATGGCGGAATTGGAAACGTCGGTCATAATTACACTCCGGATTGGATGAGTATAGCGACATTCCCTGCCATTAGGCAAGCTGAAACTAATTCACTATACTATTAGAACTGGTTATGCTATGCTCAGGCTCGTGCAGTTGGAACACATGCGGTTATTTCGGGACATCGCGCAAAGCCGGAGCGTCAGTCGTGGAGCCCTTCTCAACAAGGTCAGTCAAAGCGCTGCAAGTCAGCATTTACAGGAACTGGAGAAGACCTTCGGCATCGACTTGATGAATCGCAGCACGCGTCCCATCCGCATCACTCCAGCCGGCCAGGCCTACCTCGAATTCTGCCGCGAAGTTCTCCGCAAGAAAACGGAATTCGAAACAGAACTCGACGAACTCAAGCGCTCCACCAGCGGCGAAGTTCGCGTCGCCTCCATCTATTCGGTCGGCCTCTCCAAGATGCACCGGCTTGAGGATGAGTTCAAGACCCGCTATCGCGATGCGCATCTCAAAGTAGAATATCTGCGTCCCGAAAAGGTCTATGAGTCGGTCCGTGAAGAACGTGCCGACATCGGCCTCATCAGCTACCCCTTATCCAATCGCGAAATCACAGCCCTCCCCTGGCGGAAAGAGCGAATGGTTCTCGCCATGTATCCAGGCCACCCTCTCGCAACGATGAAGCGCGTCACTCCGGCCCGTCTCGATAGTCTGGCCTTCGTTGCCTTCGACGAAGACCTGCCGATCCGCAAAGACATCGACGCCTATCTCAAGGAGCACGGTGTACAAGTGGACGTCACGATGCACTTCGACAATCTGCAGATGATCAAAGAAGCGGTCATCCTCGGCAGCGGAGTCAGTATCGTCCCCTTTCCGGTAGTCGAGAAAGAAGTGGAAGAAGGCAAAATCCGCGTCGCCGAACTCAGCCCCAGCCTCATCCGCCCTCTCGGCATTATTCACCGCCGCAACGCCAAAATGAATCTTGCAGCAAAAGCCTTCCTCGCCATGTTGCAGGAGACTACCGACGCGCCCTGAGCTTGAGCCTTCGAATCATTTGAGGCCGTAGAGCCTGACAGCGTTTTCACGAAGCACGAGGCGGGCGATTTCGACTGCCCGCTGGCGGGAGACACTACCTTCGTTCACCATGGCAGTGAGTGCCAGTCCAAGAGCCTGACGGATCACCTCGGTCGAAGCCCATGCCGTTTCTTCCCACCCCATCCCGGCGTCTGGCGCCATGGGATAGGCGTCAGTCCCGAAAAGAACTTTTTCAGGTGCGAGTTCAAGCCACTCACGCAAATTCCCTGCGACGTTGGATTGGGCCAGAATCAGTCCCTGCACGGACGTATCGATGTAGGCATTTGGCTTGGTAAGCAGCCCTGCGGCCTCTCTCGAATAGGGCCACCCTCCATGCAGCATCACAAAATTGGTTTTGCGTAGCGCCGGATCGTTGAACAGAGTTTCGAGATGAGCGGGATTCGAACCTGCCATATCGAAGTATCCGCCGCCACCCATGCCGGTGTGGATATGGACCGCCATGCCCAGGCGGCCGCACTCTGCCGCAATGTAGCGAAATAGAAAATCCTGCAAAATGCGATAGTCCGCAGGATGGGTCGCAGCTGCCTTCCACACGCGCTCCGCCTCTGCTCGCGACGGATTGCCAACAGCCAGTGAGCGCAGATACGCCATCTCAAATTTTTCGCCGATAGCACCGCCCTTTTTATGACGCTCGAGCGTCGAAGTTACGACTTGGCTCAGATACTCTTCGAGCGATCTCGCCTTCGAGCCCGACTCTTTCCGATACTGCTCCTGAAGCTTTGCCTCAAGTTCGAAGAACAATTTGCGATCAGAATTCACGGCCAGCGCACCAGTCGCAAACGGATACATGAGCGCGTCTGCATAAGCAGCCCAAAGAAAGCGACTCTCAGGCAGGCCCGCACCCATGGACACTCGATTCGCCACCATACGATCAATGCCGGCCCGATCGAGAACGGTTGCGGCGTAATTGGCGCCCCAGGTTTTAAACGCACCGGCTTTGTCTCCCTGAAACATCGCTTGAGACGCCCTGCCGATCACAGGATTCCCGTTGTGCCGGAATCGCACTGGGTCCGTTGCTGCCTCCAGATTCTCCACCGGCAGCGCATCGTAGTCCTTGTCTGGGGCCTCGCCCGCCGCAGTCGGCCGCACCGGATGCGCGTGGTTGTCAATCACCTTGATCTTGGCAATTTCCGCCGCCACTTCAGGATCAACTTGGGAGAGCGATTGCTTCGCACAACTGGAGAATAAGACGAGGCAGAATACAACGCTGTATTTCATGGTGACTGATTGTAGCTACTTCCCAGCCTGCCGCCTTGCCGTCCGACCGAAGCCTTCAATCAGAACCACTGCATTTGACATAGAATTGGCTCGCTGTATGCTGGCAGATCAATGGAAAAGAGGAGACGACATGCAATACATGATCACCTGGAATGAGCGGACCCAAGGTTCGCCGACGGAATACGAGAATGCCCAAAAGCGCATCCTTGAAGTGTTTGGTCAATGGAAGGCACCTGCCGATTTCAAAATTTTGTGCTTCGTTGTACGCGTGGGAGATTGGGGAGGCTACCTGCTGGCAGAATGCGCTGATCCGTTGACGGTTCACGGATTCTGCACTCTGTTCCCCTCATTTGAGGTTCAAGCCCGTGCCGTAGTCCCTGTCATGGACGCGGTCAAAGCCGAACTGGAGGCAATGGCCTGGCGTGACGGATTGGCCGCTAAATAGTAGTCTGTAGCACCAACTCGCTCAAACACGACCCGCCTCGGCGCATTCTACGTGGCCGAGGCGAATTGCATCTCTGCGCAAAATCAGTCCGCAGAAAACAAGGATTGGCTTCAACTTGAGCCGTTGTGGCCACTTCTCCGTCGCAAATAAGGCAATCATCTCCAAATCCGTGGCACCGTCAAAATCTCCGCTGCTTCTACCGGCAGGTCGGCGAATCGACTTCAAAGTGCCGAGCGGCAGAATTCGGCCTCGGCGATAGGCCACTATCACCTGTTTCCCTGTTGAGTCGTTACGCCACTTCTGGTGACTCCCAGACTGTCCAACCACCGCAATAGCATGCTGCTTCAGGACGCGGACCACTTGCTCGGCGCTTAGACGTGGTGTGCCTCGTTCACACAATACTAACCTCGGCTAATTTGGCGGTTTCGGATAAAGAAATCTCACTGGGGCTGAGGTATGACCGGATCGCTTCTTCGATGTTGGCCCGCGCTTCCTCCTCGTTAAGTCCTGCCGAAGCGCATCCGGGTAATTCAGGGCAAACCGCTGAGTAGCTGTCGGCATCGGCATCAAACTCCAGCACAATGCGAAATTTCATGGTTTTAGTCTAAGGCTCCCGCGATATTCGAGTTGCGTTTTCAATTCTGACGGAGATCCCCATTTCAGACTCCGGAACGGAATCTTCAGATCGACGCTCGTAGTTCTTTCATCAGCATCATCAATTCCATCGGATCAACTGGAGAGGGTTGGAATCCATGGTGACAGGAAATTTTCTTTTTTATTTCCTCTGATTTCAACGACTTCTGCGAACCCACGCTTCGTTTCCGCCACCTCGACTGCTAGCTTCTCTACCGGAGGGCGACCTACGTTCCTTCACTAGAAAGCAGTACAGTCGAAAAGGAATAAACATCATGCCATCCGCAGCACAAATTCTGGCCAATCAGGCCAACGCAAGGTAGTGTCAAGAGTTTTGTGTAAACTATTTCCGGAAGCTGTTTTCCAACGTGATAGAGTGCCCAAGTCACACGGAGG
>JANXLY010000295.1 GCA_025354885.1 Acidobacteriota bacterium | reverse complement strand
CCCCGGCGGCTTGTCCCCTAACAAATCAAAACCATGAAAGGAAGTCGCCGCTGCGCGGCTCCGTATTCCCCTTTTTCATGACGTTCGCTCCCTCGCGGCGCAAAACCGATTTCATGCTCATCCTTCAATTGGAAAATGCTGATTCCCGGATCGATTACTGCAAATTCTGATCTGACTTCGCTTCGGCCATTTTGTGATCGCGGTCAAAATGACGCAGGATTCCGTAGAGCACAAGCCCAGCCGTTGCCAGGTAGATCAAGCTAGTGTATGCCATTAATCTTCCGACCCCGATGGTGTCTCGTGCCATTCCGCCGAGGAAAGGTGCAAACCCTGAAATGGAAGCTCCGGTCAGATTGAGCGCGCCGACGGCCGAGGCTCGCTGCGATGCTGGCACTACATCGAAAGCCGATGGGGACTGGTTGCAAGCGATGAATCCTGCGAAGAAGCCAAAAGCGATTGCGGCCACGCGTGTCGATTCCAGTGTGAGTCCCGCTCCGATCAGGTAGATGCAGGGTCCGCCAACGAGAAGCGCAGTCATGATGATCCAAAACCTTGCGGAATGCAGGCGTGTGTAGAACCGATCCGCAGCAAGGCCTCCCACGATAAGCCCTGCGGCGGTTCCGATCTGCGGGTAGACGCTTGCCTCGAAAGCGGCCCGCGCCAATCCGAGGCCAAACTTGTCGTAAAGAAAAGTGGGGAGCCATGAATAGACCAGATAGAGACCGAAAGTTGCTACCGAGATGAAAAACGTAACGATCCGTAGGGAGGGAATGCGGAACAACGACACAAAGCTTTTCAGTGTCGCCCGGTTTGCGGTTGAGATTGCAAGATAGTGTGGAGGCAGGCGGCTGAGGAAGCGCCACAATGGAATCGCAAAGAGTAACCCGAATCCGCCGAGCAGCCAGAAAGAAACTCGCCAGTTGAGACGCTCGGCGATGAAGCCACTCAGCGATCCTCCCACGGCTACGCCGACCATCTGGCTGGAAACAAAAATGGCAACCGCCCGCGACCGCGTGGCTGGGCCATGTGCGTTTGCCATCAGCGCGAATGCCGCTGGCATAAAAAACGCTTCAGAGACTCCGAGCAGAGCCCGGCATACCAACAGCATGGTTCCGTTTACGGAGAAGCCTGACAGGACGGTGAATGTGCTCCACAAGGCAAGACTACCTGCAACTATGTTCGGCCTCGACCATCGATCTCCCGCGATACCCGCGATCGGCGAGCAGGCTCCGTAGACCCACAGAAACAGCGCCCCTGTCAATCCAAGCACGGTGTTGCTGAACCCGAACTCTTTTTGCAAGGCGGGGAAAAGAGTGTAGACCACCTGACGGTCCGCATGATTTAGTACGTATGCGCACCACAAGAAAGCGATCAGGGCCCACTCCGGGGCTAACCAGGCTTTTCGGCTCTCTTCCTTTGCGGGCGGCGTCACCATTGGTCCTTTTCGAATATCCTCTAATGGAATGCTTGCTCTATATTTTGCTTATGCGATTCTGGCCCAGACGCAGACCAGCGCAGTTCCGCTCACCGAAGCTCACAGCTTTACGCCGGAGATCGAGGGCCCTGCCTGTGATCGGGAAGGAAACATCTATGCAGTCAGCTTCACTCGCAAAGCTACCATTGGGCGCGTAACGCCAGCGGGCAAAGGCGAAGTATTTCTTGAAATGCCGGAAGGGTCTTTGGGGAACGGCATTCGCTTTGATCGAAACGGCACGATGTTTGTGGCTGATTACACGGGCCATTCCATACTACGCATCGCGGCTGCGACACACAAGCTGGATGTGTTTGCGCACGAAGCATCGATGAACCAGCCCAACGATCTTGCCCTTGCCTCCGATGGCACACTCTGGGCGTCAGACCCCAACTGGGCGAAATCTACAGGGCAAGTCTGGCGCATCAGTAAAGAAGGAAAAGTGACTCTTGCCGCCACCAACATGGGAACAAGCAACGGGATCGAAGTCAGTCCGGATGGAAAGACGCTTTATGTGAATGAGTCCGTTCAACGCAAGGTTTGGGCCTTCCGCATTGGGAAGAAAGGAACACTTAGCGGGAAGCGGCTGTTGATCGAATTTCCCGATTATGGGATGGACGGCATGCGCAGTGACATCAAGGGCAACCTGTACATCACCCGCCACGGCAAAGGCACGGTGGCAGTCGTTTCACCTGAAGGTGTGGTTCTACAAGAAATTGATGTGTTGGGAAAACATCCCACCAATCTCTGTTTTTGTGGACCCGACGGCCGCACGGTTTACGTCACTGAAGCCGAACAAGGCCGCCTGGTTCAATTTCGCGCCGATCTGCCCGGGCTCGAGTGGAAACGTTGGCAGAAGTAGGTTACGTGAGTCGGTACTTCTCGAGCATCTTCTCATCGAGGCTAACTCCGAGCCCTGGTCCCGACGGAGCTCGAATTGCGCCATCGCGGAATTCCATTGCTTCCTCGAGGAGGTCGTGCTCGTAGGCCAAAGGCCCCAGAATATCGCAAGGGAATTCCTCTGCGCCCACGCCAGTGGTTGCAGTTGCCAAGTGAGCCATCGCCGCACTAGCAACGCCAAGCTCCAAATTGCTACCGACCGTGCAAGTGAGCCCTGCAGCTTCGGCAACTGCTGCGATCTTTCGTGCCGATCCAATCCCTCCACCCTTGCCGACATAAATCGAAAGAATGTCTGCGGCACCAGCCCGTGCGATCGCCATTGCATCCTGCAATGTGTTGCAACTCTCGTCAGCCATCACCGGCACCTGTACATTTCGACGCACATCCACCATCCACTGGATGTCGAGGGCCGCGACCGGCTGTTCGGCGAAATAGATGTTGCACTGGTTGGCCAACTTGCGAATGGTATCGATCGCCACACGCGGGCTCCAACCGCCATTGGCATCAACACCCAAGCGAGTGGCAGGGCCGATTGCCGAACGAACGGCTTTTACGCGGGCAATGTCGCCTTCGGCTTCGATTCCCACTTTCACTTTCAATGTCTTTAAGCCTTGCGCCATCGCCCAGGTGGCGATCTCTGCTGCACGCGCCGGCGCTGCTCCAGAAACCGACATCTTGATCGGTACGGTCTCTCTAACAGCACCTCCGAGCAATCGGTACACGGGCAATCCCGCTACCTTCCCCAAAATGTCCCAGAGTGCAATCTCAATACCGGATTTCGTGAACGGGTGGCCAAAAACGGCGCGCCGCATCTTTGCCATCAGCCGTTCGATGTCGCAAGGATTCTCTCCGAGAATTGCTGGTTCGAGAAAACTGTGAATGATGTGGATGGACGTTACTGCGTCTTCACCGCTCCAGACAGGAGTGCAGGAGACTTCGCCCAGTCCAGTGATGCCTTCGTTCGTATGGACCTTGAGCATCACAAATGGAGAGGTTGAGTGAATGCCGAGACTTCCTTGGATGATGAGTTCCGGACGAATCGGAACCTGAACGGGAATTGTTTCGATCCTGATGATGCGCATCTTGAGTTACAGCACTCCGAATTTCTTAAACACGTCGCGAAGATAAGCTCCATGCATCAATTCATCGCGCGAGCTATTCTCGCGGCTCACCTTATCCAGAGCCATTGCCACTACCTGCCTGACCATAACTTTGGGAATTACAACCACGCCATCGAAATCAGCGAAGACGAAATCGAGCGGGTTCACGAGTACTTCACCGCATTCTACCGGCACGTTGTAAGCAGTTACCCAACCGCGTCCCATAGAGTCTACGGGCTTGATTCCGGAGGCGAACACGGGGAAGCCAAGCTCTTCAATCTTTTGAACGTCGCGCACCAAGCCGTCAATCACGGCGCCGCGTGCGCCCCGTGCCCGCGATGCGGTGGAGAGCAGCTCACCCCAGGGAGCATTGCGGATCGACTTCTGTGTTCCAACTACCGCGACTTCGCCAGGCAGCAGACTATCCACAGCTTCGATTTCGATTCCGTAAGGATCTTCGGGAACATGATAAAGGTCTGAGCAGGAAATGGTTCGCGCCCAGCCCGCCACCTTGCACGCGGGGTAAAGCGGACGCAAATATTCGCGCATCGCCTGATTCCGCACTCCCAGTTGATCGAGCGAGTCAGACACAACTGCCGTGTACAAATTCTTTTCTACGAATTCGCACAATGCCAGATCATCCAGTTCGTTAAGCGATTCGGTAACGTTCGATGACTTCATCATTTACCTCAACTCCCAGACCCGGCCCCTCGGGGACTCTCAGGAATCCATCTTCCATCTGCAAAGGTTCTTTCACCAGCAATCGGCTCAATGGGCCCTGCGAAGTATTGAACTCCACAAACTCGGCGCGGCGCTGAAAAGCGGTGAGATGCAGCGACGCAGCCGTCAGCAGATCGCTGGACCAGGAATGCGGTATCACCAGTCGATTGGCTCGTTCTGCCATATGCACTATTTTGCGGGCCACTGTAAATCCGCCGCATCTTGACAAATCCGGTTGCAGCACGTCAACACCGCCGCGCTCGATGAGAGTCTGAAAGCCCCAGTCTGTGGCCTCCTGTTCGCCACAGGCGATGCGGACGTCGGTTGATTCTGCCACCTGACGGTATCCGTCGTAATCCTCAGGGTGCAGCAATTCTTCCACGAAGAACGGGTCGAATTGTTCGATCGACCGGACTAGCTGGATTGCCTCCTTTGCGGTGCGCTCGACGAACCAGCCTGTGTCGACGAGCAGATCGCGGTTAGCGCCTAGCGCTTCGCGGGCCGCCTCGACCAGTTGTACGTCCATTCGTCGATCTTTTCCAAACACACCCCAACCGAATTTCACTGCTGTGAAGCCCTGATCGATATAACCCTTCACCGCAATTTTCATCGCTTCCGGTGTCGGGCGAAACAGCGTACTGCCATAGGCACGGACCTTGTCGCGCCACTTGCCTCCAAGAAGGATATGAACGGGTTGGCCGTATGCCTTGCCGCAAATGTCCCACAGTGCAATGTCGATTGCCGACAGAGCCTGAATCGCCGCACCACGCCTGCCGAAGTAGATCGTGCCCCGGTACATGCGATACCAGAGTCTTTCCACTTCCAGCGGATTTTGCCCTACCAGTAAGGACCGCAGGCCGTCCATGAATTCCATGTCCTCGGCCTGGCTCCACCTGGGCGCATCGATGCAGGCCTTGGCCACGGATGCCGAGGTCTCCATGTCGGAGTAACCGCAGATTCCAGCGTCGGTCGAGACCTTGACCAGACCCATGTAGGTTGGACCAGCCGGCTCCTCGGCACCCTCCGGATTGTCATAAAGTCCATCTGCCTTCAAGACGAACAGCTCGACGTCTGTAATCTTCACCCTGTCAGGTCACTCCAATCGACATTCTCAGCAATCACAAATAGCGTTTGCCCCTTACGAGGGCGGGCACCCAAATGCAGCATCGCCACCCATCCGGCGCGAGGGGCAAAAATATTGAGGGGCGCTGAAGAATGATCGGAAAAGTCGTGAAGGCGGCCCAACAGTTCTCCGCGATCCACGGCATGCCCCGGAGCTACGACGGGTTCCCAAATGCCGTCGCACGGTGCTGGCACATAGGCATCGAGTTGGTCGGCTTTGATCAATCGAGTTGGCGCAGAGTCGGCGTGGCGAATTTTTTTGATTTCTCCATCCAGCAGCCCGTAATGCCGCAATACGTTTTTGATTCCCTCATAGGTGTGCTGCACGCCGAGACGATCCGTCGAAGCGCCAGCACCAAACTCGCTGCCGATCGTAACCTTGCCTTCGGCCTCAGCTTCATCCGTCAAGAGGCCAGAAGCCATGGTGCTTGCGTAAATCAAAACAAAGCCCGTATCAAACAACTGCGAGACCGTAGCAATTTCTGCTCGCTGCGCTGAATCCGGGATGGGATGAAAAGAAGTACAGTGAGGAAAAGCGCCCTCCATTCCTCCGGAATGTACATCGATCACGACGCGCCCGCGGGGAAAGATTTGAGTCTTGACAAAGTGGGCGATCCGCGACGATATCGTGCCTCTCGGGTTCCCGGG
Source organism: Acidobacteriota bacterium (assembly GCA_025354885.1). Taxonomy (GTDB): domain Bacteria; phylum Acidobacteriota; class Terriglobia; order Bryobacterales; family Bryobacteraceae; genus Bryobacter. The sequence continues at coordinate 10,320 of JANXLY010000295.1, read as the reverse complement.
GAACGCGCGGTTCATGTTGACGCCATCGAGGGGCGAAGTCCGCGAATTCGCTACACACGCACTTTCGCTCAACTGCGGCATGAGGATCACACGTCCCGACATCTGATCCGGGTCAAGGTCGAAGCACAAGCGTTTTAATCCCACCTGGCCCTCATATTCGTTGCCGTGCGTTCCACCGAAACAGAGAACGCCGTTCGGGTTTGGCCCTCGTTTGCCGTTGATCACTGTCAATGGAACCAGAGAGTAGCCCCAGGTTCCATCGAGGTGAAACGCTACTTGATAGTGATGCTTGCCGGGAAGATCGAAATTGATCTCGGAGTAATTGTGGATGACCTGGGGCATGCGTTTTATGTTGATTCAGAATACTGTTAACGGATCAAAGGGGTCAAGGCAGCCCGGCAATTTCTACTGAAGCGCGCTATGTGGAAATGTCAAGAAGAGCCAAGGTGTCGCGCTCAAACATCCGTTCCATTTTGTCCATGTTCAGTCGAGGCAATCTTGTTCCTTCGAGCATGTCGTTTAGTCCGCGCATTCCGGCGAGGCTGGCTTTCACTGTGGTGAAGGGATAATCCGTGCCAAAGAGCAATTTGTCCCACACGCCGTATTCCTGCAGCAGCATCAACGAATGATAGAGCTGATAGGGCCGATAATGCAGCGCTGAGCAATCGGCGTAAACGTTTGGATGTTTGCGAATGGTTGCGATGCATTCGCCTTCATAGGGATGGCTCAGGTGGGCCATGATGATTTTCACGTCGGGGAAGCGGGCCGCGACATCGTCCAACAGCCTTGGCAGCGTGCACGCCAGGGGCGCTTGCGCGACAAAAGTTGTTCCCGTATGAAGCAATACTGGCAAGCCGTGCCGGGTCGCATATTCCCAAATGTAGTCGAAACGGCGATCATTGGGCATGAAGCCTGCGTACATCGAAAGCAGTTTGATCCCTTTCATTTTCAGATCCTGGTGACCCTCGATCATTTCGTCCTGCCAACCGGGCTGCGTTGGGTCGATCGAAAGGAATCCGATCAAGCGGTCTGGTTGCGTCGCGACATATGCGGCCACCTCTCGATCCGGCACCCACAGGCCCGAGAGTTTTGCTTTGCCTCCAAAGACGATGGTCTTGTCACAGCCTTCTGCTGTAGCCCAATAATCGTCCCAGCGAACGGTCAGGTCCACTTCGACATCGCCACGCGCACGCGCCGCCTGTCGCTTAAAATCATCGGAAAAATGTTTTGGATATTCCCAAAAGTGACTATGGATGTCGACCAGCATGCTGGCTATCGTATCGCGTCCCGCTTCACGCGGAAAACGATTCAAGATAGAGTAATTCACATGTGGATCGTTCTTGCGATGATGCTGCTTGTTGCCAGCGCCCAGGCCCAAGGCCCCGCATCGACTAATCCGTACCGTGACCAGATCCAGCCGATTTTCCAGAAGTCCTGTCTCCCGTGTCACAACACAGGCAACAAACAGGGTGGGCTCGATCTTTCTACCCGAGACGCCCTCCTGCGTGGCAGTGAACATGGGCCGGTAGTCTCTCCCGGCAAGCCCGAAGATTCGCCACTCTATAAGGCAGTCGCCCACATTACTCAGCCGTCCATGCCACTTCAGGCGAAGAAGCTCTCCGATGCCGAGATTGCCAAGATCTCGGACTGGATCAAGGCCGGTGCCAGCTACGGCGAAGATGCCTCCAGTGCTGATGGTGTCAACCTCGCTGAAGTCCGAAAGCATTGGGCGTTTCGAAGTCCGGTGCGGCCGACTGTGCCGACGATGAAGACCACGAAAGGCAATCCGATCGACGCATTTCTTGAAGCACAGCGGGTCGACCGAGGGCTTCACGCCGCTCCGCCGGCCGACAAGGCGATGCTGCTTCGACGCGTCTATGTCGACCTAACGGGCCTGCCACCCACTGCGGATCAGGTTGCTGCCTTCGTTGCCACTAAGAATCCTAATGCCTACGAAAAAATTGTGGATGATCTGCTACAAAGTTCTGCCTATGGAGAACGTTGGGGGAGGCACTGGCTCGACATCTGGCGCTATTCGGACTGGTATGGCTATCGTAAAAGCGATCAGGTCCGCTACTCGCAGCGACACATTTGGCGTTGGCGGGACTGGACAGTGGAATCGTTGAATCAGAACAAGTCTTACGACCGAATGATTGTCGAGATGCTCGCTGGCGACGAAGTGGCACCCAACGATCCTTCAGTGCTTCGCGCCACTGGCTACCTTGCACGCAATTGGTATTTGTTCAACCGCAATGTCTGGCTCGGTGATGTTGTCGAATACACATCCGCTGGATTTCTCGGGCTGACCTTGAAGTGCGCGCGTTGTCACGACCACAAATATGATCCAATTCCCCAGGCAGACTACTATCGCTTCCGCGCCTTCTTTGAGCCGCACGAAGTTCGTACGGATCGCGTCCCTGGCGAAGCTGATGTCTTGAAAAATGGGCTGCCCCGCGTTTACGATGCCGACACTTCACGACCAACCTACCGCTTCATCCGTGGCAACGAGAGCAATCCTGATTCGTCGCTGCCGCTCCAGCCTGCTGTGCCAGTGCTGTTCGGCAAGCCCCCTCTTGCAATCGCCCCGATTGCGCTCCCCGTAGAAGCCTACTTCCCCGACAGTCGTTCCTTCGTGCCGGGCGACTTAGTGGAACAGGCAAAAGCAACCATTGAGAAGGCGGAATCGGGCTGGAAGAAAGCTAAGGCCAAGCCCGAAGCAGACGCGCTAATTCTTTCTGCGGCCAAACGCTTTGAAGCAACTCAGGCGGCACTGCCGGCGCTGCAGGCGCGCATCGCAGCGGAATTGGCGGCACTGCAAACGCCCGTGCCCCAGAATTCTGAACAGCTCGCCGTAGAAGCCCGCAAGCTCGAACGCGCGGCAAACATGCTGCAAGCCGAAGCAGACATCATTGCAGCCAAGTATGAGTTTGAATTGGCCAAGACTGACGAGAAGAAACTCGCCGGTGCCACAGCGAAACTCGAAGCTGCCGTTAAGGGCTTGAAGGAACCAGCCGAAGGCTACACTCCGATTGGCACCAAGTATCCGCCGACCAGTTCGGGAAGGCGCCTCGCGCTGGCTCGCTGGATCGCATCGAAAGACAACCCGCTCACCGCACGAGTTGCCATCAACGACATGTGGTTTCGCCATTTCGGGAAGCCGCTGGTATCAACGGTTTTCAATTTTGGGCGGAGCGGAAAACCACCATCACACCCAGAGCTGCTCGACTGGTTGGCCGTGGAGTTCATGGAACGCGATTGGGACATGAAAGCCATTCATCGACTCATGGTTACTTCAAACGCTTACCGGATGACGTCTTTCGCTGGCACGGACAGCGCTCCGCAAGCAAAAATCGATCCTGACAACGTCTACCTCTGGAGGATGAATGTACGACGCATGGAGGCAGAAGCCGTGCGCGACAGTATGCTGGCAATTGCAGGCAAACTGGATCGCAGCATGGGCGGACCAGAGCTCGATGAAACGAAGGGACACGACCTGTACCGACGCAGCCTCTATTTCCGTACCGCTCCTGATCTGCAGATGGACATGCTCCAGGCCTTTGATGCCGCAAGCCCGATCGAGTGCTTTGCCCGCACCGAAAGCATAGTGCCGCAGCAGGCGCTAGCGCTGGCAAACGGGCCGCTCAGTTTTACGGTTTCAAGGACAGTTGCTGCCCAGTTATCGGCCGAACCCGCCTTTGTCGATGTGGCTTTCCGCCGCGTTTTGAATCGCCCACCCACGGCGGCTGAGTTGAAGGAATCGGATATATATATCGACCAGCAGGCTGCGCTCTATCGCGATACCGCCAAGCTCACGCTGTTTACCAGCGGCCCCGAAATCGCTTTGAAGCCCTCGACGGATCCTATGCAGCGGGCGCGAGAAAGTCTCGTGCACGTCCTGTTTAATCACAATGACTTCGTCACCCTTCGTTGAAAGAGGAATCGCAGATGCCTAATTCCCGCCGTATATTTTTAGCTGATACATCGATGGGCCTCACGGGCCTGGCGCTCGCTTCGATTTTGCCTCCCAGAGCCTTTGCTGCGAACGACGAAGAGTGGAAGGCTCCCGATGGTAAACCGCATTTTCAGCCAAAGGCCAAAAGAGTCATCTGGCTTTTCATGTTAGGTGGAGTCAGCCATGTCGAATCCTTTGACCCGAAACCCGCTCTCAATCAGTTCGCTGGCAAGCAACTTTCCGAAACGCCGCACCGCGAGGTCCTCTCGAGCCCCTTTGTCAAAGAAAATCTGAAAGCCTTCGTGCCTGGCCAACACGAAACCAAGCTTACTCTTTTCCCGATGCAAACAGGATTTAAGACGAGAGGAAAGAATGGTGTGGCCGTAAGCGACTGGTTTCCGCATATCGGCGAGCAGATGCACGAAGTATCCCTGATTCGTTCTACCTGGACGACCGACAATGACCATGGCGCCATTCTGCAATTTCATACGGGCCACCACATCTTTGACGGCTATCTGCCAACCATTGGCTCGTGGGCTCACTACGGCCTGGGAACACTGAATGAAAATCTGCCTTCCTACGTTGTGCTCGGCCAGCCACCAGGGGATTGCTGCGGCGGTACAGGTACGCACGGCTCGGGTTATCTGGGCCCAGAACACGCGGGAGTAAGGTTGGCGGTAGACCCTGACAACCCTCTACCCTTTTCGTCGCCCGGACCTGGAATCTATCGCGAAGAACAACAGCGCGAGTTTCAATTTCTGGATCGATTGAACCGACTGGCAGGTGTGGAGTATCCGTCCGACCCCGCGCTTGTCGCCCGGATCAAGTCCTATGAGCTCGCCTTCCGAATGCAGATGGCAGCCCCCGAAGCGATTCAATTTAAGGAAGAGAGCGAAGAAACCAAGCGCCTCTACGGCATGGATGAGGAGATCACAAAGCCGTTCGGAGAAATTTGCCTGGCAGCCCGTCGATTGTCCGAACGCGGCGTACGCTTCGTGCAGGTTTACCACGGCGGATCCGGCAACGCCTGGGATTCCCATAAGGATTTGAAGAAGAATCACGGAGACCTTGCAGGAAAGGTGGATAAGCCGATTGCCGGTCTACTCAAGGATCTGAAACAGCGAGGCCTGCTGGATGAAACCATCGTGGTTTGGGCCACAGAGTTTGGCCGTTCGCCCGGTGCCGAGCTATCGAATGGCCGCGATCATCATCCCTTCGGTTTCTCCACCTGGATGGCGGGCGGCGGCATCAAGGCCGGTGTGGTTCATGGCGCCACTGATGAGATTGGCTTCCATGCAGTGGAAGACCGCCACTACGTTACGGACATCCATGCCACTGTTCTTCATCAACTGGGAATCGATCCGCGCCGCCTCGATGTGCCAGGCCGCAAGCGAATTGAACTCGATTACGGAAAGCCGATTCAGGGGATCATTGCCTAGTGGTTGTTCTCTCTCCGCTGCTGGAATAACATTGAGCTGGACATGAATTTCTGCCCGTCGGTTGCCCTTAGACTTTCGCTTGGTCTTGCTTTCTGCTTTGCGCCCCTTCGCGTTGTGGCGCAGGCTTCGTTTGAGCGCGACATGCAGCCGCTGCTTAAGCAATACTGCCTTGGCTGTCATTCCACGGCTGCGCGCACTGGGGATCTCGACCTCGAACGCTTTACCTCTAACGCTGATGTTCTCAAGCATCCCAAGGTCTGGCAGACAGTCGTTGAACAAATGTCGCTTGGGGAAATGCCTCCGAAAGTAATGCCGCAGCCCTCTGCCGCAGAACGTGCCAGGATGCTCGCCTGGGTTCGAGGCGCGCTTGTGCAGGCTGCCCAAGCGCGGGCTGGCGATCCGGGGCCCGTTGTGTTGCGGCGACTCAATAATGCCGAGTACACCTTTACGATTCGCGATCTTACTGGTGTTGCAACACTCGATCCCGCAAAAGAATTTCCCGCCGATGGTGCAGCGGGAGAGGGATTTACCAACACGGGCAACTCCCTTGTGATGTCGCCTGCACTCGTCACAAAATATCTGGACGCAGCCAAGCAAATCTCAAAGCATGCAGTGCTTCTGCCAAATGGAATGCGTTTCTCGCCGATGACCTCGCCTCGCGACTGGACCAATGAGACACTTGCCGAGATCCGCAGCTTCTACGGAAACTTTACAGAATCGGGCGGAACGGAGACGGTTACACAGCAGGGCATTGCGCTCGACAAAAATCGAGGGGGCGCTCTTCCGTTGAAAAAGTATCTCAGCGCTTCGCTGGCAGTTCGCGATGGACGGGGCGTAGAGAACGTGGCCCGCAGCCAGGCATTGGTTCCGAAGTACCTTCGCCTGCTTGTGCAACTGATGAGTGGCACGAGCCCGTCACCACTGCTCGACGGACTGCGAAAGCGCTGGCGTGTGGCCAAGCCCGCAGACGTCGCGGCGATGGCAGACGAGATTGAGCTCTGGCAACAGACGCTCTGGAAGTTCAGCAGCGTTGGCCACATCGGAAAACTGGATGGCCCGAAGGCGTGGATGGAGCCCGTAACCCCGATCGTTGAAAGACAGGAATTTCGCACCAAGCTCAGTGCTCCCGCCGACAGCAATGAGGTAAAGCTCTACCTGGTTGTTGGCGATGCGGGCGATGGCAATGCGAACGACGCAGTCGTATGGAGCGAGCCGAAACTCAATATTCCCGGCCGCCCCCCTGTTCGCCTCCGGGATGTGCGGGTTCTGGCTGGAGCATTGACAAAGCAACGACAACAGATAATTTCATCCACTGCGCAAGCGCTCAACGCTGCTGCCGATCTCGATACCGGTGCTGTTGACCCAGCCGCTCGCAAAGCCTGGTTCGACTATCTCGGTCTGAGCAGCGGCATTGCCATCGAGATCGATCACCTCAACACCAAGATCGAAAAGACCGGAGCCTTTGACTTCATACAAGGCTGGGGCGGCGCAAAGCAGCCGTCCGTGCTTGCCAATTCAACAGACCAGCATGTGCGAATACCAGGCAACATGAAAGCTCATGCAGTGGCGGTGTTGCCAAGTGCGACGCACTACGCTGCCGTAGGATGGAGGAGCCCTATCGCCGCTGCCTTGCGGATCGATGCAACGCTGCGGCCGGCTCATGCAGAATGCGGCAACGGCGTGTCCTGGTCTTTGGAGTTGCGGCGTGGCGGGACACGACAGCGTCTGGCCGAAGGAGTCAGTCGTGGTGCAGCGCCTGTCAGTATTGGACCGTTCGAAAGAGTCTCGGTGCGCTCCGGCGACCTTGTATCGCTGCTGATTGGGCCACGGGATGGCAACGCTTCCTGCGATCTAACTGATCTCGAAATGAATCTCGTTGGTGGCGGCCAGGATTGGTCTCTCAATCGCGATGTTTCAAGCAACGTGCTCGCGCAGAATCCCCATGCCGATAGTTCCGGCCGCGAGGGCATCTGGCACTTCTATAGTGAACCCGTCTCTGGTGTCGGCAGTGGCACCGTGATTCCCTCCGGGTCGTTGCTTGCCCGTTGGCAAGCTGCTGAACAGGCATCCGAGAAGCGTGAACTTTCTGTTGCGCTTCAGAACTTGCTCAGTGCTCCGCCACTCCCTGCCAACACGCCGGATGGAGCATTATTCCGCCAGCTCACTTCTCTGGCCGGACCGCTGTTTGCCGGTGCCTTTGTTGAGAATTCCAAAGCGGCAGGGTCGTCTGCCTGGGGCCTCGATCCTGCCCTCTTTGATGGAGCGAACATCAAAGTGAAGGCGCCCTCAGTGATCGAAGTGCGCCTGCCGGCGGATCTCGTCGCCGATAGCGAGTTTTCGGTTACGGGAATGCTCGACCCTTCTGGCGGTGCAGAGGGCAGTGTGCAATTGCAAGTGCTGACCGCCAAGCCAGGAGATGAGCGAGGCTTGCGCCCGAGCGGAACTTCAGTGCGCACTGGCAACGGCACCTGGACATCAAATAATCAGACCGTTTCTTACAACACTCCCGTTGTTACGAATGAAGGCAGTGCGGCACGGCGAAGGATCGAAGCGGCCTTTGACGAATTCCGCCAGGTCTTTCCTGCCTCGCTTTGCTACACGAAGATTGTCCCCGTGGATGAAGTGGTTACACTCACTCTCTTTCATCGCGAAGATCAACACCTTGCACGCCTTCTGCTTAGCGATGCCGAGAAACTCAAGCTCGACAGCCTCTGGGCGCAACTCTACTTTGTCAGTCGATCCCCTCTGATGCAGGTAGATGTTTTTGAGCAGCTTTGGCAATACGCAACACAGGATGCCGACCCCTCGAAATTTGAGCCCATGCGTCAACCCATCCTGGATCGCGCTGCGGACTTCCGGCGACAACTGATTGCCGCCGAGCCCAAGCATCTTGATGCTGTCGTCGAATTTGCCAATCGCGCATATCGACGTCCCATCACCGGAACTGAGAAAGATGAACTTCGCACTCTTTATGCCCGGCTGCGTCAGCAGGAGTTGCCGCACGACGATTCTATCCGTCTAACGCTTGCCCGCGTCCTTGTTGGGCCCTCTTACCTTTACCGCACTGAGAAGGCAGCAACTGGCCAACAGCAGGCCCCTGTTAGTGACTGGGAAATCGCCAGCCGTCTCAGTTATTTTCTCTGGGCTTCGCAGCCCGACGTCGAATTGCGAGCGGCTGCCGCTGCCGGTAAGCTCCGCACGTCCGAGGGGCTGGCCGCGCAGACCCGTCGCATGTTGCGTGACTCGCGGGTACGTCGTCTGGCAACAGAGTTTGGGACTTCCTGGCTTCACATCAGAGATTTTGATGCACTCGACGAAAAGAGCGAACGGCATTTCCCCACTTTCCGATCACTTCGTGGAGATATGTATGAAGAGTCGATTCGATTCTTTACAGACTTCTTCGAGGGCAACCGATCCGTCCTGAGTCTGCTCGATGCCGACCACACTTTTCTAAATGAAGCGCTGGCGCGACATTACGGAATTGAGGGTGTCAGTGGCCCGGAGTGGCGTAGAGTCGAAGGCATGAAGGCGCGCTCTCGCGGTGGCGTACTGGGCCTCTCCGCGACCCTGGCAAAGCAATCCGGCGCTTCGCGTACGAGTCCTATTCTGCGAGGCAATTGGGTCGCTGAAGTATTGCTTGGCGACAAGCTTCCCCGACCGCCGAAGGATGTTCCGATATTGCCTGAAGACGAGGCGAGCATTGTGATGTCGATGCGGGAGTTGACCGAAAAGCACACCTCGGATGCACGCTGCTCCGGGTGTCACAAACGCATGGACCCCTACGGCTACTCGCTCGAGCAGTTTGATGCCATTGGACGCTGGCGCGACAAGGATCTGGGGGGGCGCGCGATCCACACCAAAACGACGGTAATGGATGGTACGGAAATCGAAGGTCTCGATGGATTGCGTCAATATCTGTTGACTAAAGGCCGCAGCGCTTTTGTCCATCAGTTCTGTCGGAAGCTGCTGGGCTACTCATTAGGACGCGCCGTGCAGCTCTCAGACGAACCGCTGCTGACTGCGATTGAAACCCGATTGGCGGCGGGGAGCTACACGGTCGGCACCGTAATTGAGATGATTGTGAGTAGCAGGCAGTTTCGAGAAATACGCGGGCGCGATGCTGCGCCGGAGGAGTAGTGATCAACATGAAAATACAGACTCATCAGTTCTCCCGCCGCCGCCTGCTGCGCGGTCTCGGTGTCAGTATGGCTTTGCCCTGGATGGAATCGCTCCCAGTATGGGGTGATGAGCCCAAGGGGAAGAACCCTGCCAGCGAAGCTCCTGTCCGGCTGGCTGTGTTGTTTTCAGGCAACGGCTTTCACACCAAAGAATGGTGGGCCAAAGGTGAAGGCAAGCAAATGGAACTGGGCCAGGTGCTGGCTCCATTGCAGGACTATCGGGAGAAGATGCTTTTCGTTCGCGGCCTGTTCAACGCAGAGGCCCTCAAAGGAAACATCCACAGTTCGCAAACGGGCAATCTTCTCTCTGGAGCGCCGCTCGCATCCGGCGGCGACATTCGCTCTGGCACAAGCATCGATCAACTCATGGCGCAGCGCTATGGCGCATCTACCAAGGTGCCGAGCCTGGTTCTGGGTTGTGAGAAATCGAACCCGTCGGTGCACAAGAACTATTCGATGCTTTACAGCTCGCACATTTCGTGGAGTTCCCCCACCACGCCAACGCCTCTTGAGCTTTATCCTGCGCTCGCCTTCGACCGCCTGTTTAAAGATGAAGCTAGCAAGGCCGATCAGAGCGTACTCGATGCTGTGCTTTCTGATGCCGGCCGCTTGCGGCGCGATATCAGCACGGCAGATCAACGCAAGCTGGATGAGTATCTCGAATCGGTCCGCGACGTCGAGCAGCGAATCGCGAACGCCGGCAAGAAGGGGCAGTTGCAGGGCTGGCGTCCAACACTGGACAAGCCCAACA
>JANXLY010000287.1 GCA_025354885.1 Acidobacteriota bacterium | reverse complement strand
GGCGGGTCAACCACCTCCGGTCCCAACATGACGCCGCCGGTTTTGCGCTAACTCCAGTCGCCCTACGGGCTCCTTCCGTTAGCACAAAACCGGAACGATCTACTTTGCTCGGAACAGGAAGTTTCTACTTTGCCTTGACACGATGCAGAATCGTGCATGCACGCGGATGGTGGGTTTTCATCTGGTGGATGGGGCCGGGCACTGGGTGCAGCAAGAGCAACCCGAAGAAGTCAGCAGATTGCTGCTTCGATTCCTGAAGCAGTCTGGCACAGGCCGCTGAGCCTGGGCAAACGGCTCAGGCAAAGGTTAATCTCTTTCGAAGACGAGTCTGAGCCCGGCTAACACAGATACAAGCCCTGAGCCAGAAACCCGACCGAACCGCGCTCGATCCGCAGCACTGGCTACATAAGGGTATGCTCTATCCAATTGTTCGGTAATTTTCGTCTTCTGCCTGCGGATCACGCAGCTAACCGCGCAATGCCGCAGGGGTCAAGCCACTGAGGCTCAATCCGGGCAACTCTGAATACTCGCTGGCCTAGAACCCGCCGAGCGCTATTCGACGGTAACGGATTTGGCGAGGTTGCGGGGCTGATCGACGTCGCAGCCCAGACGGACCGCGATGTGATAGGCGAGCAACTGTAACGGAATGATCTCGAGCAAAGGAAGCAACAGTTCGTTCGTAACCGGTACCGGGATGACGTAATCCACCATATCGGCAATCTCCTTGTCACCTTCGTTCGCGATTGCGACGACGATGCCGCTGCGGGCCTTCACTTCCTGAATGTTGGAAACTGTCTTTTCGTAGCGTGTACGGCCTTCTGGATCTTGTGGATCGTAAGCAGCCAGCACGACTACGGGCAGGTTTTCATCGATCAGGGCGTTGGGGCCGTGCTTCATTTCGCCAGCAGGATAGCCCTCGGCGTGAATGTAACTGATTTCCTTAAGTTTGAGTGCTCCTTCGAGCGCGATCGGGAAGTGGATTCCTCGACCGAGATAGAGAAAGTCTTTGGCTTTGTGCAGCGAGCGCGCCAGGTTTTGATAGATCACCTCGGAGGCCAGGATCTGCTCCATTTTTCCGGGGATCTTGATCGCTTCTTCAATATGGCCGCGGACTTGTTCGGAAGTGAGAGTGCCGCGTTCTTGACCCATGTAAAGCGCAAGCACGAAGAGCGCCGTGAGCTGACTGGTGAAGGCCTTGGTGGAAGCGACGCCAATTTCAGGGCCGGCGTGCGTCATCAAAAATCCGTTTGCCTCGCGGGTAATCATCGAGCCGACAACATTGCAAATGGCAAGTGTAAGCGATCCCTTTTGCTTGGCCTCACGCTGAGCAGCGAGAGTATCTGCGGTTTCTCCCGATTGAGAAATCACGATCGTGAGCGTCTCTGGGGGAACAATTGGATCGCGGTAGCGGAATTCACTGCCGTAGTCGACTTCAACTGGAATGCGGGCAAGCTTTTCAAGGAAGAATTTCCCAGCCAATGCAGCGTGCCAACTGGTGCCACAAGCGACGATGCGAATTTGCTTGAATTGCCGCATTTGGTCTGCCGAGATCTGCACTTCATCGAGGAAAGCGCGGCCCGATTCGGCACCCAACCTACCGAGCATGGTGTCGCGAGTCGAACGCGGCTGCTCGTAGATTTCTTTTTGCATGAAATGCTTGTAGCCACCTTTTTCGGCCATGATGGGGTCCCACTGGATGTGAGAGACAACACGGGTTACAGTGTTGCCATCAAAGTCGGTCAAGGTGACGCCGGACGGCGTCAGCACTGCCATATCGCCGTCGGCAAGGAAAAACATGTCGCGGGTGTGGCTGAGAATCGCCGGCACGTCGGAGGCAACGAAATACTCGTTTTCGCCAAGGCCGATGACTACCGGCGGGCCGTGACGGGCGGCGACAATCTTATTGGGGTCGAGACGGGAAATGATGGCTATCGCAAGCACGCCCTTTACTTGAGCGAGTGCGCGGCGAACGGCCTCTTCGAGATTCCCCTTGAATTCAGCTTCTACAAGGTGAGCGATGATTTCGGTATCTGTCTCGGATAAGAAAACGTGGCCTTTGGCCTGGAGAGCATGCCGGAGTTGCAGATAGTTTTCGACGATTCCGTTATGAACTACAACAAGATCGCCCTTGGAATCGCGATGCGGATGGGCATTTTCTTCCGTAGGACGGCCATGAGTGGCCCAGCGTGTATGGCCGATGCCGAAATTACCCTCAATAGGACTCTGTCTCAATACTTCTTCGAGGTTGCGCAACTTGCCCGAGGCACGGCGAACGACGATCGTTTCTGATTCGTCGTAAACTGCGATACCTGCAGAGTCATAACCGCGATATTCAAGACGCTTCAAACCTTCCATGATGATGGACACTGCCTGACGGCTGCCGATGTAACCTACGATTCCACACATAAATTAGTTGAGGTGCTCCTTGCCCTGTTGCTGTTACTGATGGAGAGAAGAGAATTAGCCGAGGACTTCGATTTGGAAATCCTCAATAACAGGGTTCGATAACACCTCGACTGTAATCGAATGCAACTTTAGGGCCAAAGCTTCTTTCGATATTGAAGGGTCGAGTTCAATATCGAAATATTTTCCCTGTCTGACGTCAAGAATCTCGTTATGACCCAGCGAATGCAGGGCCTTGGTGATGGTCTGACCCTGTGGGTCCAAGACGGATGGTTTCAGCGATACATGAACTCGAGCTTTCATCGGTCTTTCCAGTTTAGGGCAGAGAGCGTGCCAAAGTGGGAAACTGGAATTTCCAATATTATGACCGGTCATCAAGTACGCCAGACATTTCTCGATTTCTTTGCCGATCGGAGCCACCGCATTGTGCGCTCTTCCTCTCTTGTCCCAGCCGAGGACCCGACCCTGCTGTTCACGAACGCAGGGATGAATCAGTTCAAGGAGATTTTCCTTGGCCAGGAGAAGCGTGACTATTCGCGGGCGACCACTTCACAGAAGTGTGTACGCGCCGGCGGAAAGCACAATGACCTCGAGAACGTGGGCTACACGCGACGCCATCACACGTTTTTTGAGATGTTGGGCAATTTCAGCTTTGGAGACTATTTCAAGGCCGAAGCAATTGAGTTTGCCTGGGATCTGATCACGAAAGTCTATGGCCTTCCGAAAGAGCGGCTCTACGTAACGGTATTTCGTGAAGATGATGAAGCGGAAATTTTGTGGCAAAAAATCGGCGGCGTGTCGAAATCTCGAATCTTCCGTCTTGACGAAAAGGACAACTTCTGGCAGATGGGCGACACAGGGCCATGCGGGCCATGCTCTGAGATTCATTACGATCTGGGGAAGGACAGCGCCGGACCGGGCCATGAGCATGAGGAATTTCCGCTCGATGGCGGGGGACGCTTTGTAGAATTCTGGAACCTGGTCTTCATGCAGTACGACCGCTCGGCAGAGGGAGTTCTAACCCCGCTTCCTCGTCCTTCGATCGATACGGGCATGGGTCTTGAACGAATGGCTGCGATCCTGCAGGGCAAGTTGTCCAATTATGAGTCGGATCTGATTGAGCCAATCCGCGAGCGGGCTGCGCAGTTGCTGGGAGACAAGATGAAAGCGGCCACGTTGAACGTAGTAGCAGACCATGCAAGGGCGGCGGAGTTTCTGATTCACGATGGTGTGATCCCATCGAATGAAGGTCGCGGCTATGTGTTGCGCAAGATCATTCGCAGGGGAATCCGGCATGCACGGCGCGATGGATTTGAGGGGAACTTCCTGCACCAGCTGACGCCGTTCGTGGCTGAGTTCATGAGTGGACCATATCCCGAACTGCTGGAGAGTTCGGAGCGTGTGGCGCGTGTGGTGAAGGAAGAAGAATTGCGGTATGCGTCGACCTTTCTGGTCGCTGAAAAAATGTTCCGCGATGAAGCGAAGACGGCGGTGGGAAACTTCCTTCCGGGTGCTGCTGCGTTCAAGCTGTATGACACCTTCGGGCTTGGCATTGACGAGCAGGAAGACATGGCGCGTGAGCTGGGTCTGGCGATCGATCTGCCGGGCTTTGAAGATGCGATGGAGCAGCAGAAGCAAAGGGCGCGGGCTAGTTGGAAGGGGGCTGACAAGACGCAGGTGAATCCGGCCTTCGCTCAATTGCCGAAAACAAAGTTTCTGGCTTACACGAATCTTGAAGCCACTGCAAAAGTGCTCTATGCAAGCGAGACCGAAGTGGTTCTCGACCAGACCGCGTTCTATGCGGATGCTGGTGGTCAAGTGGGTGATCATGGTTCGCTGCATGATTCCGAAAGCGGCGACAAAGTTGCAGAAGTAACGTCCACCAGCTACGGGATGCCGGGCTTGATCGTACATAAAGTAAAAGCCACGAAGTCAATTGCAGCCGGCATGACACTTGTTGCCAAAGTGGATCCAGCCTGGCGTCAGGCCTCAATGCGGCACCACACTTCGACGCACCTGTTGCAAGCGGCCCTGCAAAAAGTTTTAGGGCGGCACGTCAAACAGGCGGGCAGCGTTGTGGACCCCACTCGCTTGCGGTTTGACTTCACGCACTACGCCGCTGTGAGCGCGGAAGAAAAGACGGAAATTGAGCGCCTGGTGAATGAAGAAGTGCTCGCAAACCTCGACGTTGCGACCCAGGTGATGAGCCTTGATGAAGCGCTGAGTTCTGGTGCGATGGCGCTGTTTGGCGAGAAATATGGTGATAGCGTTCGGGTTGTGCGGATCGGCGAATTCTCGAAGGAACTCTGTGGTGGAACGCACGTGAAGCGCACCGGCGACATCGGCGCGGTGAAGATCGTGTATGAAGGCTCAAGCTCGGCGGGTGTGCGACGCATGGAGGCCGTTGCAGGACCGCGCGTCGCTGAGTATTTTGAAGAGCAGTTGAGCATTAAGGATGAAGCGCTCGCCAAGGCCGAGCGCGACAAGAAAGAGTTGGAGCATGCCCTGAACCAGTTGAAAGAACAACTGGCTTATGCGCAAGCTGCAACGCTCGAAGCCGAAGACCTGAAAGGCTTGAAAGTATTGCGGTCGAAAATGGCGAATCTGGACCGGGCCCAGTTGCGTTTGGTGGCGGATGATCTGGTGAACCGCAATGCAGCAGATGTAATCGTGCTCGGCACTACAACGGCAGCCGGCGCAGTGGAATTTATCGCGGCGGTTCGCAAGGACCTCACGCCCAAAATTCATGCTGGCAACATCATCAAGGCAATTAGTGAAATGGTGGGCGGAAAAGGTGGCGGCCGACCGGACAGGGCCGAAGGTGGCGGCAAAGATGCGACTATGATCGACGCGGCTCTTGCAAAGGTAGCGGACTTGATTTAGATGTTCGACGCAATTGTAGTTGGCGCTGGACCAACCGGTCTGGCCTGCGGGATTGAGTTAAAGAAGCGCGGCCTTTCTTCCATGCTGATCGAGAAGGGCTGCGTTGTAAATTCCCTTTACAACTACCCCACGAATCTTGTGTTTTTTACCACGCCAGAGCTGCTTGAAATCGGCGGCATTCCGATGACCTCCATGAACGAGAAGCCAACCCGGAATGAGGCGCTCAAGTACTACCGTCGCGTGGCGGACCATTTCAAGCTGGACATTCGACAGTACGAACGGGTGGACCATGTCGAGGGCGAGGACGGCAACTTCTGTGTGCACTCCACCACGCGGGAGGGCGAAAAGAAGCAAAACTTTGCGCGCAAAGTGATCTTCTCAACCGGCTACTACGACCTGCCAAATTTCATGGGCATCGAGGGCGAGGATCTGCCAAAGGTGATCCACTATTACCGGGAGGCGCACCCTTATTACAATTCGGACGTGCTGGTAATTGGTGGCAAGAATTCGGCGGCACTGGCCGCGCTTGAGCTTTGGTGGACTGGCGCGCGTGTGACTCTGGTGCATCGTGGCCCTGAGATACACCGACATGTGAAGTACTGGATCAAACCGAACATCGAGAATCGAATCAAGAACGGTGAAATTCCGGCCTATTTCAACTCAACGGTCGATGAGATTCTTGCGGGTGAAGTGGTGTTAGCCACGCCCGAAGGAAAGATCCGGTTGAAGAATGATTTTGTATTTGCCCTGACGGGCTATCATCCCGACTTCGAGTTTCTGGAAAGGCACGGCATCCATCTCAACCCTGAGACGCAGCGACCGAATCTCGATCCGGAGACTTATGAAACAGAGCGCCCCGGCATGTATCTTGCAGGAGTACTGGTTGCAGGAGTTTTTACGAATGAAGTATTTATTGAAAATGGCCGCTTTCACGGGGAAAAGATTGCCGAATCGCTTCGCATTCTGCTTGGCGCTTAGCCTGATTCTCTTGGGGGCATGTGCTCGCAAGGGTGCCAGGCTCGCAAGCGTAACTCCTGTTTCGGGCATTCCGGTACTTGACCCGGTTATTGGTGAGGAGGCCGCCTGGGAGAAGGGTGCCGACAAAGCTGCGGAAGAGCCAGGCGAGTCTGTAGAGTTTTACCTGCAGAAGAGGGCGATAGACGGAAAAGCGGACTTGCCTGCAGACCGCTATCTGGTGGAGAGGGAACACGTGGCTCGGATGCGCAGGATTTCAATCGCAAATGGTCGATTGAGTGGCAGCAAGTCAGATGCCACGGAGAAGCAGATTTCGCTTGGTGCCTGGCGGGAACTCGGGCCAACGAACATCGCGGGGCGATCACGCATCCTCGTGTTTCATCCCCAGCGAGATACCACGATGTACCTTGGCGCAGCATCCGGCGGGGTTTGGAAGACTACTGACGCCGGGCAGAACTGGGAGCCCATTGGAGACATGCTCCCCAACATGGCTGTGAATGCGTTGGCTATCGACCCAACTTCACCCGATACGCTGTATGCGGGCACCGGCGAGGGCTTCGGAAACATTGACGCAGTGCGAGGCGCGGGCATTTTCAAGAGTATCGACGCGGGCAAGACCTGGCAGCCGCTTGCGGCTACCCGGAATAACACCGCGTTTCAGGTAGTGAACAAACTCGTGATCAGCACAGCAAGTCCGAACCGGATTTATGCAGCAACAAATTTGGGAGTGTTTCGTTCCGTTGACGGAGGAGAAACGTGGTCGATGGCACTCGAACGGAATGCTCCCTTTGATGGATGTCAGGACCTTGTGCTGCGCCCGAATCAGGCGACTGATTACTTCTATGCGGCTTGTGGGCGTCGCTCCACACAAACGACGATTTTCCGTAACAAGGCGGCAGACGGAGATGCTGCATGGGAGGCTGTGTTGACGCATGAAAACATGGCGCGGTCTGCCATTGCGATTGCGCCGTCCAACCCGGATATCGTCTACGTGCTGGCGTCGAGCCGTGAAGAAGGCAATTACAAGGATGGCCTACTGGCAGTTTACAGATCGGGCGCAAGCGGTGATAAGGATAGCTGGGAGACGCGAGCCAGCAACAAGGATGAAAAGCGCATGAATACTGCGCTGCTCTCAAACCCTGTGCGCCTATTCAATGATGTCTGTTCGGGCACAGGGGCGATCCTGTATCGAAATCAGGGCTGGTATAACATTGCAATCGCCGTCGACCCGACCAATCCTGACAAAGTATTTGCGGGCGGTATCGACATCATGAAATCTGAGGATGGAGGAGCGAACTGGGGCTTGGCTTCCTACTGGTGGGCTCCGTCGAACAATATCGCTTATACTCATGCGGACCATCATCTGATCCTTTTCCACCCCCGATACGACGGGCAGGCCAATCGTTCTGTTTACTTTCTGAATGATGGCGGTCTGCATCGCACGGACAATGCTGATGCTTCTGTGGGGATGCAGCCGAGCGATGCCTGCACAACCGGCGGAACCCGCATGCGCTTTGTGGAATTGTCTCGCGGCATGACCACTTCGCAGTTCTATCACGGGCTGCCATTTCCGGGTGGTTCGGCGTTCCTGGGTGGCAAGCAGGACAATGGCACGAACCGCGGTGCGGCTGCTCAGGGAAAGCTTTGGTCCTCTATAGCTGGAGGCGATGGCGGTTATGTTGCAATTGCTCCTGATGACCCGAACAGGGTTTACTTGGAGAACACGGGACTCTCGTTGCTGCGGGCGACAAACGGAGTGACATTTAGCAGCGCAATCCATGGCATTACAGAGGTAACGGGAAATTTTTTGTTCATTACGCCCTTCCGTATGGACCCAAACCAGTCTAAGCGGCTCTATATTGGAGGACGATCATTGTGGCGTACCGACGATGGAGCAGATAGCTGGAAGCGTGTAAGCAAGGAAATCCCTCTGGGCAACATCAGTGCGATGGCGATTGCCCCTGGTAATCCTGATCGCGTGGTGTTTGGCACGACAACGGGACGTGTGTACCGGAGCAATACTGCCACCACGGACAACGAAGATTCGGAGTGGCCCTATGAATTTGCGCGCATCAATGGGTATGTGTCCTGGCTCGAATTTGACCCGAACAATCAGGACACTGTTTATGCCACGATCAGCACCTTCAACAACAGCACTGGAGAAGGCCATCTGTTTCGCTCAACAGACGGGGGAGCGAGTTGGACGCGCTGGGACGGCAGCGGTGACAGCAGTTTGCCGGATTTACCCGCACACTCAATTGCGATTGACCCGGCGAATTCGCAGAATCTATACGTTGGCAGTGACGCGGGCATTTTTGCTTCTCTTGATGGCGGAATTACCTGGGCGAAGGAAGATTCTGGCTTTGTAAGCACGGTCGTTGAGGCACTCAATATTGTGCGGGAAAACAATGTGTCGACTTTATTTGCCTTTACGCACGGCAGAGGTGCCTGGTCTGTGACGCTGAATGGCGAACAGCCGGCGGCTTGCAGTTTTGTCCTCGGCCCGGTTGCGCCAGTCAATGCCTTTGGCGGTTTAGTAAAAACAAATCTTGAGACGGGTGCAGATTGCAATTGGTCGATACTGCCTAACAGTAGCTGGGCTAGAGCGATTACAGCGACGGGCAAAGGCCCGAGTGATCTTTCTCTTCAGTTCAGCGTGAATACTGCAACGGTGCAGCGAAGCAGTTCAGTACTGGTCGGAGACCGGGGGCTGAGTGTGGTGCAGTCTGCAGCGAGGTCCGTGACCGGTAACGGAAGTGCAGATGCAGCCTTTTCTCTGACGAACCTTCCTTTTGTGGGCAGCGGCAGCACGCTGGGATTTCCGGCTCCAAATTCTGAAACAGCGCCGGTGCATTCCTGCACCGATTCTGTGGATTCGCGGGGGAACTGGTTCCGTCTGGTCGCTACTTACACGGGTCCTCTCTATATTTCAGCGTTCACGACAGGTGCGCAAGCGGCGATTCGCGGCAACGTGATTACTGTTTACGAGGGGGGCATCACCAGGGAACAGGAGAAGGCTTGTGAGAAGTCGGCTACGCAACCACAGCTTCGCTTTGATATCGAAGAAGGCAAGACCTATCTCATTCAAGTGTCGGGCACTGGGACGGCAAATGCCGGGGGCACCCAAATTCTGCTCGTCGGGCGCATAGAATAGCTACATGCTATCCCGTAGAGAATTTGCCGTCGGCGCCCTGGCGACCGTCGGCGCGGCTTCGTTGTCCGCCGCCAAGATCAATTCGACAATCAAGGGCGTTTCGATTGGTGCCCAGAGCTACAGCTTTCGTGATCGTGACCTCGACGGTGCCATCAAGGCAATGGTCGAGATCGGACTCGGAAAGGTGGAGCTTTTTAGCGGCCACGTCGAGCCAAAGATCAGCGACCGCGCTGAATTGCGCAAGTGGCGCGAAACGGTGAGTCTTGATCACTTCAAGGAGGTGCGCCGGAAGTTTGACGCAGCAGGAATTGAGCTGTGGGCCTACAACTACAGCTTCCGTGAAGACTTCACGGACAAAGAAATTCAACGTGGCTTTGAATTTGCCAAGGCGCTCGGCATCAACAAGTTGACCGCTTCTTCCAATGTCACTACAGCCAAAAGGATCGACCCCTTTGCAGCGAAGGCGAAGGTCTATGTAGGGATGCATAACCATTCCAACATCAAGCCCAATGAATTTGCTACTGCCGAAAATTTTGCCGACGCAATGAAAGGCACCAGCAAATACATAGGTATTAACCTCGATATCGGCCACTTTACCGCCGCCAACTTTGACCCGACTGCCTATCTCGAAAAGATTGCCGACCGGACGGTCTGCATCCACGTGAAAGACCGGAAGAAGGATCAGGGTCCCAACGTGCCGTTTGGTGAAGGCGATACTCCGATCAAGGCGGTGCTCGCGCTGATGTCGGCGAAGAAGTACAAATTTCCTGCCAATATCGAGTATGAGTACAAGGGTGCCGATACGGTGGCTGAAGTGAAGAAGTGCTTTGAGTACTGCAAGAAGCAGCTAGCTTAAGAAGTTTCGCCCGGTGGGCCCTGTCATTAACGGCAATCTGCCGTGTGACAGGGCCCATTTCTTTTTCCGCAGGCCTGGCCGCGCCAATCCTAAGCGAATCAGGTGGTATTTGCGCAGTGGGACTAAAGCAATTGCCGTATGCGCTCGATGGATCTGGAAGAGCGAAATGGCAACAGCAGTTCCGAGAGTAGAAGCTTCGACGGTTTTGGCAAACGCCGCACACATCCTGAAGGATCCGGTGCGGAAGCCACTGGCTGGTCTCGCGCAGTGGCTTTGCCCACTGTCAGACGGGCTGGAGAAACAATTTGTTGAGCGCTTGAAGGGTTTGCGATTCGCTTCACGGCAGATCCAGGCACTGATCGCGATTACAACGGGTACGGCGGCGCGAATGTTAGGGCCAGCGAAGGGCAGCCGTAAGTCGATGCTCGAATTTTTGGAGCAGGTGGAATATAGTGGGCGGCGTTTGGCGAAGTTGAATTTGCCTCCCGGAGGGATTCAGCAGGCGCTGCAGGAGTATGACCGTCTCTTGTTGCCGTTAATCGAAAAGCTGGGCAAGGAGCGGGCCGGACAATTCCGTTGGGCGAATGAACAGCTGCATTTCTGCATACTTCTGACGCTCAACAATGCGTATTACCAGGTGCGTGAGAGCGAAACTCAGGCTTATAGCGAGCTCTTCCGGATTGAGCTCGAGAGCAGGGGCCTGCATGAGTTGCTAAGGCGATTCATGACAACACTGGCAACACTTTACCGCGCAGACAGCTCTTGTCTCTTTTTTCTCGACAAGAATGATCAGGTGCTGGTGCCTATGGCATATGTCGGAGAAGGTACCAAAACACCGCCACATCTGGTTACGAATGAATCCGACTTATCGGTCGCGCTAGCAAAGCCGTTTTGTCTGAGTGAGGCCGACTATCTGGGACCGCTGGTTCTCGACAAGCGCACCAAGGACCGCTACGCCACTTGCTGGAGCGTCCCGTTGGTGGATGGGTTGCGTTTACGGGGTGTGATGCAATTTCGCTTCCGAAAGAATTATGAATGGCTACCTCGCGAGCAGGAAATGCTGGAGGTTGCCGCTGAACGCTGTCTGATGGGTGCGGCAAAGGCCAGGTTGATGGAAGATCTTGCAGCCCGCGAAGAGCAAGTCCGACGGCTAGCCGAGAGAATGCTGCAGGTAGAAGAAATGGAGCGTCGCCGCATCAGTCGCGAATTGCACGATGAGGCAGGACAGTCGATGTTGTGCATTCGTCTGCAGCTGGAGATGATCGAGGAGAATCTCAAGCCGGAAGAAGCTCCTTTGAAGAGTAAGTTAAAAGAAACAAGGGACCTGACAGAGCTGACGATTCTCGAAATTCGTCGTTTGATTGCCGCACTCAGCCCTGCAGTTCTCGAACAATTAGGCCTGGGGGCTGCCCTACGCCAATTGGTGAGTCGCTTTAGCCGTGTGCATCCGGCGCGCGTAAAACTCGCCCTATCCCGTATGGGGAAAATAGCTAAGAAGACTGAAGTGATTCTCTATCGGCTTGTTCAGGAGTGCATGAACAATGTGGGTAAACATTCTCAGGCAACTCATGTAAACATTTCGCTCGAGAGTGCCGATGGAGTGTTGAGGCTAAACGTAGAGGACGATGGTGTCGGCTTTGAAGTTGAAGAGGCACTGGCGCAGAGAGACTCCTACGGTTTGGCCGGGTTACGCGAGCGCGTAGCACTCCTCGGTGGAAAGTTCTACGTAGAAAGCCATCCGAGGGCGACTGGAAAGAACGGAGTTGCCAAGAATGATGCGCAAGTATCGAGACTTGGTGAGTCTGTGGCCCGCGGAGGCATGAAGTTCAAAGGCCGTTTCCGGAAAGGCACTCGGATCCATATCGAGTTGCCCCTGCTGCGAGAAGTGAACCATTAAACCCTTAATTTGGGGGAGGTAGTTAGAAAAATGGCCAAGATTCGAATTTTGTTGGCAGATGATCATACCCTGTTTCGGCAGGGGATCAAGACGCTGATCAATGCGGAAGCAGACATGGAAGTAGTTTCCGAAGCACCCAATGGCGGTGAGTCTGTCGATCGCGCAGCAGAAGTTCGCCCGGACCTGGTGTTGATGGACATCGGAATGCCCGGGTTGAGCAGCTTTGAAGCGACTCGGCAAATCAAGAAAAACCGTCCAGAAACCAAGATTCTGTTTTTGACGATGTATGACGACGAAGATTATCTGGTGGAGGGCATGGAAGTCGGCGCAAGCGGCTATGTGCTCAAGGACAGTCCGTCTGGTCAGCTGATTAGCGCAATCCGCGACATTTGCCGCGGCGGCAGCTATCTCAGTCCACGGATGCTGAGCCAGTTGGTAGACGATTTCCGCAGCCGCATCAAGAGCGCCAATCGCCTGCCCCGTTTTGCGACACTTACGACTCGCGAGCGCGAAGTGTTGAAGATGCTTGCTGAGGGCCAGAGCGTGAAGGAAATCGCGTGTGACCTCAATCTGAGCGTCAAGACGGTAGAAGCACATAAGTTTAACCTGATGCGCAAGTTGGATATTCACAACAAAGCGCAGCTCGTGCAGTACGCAATCCAGAAGAAGATCATCAAGATCCCAAATCTGGTTTAACAAAAGAGCAAATTCCTTATACAATCGCAGCGTGAAGCGCCGTGATTTATTAAGACTCAGTTCCAGCTTGGCTATTGCCTCAATGCAAGCCTCCGCATCTGCCTCCGCGGGGGCTTTGCTTATTGGTGGCCCGATTTTTCTCAAGTCAGACGACCCCGCCGAGCTCGCTCGCGAACACCGTCGACTTGGGTACAGTGCGGCTTACTGCCCGCAGGTGAAGGTGGGCGACAAAGTGCGATTGCGGGCAATCGAAGCCGCATTTGCCAAAGAGAAAGTTGTGATCGCCGAGGTGGGAGCCTGGAAGAACCTGCTCGATGTCGACGCAGCCAAGCGTAAAGAAAATTATGAATATGTTGTGGAGCGGATGGCGATTGCAGACGAGGTGGGTGCGAGGTGCTGCGTCGATATTGCCGGGAGCTACAACGAAAAGAGCTGGTTTGGCCCGCACGAGAAAAATCTGTCGAAGCAGTGCTTTGACGAGACGGTGGAGAATTGCCGCCGCATCCTCGATACGGTGAAACCAACGCGCAGCTTCTTCACGCTGGAGGTGATGGGCTGGACGCTTCCAGACTCGCCCGATAATTACCTGAAGTTGATCCGGGCGATCGACCGTAAAGCCTTTGCGGTGCATCTCGATGTTTGTAACGCCATAAATTCGCCAGAGAAGTTTTATCAGAGTGGAGCTTTGATTGACGAGTGGTTCCGCAAGCTGGGTCGGCACATCCGCAGTTGTCATGCGAAAGATCTCGAATGGGTTGTGGAGTTGAATGTTCATTTTCTCGAAGTGATCCCTGGGCGCGGGCAGGTGGACTACCGCTCGTATTTGCGCGGCCTGCAGAATTTGCCTGTTGCGATGCCGCTGATGCTGGAACATTTGAAGACGGCTGAGGAATACAATGAAGGCTTCAATTACATTAAGAAGATCGCTGCTGAAATGAAATATCCGCTGGCCTGAGGAGATTACCCCATGATTCGTCGAGATTTGATGTTGGCTGGAATCGGTGCTGCATTTGCCAGCAGCGCGAAAGCGGCGCGCTTGCCTATCAAGAAAGCGGTTCTAGGAAGTATGCTGCCGCGCGAATTACCGGACTGGAAGTCGAAATTCGAAGTCGGCAAGGCGGCCGGATTCACGCATATCGAGATGGGCACGGTTGAAGATGCCAAAGAAGAATCCGTAATTGCGAAGGCAAGTGCTGACACTGGCCTCAAGATCCACGGCGTAATGAACGGGGCGCACTGGAAGTATCCGCTGAATTCGTCAGATGCCGCAACCGTCGCTACGTCGATGCAAGGCATGCGAACAAGCATTCGCAATGCCAAGGCTTGGGGAGCGAGCACTGTGTTGCTGGTGCCGGCGGTTGTGAGCCCAAGTGCGCCTTACGGTGATGCCTGGAAGAAGAGTGTCCAGCAGATCAAGATACTTCTACCCGAAGCGGAAAAAGCCAAGATCATCATCGCGGTCGAAAACGTGTGGAACAAGTTCTTGTTGAGTCCGCTCGAGATGGTGAATTACGTTGATTCTTTCCAGTCACCATATTTGATGAATTATTTTGACGTTGGCAACACGGTGTTGCTTGGCTATCCGCAAGACTGGATCCGGACTCTCGGTAAGAAGCGAATTGCCAAAGTACACATCAAGGATTTCCGCTTCAAAAACCGCCAGGCCGAGTTTGTCGACCTTTGGGATGGAGAGATCGACTGGCCAGCAGTTCACAAAGCATTTGCAGAAATTGGCTACGACGGCGTGGCAACGGTGGAGCTGCGCGGTGGCGATTCAGAATATTTAAGAGACGTGAGCAAGCGATTCGACCGTATCCTAGAAGGTGAATGAAGAAGTTTCTCCTCGGTATCCTTTGCGGCTTCGTCTTTGCGGGCGTCGCCATCGTAATTGTCGGCTTTGCGCTGGTGCGAATGGCGAGCAAGAGTGCTCCCGAAGCAGCCGCCGAGTCTTATATGGTGTTGCGCCTCGACGGTGCGATTCAGGAACATCCGGCTGACGAAATCCCGATTCCATGGCTGGATCAGCAGAGCCCCTGGACGGTAATTGAGATCAAGCAGGTGCTTGAGAAGGCAGCAAAGGACACCAAGATCAAGGGGCTGTTGCTCGCGACAGGGCGCACGTCCATGGGTTGGGCCAAAGCGGAAGAAGTTCGGATGGCGCTAGTCGCCTTTAAGAAGAGTGGCAAGCCGCTTTATGCATTTTTACGCAGCCCCAGCGCCAAAGACTATTTTGTGGCGACCGCCGCCGACCGGATCTCGATGGTAGACGAAGACATCCTCGATCTCAAGGGATTGCGTGCCGAGCGGACTTATTACAAGAACACTCTCGACAAGTTAGGCGTGCAAATGGAGATCGTTCACGCAGGGAAATACAAGGATTTTGGCGATAGCTACACCAGAACGACGATGACGCCGGAGTCCAAAGAATCGCTCGGTGCGATTCTGAACGGGATCTTCTCGGTGATGGTGAAAGGGATTGCCGATGGGCGCAAAAAGAGCCCAGCAGAGATAGAGCGCCTGATCGACGATGGACCTTTCCTCGCCAAAGCTGCCCTTCGCGAGAAGCTTGTTGATGCGCTGGAATATGAGAATGTCGCGATTGAGCAGCTAGCAAAGAAGGCGAATGTTTCTACGAAGAATGCGAGTTCAGCGCGGGATTACCGTAAGCAGATTCGCTTTCGATGGGAGCGCGAGGGAGAGAACCAGATCGCCTACTTCGTTGCCGAAGGGGATATTGTGCGCGGCGGAGGGGCTGGTGGGTTTGGTAGCGAGAGCATGATCGCTTCGCGAGACTTTATCAAGCATGTGCAGGATTTGAAGTCAGACGCGAAGTACAAAGCCGTTTTGCTTCGAATTGATTCACCCGGCGGCGATGCAGTTGCTTCTGATGAGCTGCTCGCTGCCCTTCTGGAATTAAGCAAGGTGAAGCCTGTAGTGATCTCCATGTCGGACGTTGCTGCGAGTGGAGGCTACTACATGGCCGTCACGGGAGACCCCATTTTTGCATATCCCGGGACGATTACCGGATCGATTGGTGTGGTCTATGGCCGCCCCAATCTCAAAGGACTTTACGACAAGATTGGCCTGACCATGGATGGCATGCAGAAAGGCAAGAATGCGGATATCGATTCTGTATACAAGCCGCTGTCTGAGATTGCCCGCAAGAAACTTCGTGAGGGGATCGATGAGAGCTACACGACCTTTGTAGGCAAGGTAGCAGCAGGTCGAAGAGCAAAGGTGGAAGAGATTGAATTGCTGGCTCAGGGCCGGGCCTGGATTGCATCGGATCCTCAAGCAAAGCGGTTAACGGATGAAATTGGCGGGATTGATGCAGCTCTGGCGGCATTGCTAAAGAAGGCAAAGATTGCGCCTGATGCAAAGGTGCAGCTGATTCCGTATCCACCTACCCAGAACACGTTCGAGAAGTGGTTCACTGATGAAAAGCTGCTTGGTGCGGCAATGGGTGGAATCTTCTCGCTTGAAAAACCCGCTTATGTCGATGAGATCCGGCGGGCCTTGCGCCCTGCTATGCGGCAGGGCGGGATGATGCGCTGGATGCCCTATAAGATCGATATCAATTGATTAGAATGCAGCGGCTGAGCTGATACCGGCCTGGCCTAAGGCATTCGCCATTTTTTCAAGAGCGGCCTTGTGGATCTGCGAGACGCGGCTCTCATTGATTCCGAGCATGTTGCCGATTTCCTTCATCGTCAGCTCCTTGGTGTAGTAGAGCATTACGACGCGCTGGTAACGTTCTGGCAGGGTGTGAAGCGCGGAGCCAAGCAGGCTGCGCAATTCTTCACGGGCACAGATGGAATCAGGATGGTTGTCGGGGCTGGTGGGAAAATCGGGAGCGGGAAGATCTTCACTCTCGTGGGTGCGTGTGGAGGCGGATACAAGACCAACATTGCGGAGGTCGATCATCATTTGGCGCCAGCGGTCTACATCAACGCCCATTTTCTTTGCAATCTCTTGCTCAGTGGGGTTTCTGTGCAGTTCGGAGGCCAATTCACGGGTTACTGCTTCTACCTGTTTGTGACGGCGGCGAAGATCTCGTGATGCCCAGTCGAGCTGACGGAGGCTGTCGAGAATCGCGCCCTTGATCCGGTGCTTTGCATAGGAAGAGAAGGCAACGTTTTTCTCCATGTCAAATTTTGTGGCTGCGTCGAACAAGCCCATAATGCCGGCATGGATCAGGTCGTCGAGATCTACGTGCACGGGCAGGTTGTCGTGGACGCGCACTGCGATGGCTCGCACCAGCGGAAGGTGTTCGAGGACCACCCGGTCGCGTTGGGCGTAAAGACTTTGGTCAGGGTGGACGGAATCGGGAACTTCGGATTCCAGAAGAGCAGATTCAAGAACAGCACTCGACTCGATGGAATGGGTGAGAGCTTCGAACGAAACTTGGGCAGCGGTCATGGTTGAAATCTCCAGGCGGACTTTGGGAATTGTTTCCCGGCGGGAGAATGAAGCTGCAATTTTGATATCGCTCTCAACTTGTTGGGTCTTGGTGCCGATCATCTCTTTAGTTGGGGGCTTGCGCATTACTTCGATCCTTTTACCGGGTCGTCGCCTTGGGTTGAGTTCGTTTTGAACTGCCCTTTCAGCGACGCTTTCCTGAATGCAAGGAGCGTGCCGTTCTCTTTCCGAAACTTTAGTCCTTATTTGGTGCAAAGCGTAAGCCATTCGAGTTGCCTCACATCGTCCCTAAGTTATTGATGGATATAGAGTTAATGGAGATCCTCAATCTTGGACCAACAACCTGATCTGTCACCTGATTTTTCCACAGACCCGAAGCGGGAACCAAAAGGGGTTTCATGTTTCATATCGGGAATATTCGTTCCAATGTGAAACCACCTTTTGGAGAATCCACTTTAGTACCTTCTGTAAACAAGTGACCTACCGAATTATCGAACATTCTGGAGGGTTCTAAGTGACTGAAAATAAAAGTATTTTGCCTTAGATTTACTAGGTGGAAATGCTTAGCTTTTTGACCAGCCAAACACCTGAGAAGATGACCAGCATTGCACTGAGCTCCTTAATTCCGAACTCTTCTCGATAGAACAGCCAGCCTAAAGTAACGGCGACAACCGGATTGATGTATGTGTAGATCGAGACGATTGCGAGCGGAAGATGTTTGAGTGCATAGAGGTAAGCGCTATAGGCAACGATCGAACCAAACAGCGCGAGGTAGATCACAGCACCCAGAACTCTCGGGCTAAGTTGAAAGCTCCAGTCCTGACGAAATAGACAGAAGATTCCAAAGCAAATGCCGACGGACATCTGCTGAATTGCGCCAACGAGAATCGGGTTGGTCTTATCGGAGCGCCGTTTCTGGAGTATCGATCCGAGCGACCAGGTGAAGCAACTGCCCTGAAGAAT
This sequence comes from Acidobacteriota bacterium, assembly GCA_025354885.1. Lineage (GTDB taxonomy): Bacteria > Acidobacteriota > Terriglobia > Bryobacterales > Bryobacteraceae > Bryobacter. Next base: position 3,012 of record JANXLY010000287.1, on the reverse strand, counting down.
CAGGAAGCCTTTTACAGTACTGCCGCTGATGCCGGATTGCAGCGCCTCGGGCCCCACAAGCCAAACCGCCCCTGCAAATCCAATCAGCATGCCAATAAATGCCTTGGGATTTACGCGATCTCCGCCGGGGATAATCATATCGGTGCCAATCATCCAAAACGGTGCAACGGTAATGAACAGTGCGGCGAGGCCGCTGGGGATGTGTGTTTCCGCGAGGGTGAGGCAGTAGTTCCCGGCTCCGAGGGTGAGGAGGCCGGTGCCAACCGGCCACCAGAACGCGGAAGCGCGCGGCATGGGCCATTTGCGCCAGAGTGCAAAGGTGAGAATTAATCCACCCGAGAGCAAAAACCGGCTCGCAACAAGGACCAGCGGCGGGATGGATTCGAGTGCAATGCGAATCCCAAGGTAAGTTGTGCCCCAGAAAAATGAGACTGCCGCGAGGCTCCACCAAGCGGCGCTGGTAGGAACGGGATAATCATCACGAGACAAGCAATCAGGGTAGCAAGTACAATCGAGACTTGATCATTACCGTAACGCTCAATCCAGCCGTGGATCAAAACATTTCGGCCGATCAACTGGTTTTTGAAGACCGGGCCTACATTCTCGACAGCTTTGAGAGTGCAGGTGGACGTGGCATCAACGCCTCGCGAGTGATCCATTCCTTTGGCGGCAAGACTCTGGCAATTGCTTTTTCTGGTGGCGAAAGCGGAATGCACTTTGAAGCGCTGATGAAGAGCTATGGCTTCGCTTCGCAGTTTGTGCCGATGAAGAATGCGATCCGTCACAACCTCTCGATTACGGACAAACAGGGTTTGAGCGTCAAGTTGAACGAGCGGGGGCCGCAATTGGCAGCTACCGAGGTAGCAGCGATCGAGCAGGCGATTGTGAAGCGCTTGCCCAAGGCAAAATGGCTAATGCTTTGCGGCAGTGTGCCGCCTGGAGTTCCGAGTGATTTCTATTCGCGTCTGATCGCAGCTGCGAAAGAGCATGGCGTGAATACGCTGCTCGACACCGACAGCGACCCGCTGACCTTGAGCATTGAGGCGGGTCCAACAGTTGTGACGCCGAACCAGCCGGAAGCAGAACGGTTACTTGGGCGGGCACTTCTGACACGGGGCCATTTTGTAGATGCAGCACAGAGGATTCGTGAAATGGGAGCCGAGACAGTCGTACTTTCGCTTGGCGCACGAGGTGCGATGGGCTGCACGGCAGACCGCGTGTACGAAGCGATCCCGCCAAGAGTGGATGCGGTTTGTCCAATCGGTGCGGGCGATGCAATGGCAGCAGCGTTTACGTGGGCCATGATGAAAGGCAAGGCGTTCTACGATGCCTTGCGTTGGGGCGTGGCTGCCGGTACGGCTTCGGCAATGTTGCCCGGCATCAGCTTTGCCAATCTGGAGCAGACCAAAGAAATGTACAAGCGGGTTGAGGTCAAGCCGGTTAGTTAGAGCCCGAGTGCTCTCTTGCCGGCGGCCAGCACTTCGAGGATACGTTCCACGTCGTAAACTGCTCCTCCCCAGGTGCCTCCACTGACATCCTGCAGCGCAGCCCAAAGTCGAGAGTCTGCGGGCATTTGTGGATCTGCGGCAAGATCTTCGGGCATGGGACGAGAGGCAAGAAGTTGATCTCCACCCGCCACTCCGCCCTCTTCGGTAATCAGATTTACGCTGCCAGTAAGGTCATTGCGATTGACGATAATCTCGATAAGATCGCCATCCCGAAGTTTTCCTATCGGGCCCCCCGACAGTGCTTCCGGTGTGACATGGCCGATGCAGGCACCAGTTGAAACTCCACTGAAGCGGGCGTCGGTAATCACTGCGACATGTTTTCCAAAATCGAGGAACTTGAGCGCACTGGTGAGCTGGTAGGTTTCTTCCATCCCGCTACCCATGGGCCCTCGGCAGCTGAGCACAAGAATTTCTCCGGCACGGATGCCGCCCTCTCCATGGGACTTGATTGCTTTGATTGCATCGGGTTCTGAATAAAACACACGAGCCTTGCCGCGTTTGCGGTAGACATTATCGGCATCGACGACGCTTGGGTCGATCGATGTACTCTTGATGACTGAGCCTCCCGGGGCAAGATTCCCGTGCGGAAAACAGACCGTCGCTGTGAGCCCGCGCGAACGCGCCGAATCAGGCGAAAGCAGAACGTCATCGGGGTTCACGCCATCTCGCTCGAGGAGTTGTTTACGAAGGAGATGACGTCGTTCGCTGCCTTCCCACCAGTCGAGGCATTCACCGAGTGTGTGTCCGGTGACAGTGATGGCACTGAGGTCAAGCAGCCCTGCTGCGCGTAGATGCAGCATCACTTCGGGAACGCCACCAGCCAGGAAGACCTGCACCGTAGGATGATTGAGCGGGCCGTTAGGCAGGGCATCGACCATGCGTGGGATCTGGCGGTGGACCTGCGTCCAGTCGGCGGTGGTGGGGCGTTTGAGTCCTGCGTGATATGCAATGGCTGCAAGGTGCATGATGACGTTGGTAGAGCCACCGAAGGCGGCGAACACGACCATCGCGTTATCGAGCGCAGCCTGCGTAAGTACGCTGGTTGTGGTCATCCGTTGTTCAGACATCAGCAGGAGGGCCTTGGCCGAGCGGCGGGCCATGTCGAGCCAGATCGGCGCACCCGAGGGAGCAAGCGCGGCGTGGGGCAAGGCAAGGCCGAGGGCTTCTCCGATTACTTGCGCCGTTGCAGCAGTGCCAAGAAACTGGCATCCACCGCCGGGCGAGGCGCAAGCGCGACACCCCATATCAGCGGCATGTTCAAGGGTGATGGCTCCGTGCGCAAAGCGCGCTCCGATGCTCTGCACCTTGCCAGTGTCTTCCCCGTCTTCTGTTGCTAAGGTGACCCCACCTGGCACGAGGATCGTTGGCAGGTTGTGAGTGGCCGCAAGAGCCATCATCATAGCTGGCAGGCCCTTGTCGCAAGTGGCAACACCGAGGACCCCCTGCCGATTGGGCAGGCTTCGAATCAGCCGGCGAAATACCTGCGACGCATCGTTGCGGTAAG
>JANXLY010000240.1 GCA_025354885.1 Acidobacteriota bacterium | reverse complement strand
ACACTTCCTTGAGGCGAGTACCGAAGAGATGGAGTCTCTCCTGCTCGAATGGTCGAGCGAAGATGCAAGCCTTCGAGAGCGGCTTACGCTTTATGCCGCCAAGCGCACGGGCGCCGTTGAGAGTGCCGCCGCACTTAAGCTGAGTTTCGAACTGGCCGTCAAGAATCGACGCTACAAGATGCATGCTCGGGAACTGAAGCCATACGTAAAAGCTCTTGACGCTGCAATATCTTCCCTAGAGAAGTTTTGCGACGAAGGGCATCCTGCGGCAGTTGCTCATTTGTGTCGGCAGCTCTTACCGTATTTTGATGAGCAGGCAAGCCGTATACTCTACGGCGAAGACCTCTACAATCGGGAAAAGCGCATCGAGACACTGCATCAAAAGGCATGCGAACAAGCACCCCCGGATCCGCTGGAACTGGCGAAACTGCTATTCGATTTCGAACTGCAAAAGCAGTTCCACTGCTTTGTGAATGCCTCAGTCCGATACGCAGACCTGCTCGGCCCGGAAGGGATTGCAGAATCGAGACGTCTGGTCGAGAATGCCTGGAAAGCGCTCCCTCCTGTCAATACCAGTAAGCAATACTGGGCAACGCCACCGAACGAATCTTTCCTCCTGCGTCAAATGGAGCGCTTCGCCCGCGAACGCAAGGACTGGGATGCCTTGATCGCGATTTATACCCGATTCAGGAATCGCCCCCACGACTATCTCAAGTTGGCCAGGTTAGCGCTCGAAGCAGGAAATCAGGAGCTCGCCATTCAGTGGGCGCGCAACGGGGTCGCAGCCTTTGGCCCGGGTGAGACTTTTGAGCTTCGCGAATTCCTCACGCAGGAATTTCTGAAGCTGGGCCGCCAGGATGAGGCCGTCAATACCGCTCTCGATCTATTCCGCCAGACCGGCTCGCAAACTCACTTTCGTCTGCTCAGAAAATCTGCGGTCGGCTGGCCCGGATGGGAAGAGTTGCGAAGTAAACTTGTCGCCCAGGTCATGCGCAAAATTGAATCCGGCTCGATCTACGATGGCACCCCCTTGGCGGTCATTTATGTCGAAGATGGTGAGTGGGAGAAAGTTTGGGGATTGGTTCGCAAGCTGGGCTGTAACATCGACTTTCTCAACGATGCGGCAGCAAAGTGCCCCTGCCGCGAGGGCATCGAAGCGTATTTTTCGTTCGCTGATAGAGTGATCACGGATACCAAGGGCGCTGACCATAACGCGGCTGTCGAGGGCATTGATGCTGCCTGGGCCCTCGCAAACCGGATCGACCAGCGAGGGTATTTTTTTGAAAAATGCAAAGAGCTGAAGAGCAAATTTGCGCGCCGCCGGACCCTCCTCGAAATTCTGCAAGGCCGCTATGGCGACGCTGAGAAGCCCCTGGAACCATCACAACCACGTCGATTTCGCTAACCTGTTGTAGTCATCTTCTTCAGTGCTTGAACTGCAAGGATGCAGAAAAGGTTCAATCATGCATGTAATCCACAAGGAAGGCCACCTCACAGACCGCATTGGCTGGCTGCGCGCGTCGGTACTCGGCGCAAATGACGGCCTGGTTTCGACTGCGAGTCTGGTACTCGGAGTAGCCGCAGCGCATTCGACGCACAGCAACGTGTTAGTTGCAGGTATCGCCGGCTTGGTGGCAGGTGCAGGGGCAATGGCTGCGGGCGAATATGTGTCTGTTCATTCACAGGCAGATAGCGAAGCAGCCGACCTCAATCGGGAACGAGCGGAACTCGCGGCGGATAGTGAAGGCGAGCTCAAGGAGCTTGCGGCAATCTATGTCACACGCGGGCTAGATCCGATTCTGGCAAAGCAAGTGGCGGTACAGTTGACGGCTCACGACGCGCTCGGTGCTCATGCCCGAGACGAACTCGGAATCACAGAAACACTACGCGCGCGTCCGCTACAGGCAGCGCTTGCTTCAGCCGCGAGTTTCGCAGTGGGAGCGGCGTTGCCTCTGCTCGTTACCACCGTCGTGCCGGAAGCAACTCTCATCCCAATGGTTTCTGTTAGCTCCCTATTTTTTCTGGCGCTCCTGGGAGGAGTAGCGGCACGTGCGGGCGGTGCTGGCGTGTTGGTGGGAGCAACTCGTGTCTTGTTCTGGGGTGCACTGGCAATGGCGAGCACGGCCGCCGTCGGAGCATTATTCGGAACAGCTGTTTGATCGCTTGCGGCGGTTGTGTTGCAAAGAATAATCCAGTGCCGGCGGCCGGGCCAGTCTTGCCGATGTTGTGGTCAAAGCTGAGAGTCCGAACAACGGGTCGAAGAACCGAATCTGCCGTCGGACAACTTGACATTTCAGCCATCGAAACTGCCCTTTCCGTACCAAATGCACCGCCTCATATCGTCCTTTATGGCAGATACTGGATCTACGCAGGATGTCGCCGGGTAGCGTGTCACTTTCAGAATTATTTGGCATGATCTCTACTTGGCACCGCTTCGATCACTCTACCCTTCCCGACCAGCCGCAGTATCATTCCGGTGCAGGCGCGACCAGTATCCAATCCGCTGTGACCGCCGGGGCTGCCCACGTGATCAAGCCCATTCGTGTCTCACAAAGGGTGAGTTTTGAAACAGCGCCCCGTCCGGGACCTCCAAAGCCAACAAAAAGTCCGCTGCCAAACCCGCTTCATCCATATCCGAAATTTTCTACGATGCCGTTTCTAGATAACGGGCGACCACTTGGCATTTGCGGGCAAGTATAATCAAGCCGTAAGTGAGGTAACAACAGTGAACCGTCAAGCAATCCTGCTCGCTGTCGCCATGCTCGGTTCAGGACGCCTCGTTCTGACCGGACAGCAACAGACTGCACCCGGAGTTTTCACTGCCGCTCAGGCTGAAGCGGGCCGTACAGCATACGAGAATACTTGTGGGAAATGCCACACTTCCACGTTGCTGGGACGCAAGGGGGAAAAGGGCGAGCTTCCGCCTGTAAACTCCCTATCCGCTGCCTGTCAAAAATTCATTGGAAATCCAAACCATGTTCCCCCGTTAGCCCGGATTTCTCACAAAGAACTAGCAAAAGGCCTCCACTCATGGCATAACTGATTTGTCTACAAGCAGTTGGAACCAAGAAGAAAGAGGCCTTGGCTATGACAGAGTGTATCCAGGAACGCTTCGAGTTTGAAGGACATTATTTGAAGCAAGTGGTGGCGGAGTTTGACGGAGAACAGAGCAGCAGCGATGGGGGAGCGCTGTTGTTGAGGGAAGTGGATCGGAGGCTGCGGCTGACGGAACGGTTGGCGAGTTGCTTCGCTGATTAGCGGGACCAACGGCGTGTGGAGCACAGCGTGTTGGAGATGCTACGGCTACGGGTGTATGGTTTAGCTTTGGGCTATGAAGATCTCAACGATCACGAGCAACTGAAGAAGGATCCGATGCTG
>JANXLY010000203.1 GCA_025354885.1 Acidobacteriota bacterium | reverse complement strand
ATTCGCGAACAACAGCTATTGAGCTCAAAGCCCGGCCCGAACAGTACCCTGGTTGAGTCGATCAGCATCCGCCGGCCTGATCTTGCCGACGCCAAGCTCGGTGCATACCAGAAGGTCGGCGAAAAAATTACTCAATTACCTGCCAAGCCCTAGTCAATTCTCGGCAAGGTTACTACAAGGAGCCAGCCCAGGGATGCTTCGCATTCTGCCCTGAACGTAATACCGGAACGGGAGCATGATGTTCGGGTCTACTGCCGGACCCACTGGGGCGATTCTGATGTATCCGCAAGTTTCGGGCCTGCGCACTTCGGACCTCACCACTTTGTTCTTGAGGTCGGCAAGGCGAACTCGAGGCGCTTCTCGCACTGCCCGGCTCAGCTTGCTCACGTCAAATTGAAGGAAATTTTCCGGCAAACGAACAGCCGAATCTTGGGCCACGGCCGATGCACTAAGCGACAGAAAAAGTAGGGTGCCTCGAAAACACACGATTTTTAGTCCTAGCGATGCCCGAAATACATCAACCAGCCAAGTCCAAACAAAGCCAACACAAACGAACCGAAACAATAGGCGCTATAACGGATTTGTTCCTGCCGCCCGGTCTTGCCGGTAATCCCCAGCGCAACACTCGTAAGCAGTGAAAACAGGATTGCCATCTCGAAGTGGGATAAAGCCATTTTGGGCATAATACGTTTCTCCTAGCTCTTCCTTTTCGTAGCGACTTCAAAAACATCCACCATGGCCAGGATATTGATCAGTCCAGACCCGACCAAAAACTTTGTGCCGTAATCCACGACATGGCCTGCAACATCGGGGGCGTTATAGCCAAAAGCCTTGGCCAGAAAGTACAGGCTTCCATTCGCAAGATTGCTCGCCCAACCGCCACAATAAATTACGGAGGTCAGCAAATCGCCAGTCTGTGGTTCGAAAAAAGCACCACGCATCATGAGGCCAACCAGGAACATCAGCAGCGACATCCCCCCCATCAACGCACCGCGAGCCGGGCTCTTAATCATAAAATACCCCGCTCCGGGCAGTACCCATGTAAGCAGCACCGGCACAAACCAGCTCTGAGCGGCGCCTTCGCCGGTAGCAATTTCTTTTTTTACTTCAGTCGACATGATGTTCTCTCTTATTGTAAACGACGCAACAAGCCCCTAGCCAAATGTCCAGTGCCACCCTAGTCCTTTGGCCGAAGTATTTTTCTACTCTGGGGCGCATCCTATAAACCTAGGCACATCAGTAACATGCAGAACCCCTTGATAGAACTCAGCCACTCCCTGGCAACCACAGTAGCCGCTGCTTCCGCTTCCGTTGTAGCCGTATCAGCCCGCAAGAATGGCTACCAAAGCGGAATTTTGATTGATAGCACCCGTATCCTGACAGTCGATCACGGCGTCGAGGTAGATGGGGAGATACAAATCCTTCTTCCTTCCGGTCAAGTCGCGGCCGCATCCCTCCTCGGCCGCGATTCCGGAAGCGATCTTGCCCTCCTGCAACTCCAAACTCCCTACGAAGCTGCGCCCGTGTTGGCCCTAGCCGACGGCGCAAGCTTGGGAGAACTCGTAGTTGCCATCTCAAGATCTCCTGAAACCGGCCCCAACGCTTCTCTCGGAATGTTGAGCGCACTCTCCGGTGCCTGGCGCACCTGGAAAGGAGGCAAGTTGGACCATTTCCTCAAACTCGATCTGCCCCTCTACCCCGGCATCTCCGGTTCCGTTGCACTCCGTGCCGACGGTACGGTTCTTGGACTGATCACCTCTGGCCTTACGAGGGGTGCCGTCATTGTAATTCCCGCCTCCAACCTGCACCACTTCGTGGAAGCGATTGCCGCCCACGGCGATCTCGGCTCGGGCTACCTTGGTGTTGGCCTGCAACCAGTTCCCCAACCGGCCGGAATGATCGTTCTCAGTATCGAACCCAACTCTCCGTCTTCAGCCGCTAATCTCATGGTGGGCGATGTAATTCTCTCGATCGGCGGCGAAGCCGCTGCAGATTTCTCCATCATCCAGGAATTCCTCGAAGCTCCGCATATCGGTGAGCAAGTTCCAATACGCGTCTTCCGCGCAGGGAACGAACTCGAGCTTCATATCGAGATCGGTCGCCGCCCCAGCTCGAGAAGCATTGCATGATCACGCCCGGCTTTGGCGAAATCGCCGAGCAACTCCGTCGGGCAACAGTTCAGGTTCGCATTGACAAAGGCCGCACAGGCGCAGGCTCTGGTGTCGTCTGGAACCAGCAGGGCCAGATCGTTTCAAATGCCCATGTAATCCGTGGCGAAAATGTCGAAGTGGAGTTTTGGGATGGTTACATCGTGAAAGCTAAACTCCTGCGCCGCGATGCCCGTCGCGATCTTGCCCTTCTCGAGGTCAGTCGTAGTCCGTTGCCAGCCTCCTCCTGGGCCGATTCTTCACAACTCAAGCCAGGCGATCCTGTCCTCGCCGTTGGCAATCCACTTGGCTTTGTCGGTGCCCTCTCCACCGGAGTTGTTCACACGGTCGGACCACACCCCCAGATCGGCAAACAAAACTGGGTACAGGCCCACATCCTCCTTGCCCCCGGTAATTCCGGAGGAGCACTTGCCAATGATTCCGGGGCTGTGATCGGCATCAATACAATGGTCGCCGGCCCTCTTGGGCTCGCTGTCCCTTCGAGTGAGGTTGCTTCTTTTGTCAAACGCGCTTTGCTGCCAGAAAGCCCTCCAATCCTCGGCATCACAATCGAGACGATCACTTTTCGTTTTGCCTCGCGACTTGCGCTCGGTTTGCGCATCCAACAAATTGAGAAGGGCAGCAGAGCGCAACTTGCTTCGCTGCTCCCGGGAGACGTCATAATTGGAGTAGACGGGGAAATGTTTTCATCACCGGATGATTTGTTCGACCGTCTTGGCAAGGGAGGGCTAGTGAAGCTTGAATTTCTCCGCGGAGCGAAGTCCGTTCCGCGCGAAGTCGCCATTCTACTTGGCCCTATAGAGGACAGGGGGCTTTCGGCAGCAGCATGACACGCGTACGCATTGATGCATCAAGCCCCGTGGTTGAGGCTGGACTTCGGGCTGTGCTCGAGCAGCAAATTGGTTTTCAAATGGCAAGATCAGGAGAATTGGCCGACGTGCTGCTTTCTGACCGGCACTTCGACGAAGTAGATAACGATCCGCCTCCGCTGCCGGTTGTCCTGCTCACCGACCAGCCACCTTCCAATATGCTGCGTCAGGGTGCCCGTGGTGCACTACCTTCCAATGCCAGTCCTGTCGAAATCCGCGCCGCTCTCGAAGCAGTAGCAGCCGGTCTGCTCGTGTTACCTGCTCAAGACATGCATTCCTGGCCAGCGCCCAATGCATCGATTTCCGATACCGGGATCACCAACCGCGAACGAGAAGTCCTTCGCCTGCTCGCCGAAGGTGTCGGCAACAAAGAGATCGCCTGGCGCCTAAGCATTACCGAGCACACGGTAAAGTTCCACGTAAGTTCTCTTATGTCCAAGTTGAATGCAGGGTCGCGCACCGAGGCCGTCACCCAGGGCATCCGCCGCGGCTACGTCGCACTCTAAAAGCTGCAAAAAAGGGCTGGAGCCGAAGCTCCAACCCTTTCCAGTCTTAGAACACCAGAGTCTTCAAAACTCGTATCGCAAAGCCAGTTGGATCACTCGCGGTTGCATAGCACTCTGGAATTGTCCGAAGGTGGCCGGACTCGTCAGTGACAGGCTCGGGTTGAAGAAGTTCACGGTGTTAAACGCGTTGAACGCTTCTGCCCGAAACTGCATCGTATGGCCCTCAAATGGCATAAAGAAGCGCTTCGCCAAACTGATGTCGAAGTTCCTCATGCCTGCCAGCCGCAGAATCGACCGCGTCCCGGTTGAACCAGGATACTGCCCGATATAGGAGCTGATCGCACTCGTATTCCGGTAGATTGAAGGCACGCCCTTCTGGTCGAATCCAACGCCACTGGTAGGCGCAGAACTGCCAGGCTTGACGATCGCAATCGAACTCGTCAGATAGTTTGTCGGATAGTATCCGCCGTTGGTGATCGTCGTCGGCAAACCCGAGCGGTAACGCATCAATCCGGAAATGGACCATCCCCCAACAATCTGATTCGCCAGCCCACTTGCGCCGCCCAGAAACTTCTTGTTCTTGCCAAAAGGCAGTTCGTACAAGCCGTTTGCATTGATCTGATGCCGTGTGTCGAAATCCGAACTCCCGCGGAAGGCTTTCGGGTTAAAGCTGTCCTGCACAATCGCACCGCCGTTGCCCGCTCCTGATTCAGGGGCGGAAGATACGTCGAGCGAGTGAGACAACGTGTAGTTGAAATCGAATGCGAAGCCGGACGAAAGCGCCCGCCGCACAGTTAGTGTGCCGCCGTGAAACGACGAGCTACCCACATTCATCCACGTGCGGTTACCCGCATTCTGCAATGGGAAAAATGTGTTGCAACCCAGTGCCGAAATGCAATTCGGAAACTGCGTACTGCGCTCGCGGTCCATCTGGTTCAATGCATCCAGGTCTGACCCGTCGTTCTGGTCATATAAGGCGTTGAAGTAGTTCGCTGTCGCGTTGCCCGGATGATAAAGATCTTTCAGTCCAGGGAACATATTTTCAAAGAATGGAATCGATCCGACAAGACTCGGATTTGCCTTCACTTGCGCAGGCGTGATGCCCTTGAGCGAAAGGTCGTAAAGCGCGCCAGTAGCCTGAGCCCAGGTCTGGCCCGATTTCTGATCCTTGAATTGCGTCAATGGCTGGAAGGTGTCCACCTGCATCAACTGCTTGTGCGCCATTCGGCCCACATAACCTACCTCCACTGTCAGCTTGCCCGGAATCTGTCGAGCAAAACTCGCGTTCAACAGATAAGCGTAGGGTGCCCGCAAATTGGACGCGATTCCCACTTGGCTGTTGAAGCCACCGACAATGGTTGCCGGAGTAAATGGAAACTTCGCGTTCGGCGCTGAAGGCAAAGCAGGCAATCTTCCACCCGTATAACGGGCCGAAGACGTGAAATCCGTATTCGCAGGCTGGGTCACCTGAGTCGCTAATCCAGGGGAACCGGTGCGATCAAACTCCGTTACCAGATCCGAGCCAAATCGATCATATGTAACGCCAGCGCCCATGCGAAATACGCCACTCGAACCCATGATCTTTCCGATCACGCCGTCCTTCTTGTCGGGGCTATACGCCATGGCAAGACGCGGCGCCCAGTTGTTCTTGTCTGGCGCATACCAACTCGGCTTTCCGTTTACGGGGCCGTTCAGATCGTAGGTCAGAATTGCGCTTGGGAGCAGGCGTCCGGGAACTCCGAACTGAGCCCCTCCAACTCGTTCTGCCCAATACTGCTGCAGTGAAGTCGTGGTCGCCACCTGTGTCCCGCCCGTCTCGTAGGGAACGCCGAAGAGGCTGTAGCGAAGTCCAGCCGTAATCGTAAGGTCCTTGCGAAGCTTCCATGTGTCCTGCACATAGAATTCGTATTCGCGGTTGTTGAAGCCGCGTGCGGCCGGCGCGCCAAACGGAATCGCCTGCCCATTGCGTTCAAACTGATACGTCGCGCTGTACTGATTCACAAGCCCATAAGCAGTGCCAAAGGCTCTCACCAGGTTGGCCGTGTCGTTAAGGTTCAATGTGGCGATTCCGGTCTTCGTTCGAACATAGTCGGTTATGCGCGGAATCAGGCCGCCACCCAAGCCACGCAGCGTATTCCGGCTGAACGAGTAGGCGGGAAAGGAATTCAGAAAGTTCGAGCGATCATTGTCGATGAACCGGAAGTTGATGCCTGCCTGAATCGTATGCTTCTGCTTGGTCCAGGTAACATCGTTCACAATATTTTTGGTAGGCGCAATCCGCACAAAACCACGCGCGGCATTTGCATAGTTCAGCTGCGAACTCAACCCGTCAAAGGCCAGTGAAGCACCAGTCGAACCAGCCTGCTCCAGTGCAATTCGCGTATAGCCAAACGTGAAGGTGTTGATGATCGAGGGGCTCAACACACTCGTCAGAAGCGTCGAAAATCCCTTGGAATTGTTCAACAGTTTTGCCGCAGAATCCTGTCCGGGAAACTGCGCCACCACCTGGTCCACGCGGTTATCGGCCATAGTTCCGCGTACTGCCAGAGTGTGCTTGCTGGCGCGGTCAAGAATGAAGTCCATCTTTGCCACGGTTGCGTTGTCCTGCTGCTTGAATGGAGCGTTAAATCGAACACCCGAAAAATTCAAGCCAGCATCAGCGCCCAGCTTGGGATCATTGCCCGTCGGATAAAACGACATGAACTGTTTCATTGTGTCTGACAGTCCAAGCCCGAGTGGGTCAATCGCCTTGATATCTGCCGGGCTCAGATCATAGGTCTGCCCGTTGCTGCCAGAAACCTTGATCGTTCCATTTTTCAGGTTTTCGGTGGGCACCGTCCTCGTTACGCCTCGACCGCTCGCGTCAATCCGGCGTTCGTAATTTCCGAAGAAGAAAACGCGGTCTTTGATGACTCTGCCACCTGCAGAAGCACCGAACTGGTTTCTCACCAGCGCCTCTCGCTTCACTCCAGCCCGGTTCGAGAACCAGTTGTTGGCAGCCAGAGCCGTGTTGCGGTTGAATTCATACGCCGATCCATGAAAGCCGTTCGACCCCGATTTGGTCACCAGCGTTACCTGCCCGCCCGAGCTCCGGCCCTGATTTGCATTGGTTCCGCCCACCGTGACGCGAAATTCCGATACCGAATCCAGAGGCACTGGAAGCGCGGCATTGAAGCCTGCGTCCCGCTGTCCTCCAGCATTCGAACCGTTCGCTGGTCCTGCTGTGGAAACGCCGCTCGTCTGGTTGTCATTCACATCCACTCCGTCGAGCGTCACGTTGTTCTGGTCGCGACGTGCTCCCAAAACTTCTCCTGTTTGGGTGACTCCGGCTTGCAGGCTCAACAACTCAACCACGTTGCGGGTCTGCAAGGGAAGTTGCCTAACCTGAGCTTCATTGAACGGTGTGCCGATCGTGGCATCAACCGTATTGATCGCTGCCGGTTGTGCGCTGACGTTGATCGTCTCAGATGTCTGGCCAATTTCCAGCTTGATATCAAGCGATGCCGGAGTGCTCACCTGCAGTCGAATCTCATTGCTGATCTTGACTGAAAATCCGGGACTCTCCGTGCGCACCATATAGGCACCAGGAGCGACCTGCAGGAATTGATAGCCGCCCGCTCCATCGGAAATAACCTTTCGAGAGGAGCCGGTATCTTTGGCGGTTAACGTCACCGCCGCGCCTGGGATGGAAGCGCCTTGTGCGTCCGTGATTGTGCCACGCAACGATGTAAGGGCCTGAGAAAAGAGGTTGGCAGTCAGCAGTGAGCTGACCGCGAAGCAGAGCAGGAGTTTTTGGGGTAGAGAAACAGGTCTCAATGTATTTTCCTTGTAAGGTGCGCTGCCTAAAAACCGGGGGCATGCGCACAGTGAAGTGAATGAGACTCGGGCGGGGAGTAAAAAAAACGGAGACTCTAACATCAGAGTCGCTCTCAAGGCTCAGCATTGAGACTCAAGGGCAAGGAAAGACCAATAGTTCAAGTTTCAGAGATGCTAAAGGCGCTGTCAATCCAAACAAATACAGGAAGGCCATAAACAATCTCTATGGCCCTGTTTGCTTCGAAACATGGAAATCAATAAAGCTCGGATTATCGGCGCGTTAGGCCAAAAGCGTCAGTCCGAATGTTAACCGGACTAGCCCAATCCCAGCCCAGTTGATTCTCAACTGCCGCTCTAATTTCGGGTGCGCCCTCTTCCGCCTTGTTGCCCTTGCCCACTTTGCTGCCCCTGTCCAAAGCCACCCTGTCCGCCAAAGCCACCCTGCCCGCCCTGCTGATTTCCGTTCTGCCCAAAACCGCCAGAATTCCCATTCCCAAAAGCATTGCTGCCCTGAGCCGGATTCAGCCCCCCCGGCTGGCCAAAGCCCCCTTGGTTTGCCTGCTGCGACTGCGAGTTTGTATTCGGTCTCCCGCCACGATCCTTGCCGTAGTCGTAGATGAATTCCCACTCCTCAATGCGCTCGCGCTCATTCACAAGCTTGATGCCTCGCCCTTCATGCTTGCTTGCGACACCCGCAATTCCACCACCGCCAAATTGCCCGTTACCTCCATTTGCCGCAGGGCCACTCACGTTAAACGTGCCCCCTGGGTTGGTAATCGGTCCCGTGGGTTGCGTCCCGATATTCACTCCGGGAGGTGGCTGCCTTGGCTGTGTCAACAGTCGCTGGATCACATCCAGTGCGGGATTCAATTGCTCAGGCGTTAGAGGTTTCTGGCCATTCTGGTTCTGCGGATAACCATTGTTCTGCTGGATCTGCACGCCAAGTGCGCCGCCAGTCTGAGAATTGATGCCAGCCGATGGATAGCTTGTGTTAGGAAATCCAGCCCCGATGCCACCCACACTACCCACGCTGCCCACACCACCACCGCCCGATGGATACATCGGACTGTTGCCCTGTACCGGATTGTAGTTTTGATTCTGATTTTGGTTGTAGTTGTTATCGTTCGTCGTCCTGCCCGGATAGGCCATTCCATTGGTCGGCAAAGGCGGCGCTCCTGTCGGCAGCGCATTCGGGTCAGCATTTACCGCAGGGCCTCCTGCGCCATTGCCACCAATCTCAGCCGCACTCACATCGCTCGCCCTCTTCTTCAACGCCGGGTCATTCGGATCTTCTTTCGGCTGCTCGGCTGTCCCTGTCGTCCCAGACCCCAAACCGCTTCCTTGCGCCGGCTGTTGCGGCTTGATTACTTTCGAATCCGTAAATTGCCCAGTAGGACCAACATGCACGAGCCGCCAGTCGTCCTTGCCTGAAAATGGATCCACATATCGACGCCTCAGAAATCGTATTCCGTTCGTCTTCTCCAGATCTTCCATCGTCACCGGATACTTGCGCAGCTTCCGGTAATAAAGCTGAATCCCCCGCTGGTATTCCTGCCCGCGGCTCACCAGCAAATCTTCTTTTGCCCTCTGGCTTTCAAACACTGCTCGTGGCAATTCGTTATAAAGCATCAGAGCAGCAATGCTCGCCAGCGCAAACACAAAGAGCAATGCAAATCCACGCTCACCCTGTCGCGCCTTGAGCTGTTGTCCCACTTAAATGCCTCCACCACTATTGTCCGGCACAATCGGCAGCGTTTGCTGCTGCGAATATTGCGTGTCTTCCATAGTGACGTTTGCCAGCCCGATGCGGATCACCTTATATCGCTTCTTGATCGTCTCGCCTTCAGAAGCCACTACGATCTCTTCCCCATCAAGAAAGAAACCCTTCTTGTTCGCCCCGCGCGAGCCGCTCGTGAATCCGTAAAACTTCAGGGGAATCGGAGGTGCCTGCGGTGCCTGCGCCACCAGCTTCGGTTGCTCGGGAGGCTTATTCATCGGCCCAATAAATGGCTTCGGTGTAAGCGGCCCTTTCTGCGGCGATGGAATGATCTTCGCCACCGGCCCTGCGCTGGTCATCGAAACATTCGAAAAATCAAACAGGCTCCTCATTCCGCCGCTGATCTGAACTTTTTCGAGCTTGGCCAACAATTCCAGCCGCAAAGTCGGGTCCACTGTCATCGGATCCGGCCGGTCTTCCGGCCGCGCCGGGCCTACCCGTGGCCGGAATTCCTGTGCTCGACGATCCACTTGAATGCGCTTCTTCTCTTCAACTTTTCGAGACGCAGTGGCTGTGGTTGAAGGCAGGCTCGTGATCGGCGCTGCATTCGTTGCAGCCGCACGGGGAGCCTGCTTCGCGGGCGGAGTATCCGGCCCACTGAAGTAATTCCAGTAAATAATCACAACCAGCACCAGCCCCAGGATCCCCAGGGTTCGCAGCTGCTTTTTGTCTCCGCCGAATTTCATTTCGAGTGCCATCGTTTCAGGTCCCCGGAATCTCTTTCACAAAAACATGAAAGCGAATGCTGATATTCAGCAGTCCAGCCGACTGCTGCGGAGCTGCGCTCAGACTTTCGATAATCAGAAATCGAGGGCTCTGATCTACGCGGTACACGAATTGAATCAGATCCGCATATGTGCCTTCATAAGACCCGTTCACAGTCATCATCGAGAGATCTTCCGCCCCATCCACTGGCTCAAGAATGAATGAGTGTTCCTTCGACTTGATCCCCGCCTTTTTGGCAAGGCTGGTCAGCTCACCTACGATCGTACTTGCGGCTTTGCGCCGCTCCATAAAGTACGAAGCAAAGAACTTCTCCCCTGCGCTTCGGCTCTCTTGAACCTTTGCCGCCAAAACACGCATCCGCTCGAGTGTGCGCGTTTGTTGGATGCTACGCTGCCGCAACGAAACGGAACGTTCTTCCACTTCTTCAAGGCTGCCTCCGGGCGGAAACAAAAGCATCCAGAGCGCCACCAGATTGGCAGCCAGCAGTAGCCCCAGCACCAGGCGCATGTAGACGCTCGGATTTCGCCAGTCGATACTGTTTACCTTAAGGTTTAGGCGCATAATTCACATTCAATCGATAGCGGTAAAGCGTCTCGTTTTGAGAGGGAGGCAGCAGCGTGCTAATCGTAGTTGCCCCAAACAATGGCGATCCTTCGAGCCGCATCAGCATGTCGATAACCGGTTCGCTGGTAAGCGTTCCAACGGTCATATCAAGCACAACCTGATTATTCGGCGTGATCTGCGGGCGCACGCTCACCAGTCGCACTGTCCCCGGCATCACCTTCTCCAGATCAGCGAAAAGTTGTGTCCAGCTCACTGCCTTTCGTGAGATCAGCGTGTTCAGAAATACATTACGGTCCAGCACTTCCGAGTTCTGTGTCTGCCGCAACACTGCGTCTACTTTCGTCTGCTCTGCCGTTTGTTGCCCCAGTGCCCGCTCCAGCTTCGCAACTGCCGCGCGAGTTTCGCTGGCCCGCGTGCGCTCTTCGAGAATCAACATCACTTGAGACACAAGCGCTCCGATCAGAACGAGCGCAAGCAAAAACGATGCCACCAGCATCGCCCGGTCGCGGCGAAAAGGTTCACTCGCAAGATTGATAGGGATTCTGACTTGCATCGCGCTAGTTCACTCCCATCCCTTCCAGATAGCCATACAGGCCGGCGTTGTTTGCATCTACCGTTCCCAGCCGACTGCGCAACGGCTTTGACTGCAAGTTCCATTGGTTGCGCAAATGTTCTTCCAGTTCTGCCGCCATCGTGCCAAGCCCACAAAGTTCCACCCGCGCCGGTCTGGTCCTGCGTTCATCTTCGAGATAGGCGAGTGTCGGGTCGAGAACATTCAAAATTTCTTCGATCGTGCCTTCCTGCAATTCAAGACAGCGAAACAGGCGCAACTCCATTCCTTCAAAGTGGCTCAGCGTCAGCGTGTGCCCGCTGAGTCGCATCGCCAAAGTATCTGCTTCTACCAGATTTGCTGCACTCAACCCTGCAATCGTAATGAACCCGGGGTGAAAACCAGCGCTACGAAATGCTGCTTCATACGGAGCCAATGTCTCGGCGGCAATGGCCGCAATCGTCAGTTCCACTTTGTTGGCGCCGAGTTGCTTTACCTGATAACGCAGGATTGCAGAATCCACATCAAAGGGCACAGTCCGTTTCAGCCGAAAGCGGATCAGGGCTGCCTGCTCCTCGGCCTTGCGCGGGAACTGATCAAAGTCCATCAGCGTGATCCGCGCTGATCGATCCGGCAAGATCACCGCAGCCGCACGTTTCTTGTTCCCGTTTACAGTAGGTGTCAGTCTGCCCAGCATCTCGGACAATCGATCCGCGTCCACTTGCGCATCCAGGCCCGCAACCGGATCAAAACGCATCGTACCCGATTGCCAGTGAGCAATGCCTCCCGGCCCAAGTTCAAAAGCGAACGCAGGCGGCGGTTCTTCCACAAGATTACGTAACTTCTCCAGCAGACTCATTCGACGAAGGTCACCTTGTTGATTTCTTTCAGCGTCGTAACGCCTTCCCTCAATCGCTCCACCGCACTCTCGCGCAGCGTGCTCATCCCCTGCGCACGCGCCGCATTGCGGATCTGCGAAGTCGGTCTCTTCTCCAGAATCATCTCCCGAATATCTTCGGTCAAATCAAGCAATTCATGAATCGCCGTTCTCCCGCGATGCCCAGTGCCACCGCATTCAAAACAGCCCTTGCCTTCGTAGAAAACCACGTCACGCCACTCCTCGGGTTTCAGGCTGCTGTCGAGCAACTCCTGATCGCTCACCTGAATAGGCGTCTTGCAATGAGGGCAAATCTGCCTTACCAGCCGTTGCGCCAGAATACAATTCAGCGCACTCACAAAATTGTACGCCTCAACACCCATGTTCAAGAAGCGGCCCAGCACGTCAAAAACGTTATTCGCGTGCACCGTCGTGAACACAAGGTGCCCCGTCAGCGCAGCGTTGATCGCAATGATTGCCGTCTCCTGATCGCGAATTTCGCCCACCAGAATTTTGTCCGGGTCATGACGCAAAATACTGCGCAGCCCGCGTGCAAAAGTAAGACCCTTCTTCTCGTTCACCGGGATCTGCGTCACGCCCTTCAACTGATACTCAACCGGGTCTTCAATCGTGATGATCTTGTCTTCGTCGTTCTGAATCTCACTGAGCGCTGCGTAGAGCGTTGTCGTCTTGCCAGAACCCGTTGGCCCCGTCACCAGCACCATGCCATAAGGTTCTTTGATGTAGCGGCGGAACTTCGTCACATCCTTTTCCGAAAAACCCACAACCTCAAGCGAAAGTCGGGTAAACTTCTCGCTCATACTCTCTTTATCGAGCACGCGCAATACGCTGTCTTCGCCATGCACGGTCGGCATGATCGACACGCGGAAGTCAATCAGGCGGCCCTTGTACCGCACTCGAAAACGCCCGTCCTGCGGCACGCGTCGCTCGGCAATGTCGAGCTCGCTCATCACCTTGATGCGCGAGATGATCGCCGAATGCCAGTCCTTCGCAATCGGCGGCATCGCATACTGCAACACACCGTCAATGCGGTACTTGATCGCCACTTCCTGGTCCCGCGTTTCGATGTGTATGTCGCTCGCCCGACGCTCCAGGGCATTAAAGATCGTCGTGTCCACCAGTCGGATCACAGGTGCCGTATCGCTATCGGCACTCAGCTTGTCGATCGAAAGCGTTTCTTCTGAATTCTCTTCATCGCCCACTACATCAAGCGTGAAGCCCTCTGTCACTTCTTCGAGTACGCGCTGGCTTTGTTCCGTCTTCTTGAGCCGGTCTGAGATCTGGCTCAGCGTCGCCACCTTGATCTTCAGTTTCTTGCCCAGCAGCGAACTCAGCTCATCAATCATCTGCAGATTGCGCGGGTCAGCAATCGCAATTTCAAGAGAAGCCCCATCAGCGTGCAGCGGCACAAAGTTGTAGCGGAACATCAGGTCTACCTGAATCGTCCGGAACAGATCGTGGTCGATCTCGGCATTGCGCAAGTCGACAAATTCGGCGCGATAACGCAGCGCCAGCCGCCTTGCGTCAATCTCTTCAACTTCCGTATTCTTGAGCGCTACCCGTTCGGTTGCCATTTACTTTGCACCCTGATAATTCTTCAATACGCGGTCCACGTAATTTTGCGTTTCCCGATAGGGCGGCACCCCGCCATATTTCGCAACTGCGCCAGCTCCGGCGTTATAAGCCGCAAGAGCTTTTCTCACCTGATCCGGATCATTCTGATATTGCACCAGTAAATCCCGCAACATCTTCGTCCCGCCCTCGATGTTCTGCCGAACGTCGTTTGGATCAACACCCAGCTCCCGAGCCGTTCCAGGCATCAACTGCATCACTCCAATCGCTCCCTTTGCACTCACAGCATCGGTCCGGTAAGCACTCTCGGTGCGCGCAACGCTGGCCACAAACTTTGCTGGCAATCCGTATTGCTCGGCCATCTCGACAATCACCAGTTTCGGATCCGTTCTTGGCGCCTCCGGCTTGGCCACGGCTTGGGCATTCACAATCACCGCAGCAATCGGTTTCGGAGCATCCATTTCTTCAATAAATTCAACAACATCCGAAGTCGCAACGGTCAAGATCCCACCTTCGCGATAGATCAGAATCTGCTCGCCGCTTTTCTCCCAGCGGTCCACGGCAAGCTGAAAACCACTCTGCAGCACCACAAACTTGGCGCCCCACAATGGCAAACAAAAGGCGAATATAAAGAGTTTCGAAACCACGTCTCATAAGCATTGACGCACAGTCTTCCGATTTCGTGGACCCGAAAGCAGCCGATATCGATTCCCGGGAGTTGATCATAAAGTAGACTTAGTCCATAATATAGTCATGTCGATAGAGGTAAATGTTCACGAAGCGAAAACTCATCTCTCTCGTCTGCTCGATCAGGCACTGGCAGGCGAGGAGGTCATCATCATGCGTTCCGGTCGTCCCTTGGTTCGTCTGCTCCCTGTTGCGACTGCCTCAACCCCCCGCGTTTTGGGAACGGCCAAGGGCATGGTAACGATGGCAGAGGATTTCGATGCCCCTTTGCCTGACGATATTCTGGACGCATTCGAAAGGTGAGGATCCTGATAGATACCCACATTTTCTTGTGGGCCATAATGGGTGATCCAAGGCTTTCCGGCAGCAAAGCAGCAATCTTCCTGGACGAATCCAACCAGCTTTATCTCAGCATCGCCAGTATCTGGGAAATGGTCATCAAGATCAATTTGGGCAAATTAGCAATGCCGTTACCGGCGACCGGCTACATCATGAAGCAAATGGAGAAGAACCATATCTCACCGCTTGCGATTCAAGTTGCTCATCTCGCGGAATTGGAAGGGCTGCCACCATTGCATCGAGATCCGTTTGACCGGATTCTCATCGCTCAGGCCCGAGCCGAGAAAATGCGAATTCTTTCAGCTGATTTGCAAATACGGCAGTACGACGTCGTTGTGCTAGGAACTGACTGACGGCTACTGCTCCTCCGCCACCCCACTCGGCCCGCCGCCAGCACTCCCCGACTTCACCCGCCCCGCATTCAAATTCGCGTAGTTCATCGCCGCATTGAAAACTAAAAACCAGCTTCCCTGCGTCTGCTGCCGCCACATCGGATTGTTCGCAAACATCACCACATGGCCCTTGCCCACCGGCACATCCACCACCACTGGCTTGCCCGCTAATTCCTGTCCACCAGCCAGCATGCCACTGATCAAAAGTTCTGACACCGCCGCAAACTTCATCACCACTCGCGGCGTCATTTCTGCCGGTGGCAAATAAGCACGCATCGCCTCCCTTATTTCTGCGCTCAGCGGTGCTTCTTCCCCCGGCTTCACAACAGGTGCTTTAGGCGCCTCCTGAAAAACCCGGCCTTGCACCACATCCGGATCATTCAATCCACCACGTCCAGTCGGCCGCCCTCCTGGAGCCGCCCCCTGGCCACCAGCCGTGACACCACCCGTCGTACTCACCTCTAGCACCGGCGCAGAGTTAAAGTACACCGGAACCTTTTCGTCATACCCATATACAATCGGGCTCAATTTGTCGGTCACATTGCTCATCAAAACACTCCCACTCACCTGCAGCTCCCGAGTCGGCACAATCCTCACACCATCCACCATCCCGTAATCAATCGGAATCGAAGCATTCCCGCCAACCGTCACAAACAATCCTCCCGCCTCCACAAAGCGGCGCAGATTCAAAACACCCTCAATGCCCATCCCGCCGCGCATGTCATCGGTTTGATCTGGGCTGGTCCCAAAGTTGGGCGTCAACTCGGACGCTTTCCACGGCATCGCAGGCTCTCCATCACGCTTCGGAATCCCGTTCACCACCCTCTGGCTTGCCCCATTCACAGGTCCGAACAGAATCACGTCATATTTGGCTCTCAGATCACTGATCTGGCCCAGCTTCTGGTCGCTGATGTACTCGTAAGGCACCTTGGCCGCTTCCATCGCCAATCGGAACCAACCCTCATTCTGCGTGTTCGTCCAGGTATGCACCAGCGCAATACGAGGCGCTGCCAGCTCATGTTTCGCAACTGCTGGCAATGAATCCAGTCCCACCACTTTCAAGCCCAAACCCTTCGCCGCTTCCACCACCCGAGCCTGCGAAACATTCTCAGTCGGGATGATCACCGCTCCGGCCCCAAACTTCGCTCCGCCCGCTTCAAACGCTGCCTCTGCCGACCACATCTTCACATCCTTCAACGCGAATCGAAACGTCGCCAGGTTGCTATCCGCTGTATGTGCAATCACCCACGCCTTCGCCGCTCCAGATCCGCTGAGAGTCGATGTCAATTGCGGCACACCCTTCACCAGCGTCATGGGCGCCTTCAATATTGCACCATCCGTCACCCGCGCCGTTTCTACATTGCGCAAATACCCCAGGCTCCAGCCCGTGTCGTCATAAGGTCGTGGGTCATTGACGTTGTAATACTGCAAATCGAGCAACATATCGGCCATACGGGAATAGGGCTGATCCATCCGGATCACATAGCTGCCAGCAGGAAAACTCCGCTTCCCGGTCTTCGTCGTCACTTCAGTAGCCGCATCAAGTCGATGCACTTCCACGCCCTGCAAATCCATTACCCGCATCAGGTCCGCCGCCTGACCCGGTCTTGGCGCATCCCCTGGCACTACATAAGCCGAAGGCCCCTCCGTCGAAGCCTTCGCAATACTCCTCTGCCCCTTCAGGTAAAAATTATTCAAAAACTCCATCTTGTTCAGCGCAGTATAATTGAGCGCGAGCAGCACGCCGCTCTGTTGCATATTGATATTGTTGCGCTGGCTCCACATCACTTCGGGCATGGGCGGATTGGGTCGAAACCAGGTCCGCGTCGTAGAAGCTGCAGGCACCGTGCGCTTGCGAGTATCCGCACCCCCATTGCCAAAAGTCTCGTAAAATCGCCCGATCGCATTGTGGCCATTCGCGGCTAGAAACATATAGTTCGCCGCCCACCCATCGTAAAAACCATGCGTCCACACTCCGGGCACCCCGCGCTTGGTCAACTGTTCTACTTCGTGATAAGCCATCTTCTGCCACTCGCTGATCAGGATCGGGTCATACCAGGCGTTGTAAGGTCCCATGCCAGTCGACACATACAAGAACGGCACGCTCTCGTGCAAATCATGCAGCACCAGCGGATGAAACTCGAAGAAAGTCTTCCAGACATTACGAGTCAGTGCGAGCGACAGGTTCATGCCATCGCGATTGTTATCGTGCGCCACGTGCTTGCCCCAATAAATCAGACTTGGTGCAGCCTGACCCTCATGCGCCTTCTTCCAGTTGTATAGATCCACCATTTTCTCGCGGCCATCCACCTCCGAAACCGGCGTGATCATCACGATCATATTCTTACGAATCGTTTCCACAAACGGCGTCTCTTCCACTGCCAGACGATACGCGAGTTCCATCAGCATCTCGGGGCTGGAGGTCTCGGGCGAGTGCAATGAACCGGTCAGCCAGTACATCGGCACAACTTCTTCCATGGCCGCCTGCGCCGCTGCCGCATCCGTCTTGCGAGGGTCTGCCAGCTTCGCCATCAGTTCCTTGTTGCGCTCGAGCTTTGCCAAATTCGCCGCGTCTGAAATACAGACCACGATCATCTCGCGTCCCTCTTCCGTGCTCCCGATCGAAAAAACCTTTACCCGCTGCGTTGCCCCGCTCAACACCCGCATGTATTTGTGGACATCCGCCGCATGCGTCAACTTGTTCGGCGTTCCGGCCACATAGCCCAGCACCTTCTCTGGCGTCGGCACACTTCCACTCTCGGGCAGATGATCCACCAGTTCCGTCAAAAACATTTTGTCGGTTGTAAACTCGCGGATTTTCGCTGTATATCCGGCATCCTGCTTCTGTTGGCCATAGGCAAAACTCGAAATCAGCAGCAGCGCGCAAAAGGTGCGTTTCATGATTTCGTTACTATAGCTCTTTAACCAATCCAATGACCACCGTCTCTCACCTCGAATGCTCCGGCACCGGCAAAACCTTCCCTGTCAACCAACCTATGAACCTTTCTCCCGATGGCTGGCCGCTTCTGGTCCGCTACGATCTTGAGAAAGCTCGCGATGGCTGGAACCGCGAATGGATCTCCTCCGGCCCCTCCAATATGTGGCGTTACGCCCCCATCCTGCCGGTCGCCAAACCCAATAGCATCGTTACGCTGGGCGAAGGCATGACGGCGCTGGTCCGCACCAACCGCCTCGGTGCCGCCCTCGGTGCAACCGACCTCTGGGTCAAGGACGAAGGCCTCAATCCCACCGCCAGCTTCAAGGCCCGCGGCCTCTCCTGTGCGATCTCGATGTGCAAAGAACTCGGCATCAACAAAATCGCCATCCCCTCGGCCGGCAACGCTGCCAGTGCCTCTGCCGCCTATGCCGCCGCCGCTGGTATGGAATGTCATATTTTCATGCCCAAGGACGTGCCTCACTCCAATTTCATTGAGTGCAAAGCCTTCGGTGCACATGTCACCCTCGTCGACGGGCTGATCAGCGATTGCGCCAAAATCGTCGCCGAACGCAAAGCCGAAGAAGGCTGGTTCGAAGTCTCCACTCTCAAAGAGCCCTACCGCATCGAAGGCAAAAAGACTATGGGCTATGAACTTGCCGAGCAGTTGCAATGGCGCCTCCCCGATGTCATCCTTTACCCCACCGGTGGCGGTGTAGGACTGATCGGCATGTGGAAGGCTTTCGAAGAAATGGAAACTCTCGGCTGGATTCTCCCCGGGCGACGCCCCAAAATGATCGCCGTCCAGGCCGAAGGCTGCCAGCCCATCGTCAAAGCGTTCAACGATGGCGCCGAGCGTAGTGTCTTCTTTGAAAACGCGCAAACCGTCTCGAGCGGACTCCGTGTTCCCAAGCCTCTCGGCGACTTCCTCATCCTCCGCGCGATCCGCGAATCTGGTGGCACCGCCATTGCGATTTCCGACGAAGATTCACTCAACGCTGGCGTCGAACTCGCCAGACTCGAAGGCATGTTCGTTGCCCCCGAAGGCGCAGCCTGCGTCGCTGCCGTACGTCAGCTCCTTGCCTCCGGCTTCCTCAAGGCGAGCGAAAGAATTGTCATCTATAACACTGGTGCCGGACTCAAATACCTCGAAGCCTATTCACCGCTCTTCCCTAGATAATCAATGACCCGACGCACCCTGGCCCAACTCATCCCCTCTCTCGCCACCCTTCTGGCCGCCGAGACTCAACCCTCGCGAGACCAACTCAAGCAAAGCCTCGCGCTGCTGGGCCTCGACTTCAAAGACGAACAACTCGACCTGATGCTCCCCAGCATCACTCGCTCCCTCGCCAACTACGCCAGCCTCCGCAAAATCGAAATCCCTTTCGATACAGACCCTGCCTTCACCTTCTCACCCATGCTCCCCGGCATGAGCCTCCCGACAGGCAAGACTGTCTTCCAGACTTCAAAAATCCAAAAACTCCCCGCCTGGAAAAACATCGAAGACCTCGCCTTCTGGCCCGCCTCGCATCTCGGCATTCTGATCCGCAGCAAAAGGATCAGTTCCACCAATCTCACCAAAATGTACCTGGAGCGATTGAAAAAGCACTCGCCCACGCTCCTCTGCACGATCACCCTCACCGAAGATCTCGCACTCGAACAAGCGAAACAGGCCGACTCCGACCTCAAGCGTGGCAAATACCATGGCCCCCTCCACGGTCTCCCTTACGGCGCTAAAGACCTCTTCGCCGTCAAAGGCTACAAGACCACCTGGGGCGCAGAACCCTACAAAGATCAGACCATCGACTACACCGCCACGGTGATCGAACGACTCAACGCCGCCGGCGCCGTACTCTGCGCCAAGCTCTCGATGGGTGCTCTCGCTCTCGGAGGCCTCTGGTTCGGTGGCATGACCAAAACGCCTTGGAATATTGAACAGACTTCTTCCGGTTCTTCCGCCGGTTCCGCTTCCGCCACCGCTGCCGGCCTGGTCGCCTTTGCGTTAGGCACAGAGACGCTCGGCTCCATCATCACCCCCGCCACTCGCTGCGGCGTAACAGGCCTGCGGCCCACCTTCGGTCGCGTCCCCCGCACTGGCGCGATGGCGCTCTCCTGGACCATGGACAAAATCGGCCCCATTTGCCGCACCGTAGAAGATTGCATGCTGGTTCTCCGCGTGATCGATGGCCCCGACGGCAAAGACATGGCCGCCCGATACCCGGCTCCGCTCAACTGGCACGCTTCCTCACCAGTCGCAAAACTGAAGGTCGGTGTGATCCGCGACAACTTCACGAGGATCACCGACGAAGTCCGCAAAAAACACTACGACGACGCCTTAGCCGCTCTGGCCAAAACTGGCGCGCAACTGATCGACACCAAGCTTCCGGATTTCCCCGCACGCGATCTTGTTCTGATGCTCAACGCCGAAGCTGGCGCAGCATTCGACGACCTCACCCGCAATGGCGGAGCAGAAAAGCTGACGGCGCAAGCCGCCAGCGACTGGCCCAATTCCTTCCGCTCCAGCCGTCTCACGCCTGCAGTCGAATACATCCGCGCCGCCCGTGCCAGAACAATCCTGATGCGCGAATTCCACAAATATCTCAATGATTTCGACGTACTCGTTTCCCCCACCGGCTCCCCCTCGCTGACGATCACAAATCTCACGGGCCAACCGCAAATCGTAGTCCCCTGCGGCTTCCCGAACAACGAGGCGATGGGCCTCCTCTTCACTGGCCATCTGTTTGAAGAAGGCAAACTCGCCCGCATCGCAAAGTCTTTCCAGGACGCAACAGACTGGCACCTCAAACGTCCCCCCGGCTTCTCCGATCTTCCGCATCACCAGTGAAGGCCGAATCACCTTCCATCCTTCACGCTAGACTGAGGCCATGGGCGAACCACTGCAGGGAATCGACTCTCGACTCGCTCGCTCAATTGAGCGCTTGTTGAATCCGATCCCTGGCGGAAAAGTGGAAGCGGCCCTAGCCTTCGGCGTTGATGTAACGCTTCTGATCGAGCAAATCAAGCTAAGCACCTCCGAGCGTGCCCGGCGCATGCACGTGTTGGCCCAGGCTGCGCAAAGTGTCCGGGGCAAGGCCGGCAAACCGAAAGCATGAACTTTGAATTTGCAATTCAACGTCTGATCGACGAAGGTGTAGACTTTGTCGTGATTGGCGGGTGGGCTGCCATCTTTCACGGCAGCTCACATGTCACCAACGATCTCGATATCTGCTATTCCCGCGACAGGGAAAATCTACGAAAGCTGGCTGGGGCTCTTGCGCCCTACCATCCGCGTCCGCGCGGAATTCCAGAAAGTTTACCTTTCGTTTGGGATGCTGCCACTCTGGCGAATGGCACCGTCTTCACACTAAATACGGATCTCGGCATCCTGGATTTGTTGGCAGAAGTCTCGGGTATCGGAAGTTATGCTGAAGCACGAGCCGCCTCCGTCGAGGTCGACGCGTTTGACCGGCGTGTCCGAGCACTCGATCTGCGAGCGCTCATTCTAGCGAAGAAGGCGGCGGGCCGACCCAAGGACCTGCTAATCTTGCCTGAACTGGAAGGCCTGCTGGAAGCGGAACAGGACGAGTAAGTCTCCGCGCACTCCGCCGCCTCGACTCTACCGGGCCGCGTTTAACATAGACAGTCAAGGACAAACGAGTTCAAAAGCTGTTGAAGATTTTTTCGAAAGAGCAGATGCGAGAAATGCTTTCAAAGAAGGCTGCTGCGTCGTTTCCAGCCGAATAATCAAATGGACCCGATATTCACAACCTACTGGTTGCCGCTAAAATACAAAATTGACCTCTACTACCCCGTCCATCCTCTTCGTCTGCTACGGCAACATCATGCGCAGTGCCTTCGCTGAAGCCTGCTTTCGCTACGAAATTGCCCTTCACCCCACCCTTGAAAATACTCGTTTCGCCTCTGCCGGTGTCCGTGCTCAACCAGGCGAACGCGCCGAGCCCAACGCACGCACCATGGCCAAACAATTCGGCCTCTCGCTCGATGCCCATCGCTCCACCCCAACCTCAGCAGAACTTCTCGAAAACTACGACCGCATCTACATCATGGATCAGCTCAACGAAGAGCTACTTTTCGGCGACTCCCCGGAAGCCTCCTCCAAAACTACGTACCTCTCCACCCTGATTCCCGGCGCACCCAAAGCAATTGAAGACCCTTATTGCCAAAGCGCCAAACATCTCGAAGCCTGTTTCCGTACCATTCAACTCGCCGTCCGCAATCTCGTCGGGCAACTCTAACAGTCGATCGTCTGCATCAGCTTCGCCACCAGCGCCGTCCAACCCGTCTGATGCGATGCCCCCAGGCCAAGCCCAGAATCTCCATTGAAATACTCATAGAACAAAACGTTGTTCTTGAAATGCGGGTCCGAGGCAAACTTCGGGTGTTGCCCCATCGCTGGCCGATATCCATCCGGCCTTGCCAAAAACAAACTGCTCAAGCGCCGCGCCAATTCCTCACACACCTTATCGAGCGTCACCAGATTGCCCGACCCCGTCGGACACTCCACTTGCATCGCATCTCCGTGATAGTGATGGAATTTCTGCAGGCTCTCGATCAGTAGATAATTCACCGGGAACCACACCGGCCCTCGCCAATTCGAATTCCCCCCAAACAACCCCGACTGCGATTCCCCCGCTTCATAATCCACCCGGTGCTCCGACCCGTCTGCACGCAACACATAAGGATTCTTCTGGTGGAACTTCGACAAGCCTCGTACCCCAAAATCTGACAGAAATTCTTCCGGATCCAGCATCCGCTTCAGCAATGCCTTCAATCGGTCGCGCCCCACCAGCGATAGCAATCGTCGGTCCGCAACCCCTTCCCTCGTCATCGAAGCAAGGTTCGCCGCCAGATCTGGACGGTTCGTTGTAAACCACTTCATTCGCCGCCGAAATCCCGGTAGCGATTCAATCGTTGCCGCATCCAGCGTATCCACTGCAAACAGTGGAATCAGTCCAACGAGAGACCTCACTTTCATCGGATACTCATGCCCATCCGGAAGCTTCAGGCGGTCGTAATAAAACTCGTCCTCGTCATCCCAAAGCCCTTTCTCGCCACTCCCATTCATGGCCGCCGCTATATGCAGGAAATGCTCAAAAAACTTGCTAGCGATGTCTTCATACACCGGGTTCGTCTTCGCCAGCTCAATCGCAATCTTCAAAAGATTCAGGCAATACATCGCCATCCAGGACGTGCCATCACTCTGTTCGATTCGTCCGCCGGTCGGCAATGGTCGGGAACGGTCAAACACCCCGATATTGTCCAGACCTAAAAAACCGCCTTCAAAAATGTTGTCGCCCGACGCATCCTTACGATTCACCCACCACGTGAAATTCATCAGCAGCTTGTGAAAAACACTCTCGAGAAACGCCGTGTCCGGTTTGCCCTGCAATTTCGCATCGATCTTGTACACCCGCCAGCACGCCCACGCATGCACTGGAGGATTCACATCCGAAAACGCCCACTCATAAGCCGGGATCTGCCCGTTCGGATGCATGTACCATTCCCGCAAAAACAAACTCAACTGCTTCTTCGCAAATTCCGGATCGATCATCGCAAACGGAATCATGTGAAAGGCCAGATCCCATGCCGCGTACCAAGGGTATTCCCACTTGTCAGGCATCGAAATTACGTCAGCATTGAACAGGTGCGGCCAACTCGCATTACGGCCCGACTTGCGACTCTCCGGTGGCGGTGGTTGTCCCGGATCTCCCTTCAGCCAGTCCTCGATTGACAAATTGAAATACTGTTTCGACCAGATCAGCCCAGCCGCAGCCTGACGTTGCACAAGCCTCGCATCGTCCGAATGCCGCATGCCCCCGCGCGAAAGCACATCCTCATAAAACTCATCCGCTTCCTGGATCCGCGTCCGAAACACCTCATCGTGCGAAGGTGCTTCCATGCGGTCAAAATCCTGTTCCCGCAGTCTCATCCGCGCAACCAGCTTGCCGCCTGCTGGCACCATCGCCTGATAGTGCGCCGCCGCTTTGGTTCCCTCACGCTTTGGGTTTACAGCGCCCCGCTTGCCCTCAACCAGATAATCCCCAATCCCGTCCTTGTAAAATCCATCCTGGGCAGCAAACCCATACAACTCCACCGCATTCGTCTCATTCTCCGTAAATAGCAATTCCGAAGCATCCTCAGCCAGGAATTCATAGTTCCCCAGCGACCCGTGATTCGCAAGAATCTTCGCCTCCCCATCAGATCTCATCACTGGCTTCGCTTCCCGCTCAAACGACCACAAATTGCGGAAATACAATTGCCCCAACAAATGAATTGGTGCCGCTTCAGGACCACGATTTTCTACTGTCACCCGAATCAAAATGTCATTCGCTGCACACTTGGCATACTCGACAAACACATCAAAGTATCGGTCATCATCAAAAATGCCAGTATCGTGCAACTCATACTCGGGCTCAGTCTTCGAACGTCGCCCACCTGCCTGTAAATCCCCGTATGGGAATTCGCGCTGCGGATACTTGTACAAGCCTTTCAGGTATGAAGCAGTCGGCGTCCCGTCTACATAATAGTAAAGCTCCTTGACGTCTTCCCCATGGTTTCCAAGCGGACCTGCCAGCCCATAGAGCCGTTCCTTCAAAATCGGATCCTTGGCGTTCCACAGGCCAATCGAAAAACACAAACGGCAATGGTTGTCGCAAATCCCCATCAACCCGTCTTCACCCCAGCGATACGCACGCTTATGCGCCTTCTCAAAAGGAAAATAATCCCAGGCGCTCCCATGCTCGGAATAGTCCTCCCGAACCGTTCCCCATTGCCGCTCGCTGAGATAAGGCCCCCACCGCCGCCAGTGGCGCTTGCGGGCCTTCTCTTCCTCCAGTCGAACCCATTCCGCGCCTCTCATCATCAGCTTCTAGTTCCCAATCTTTGCTTTTTCCGCAATTACATACCGGGTCGGAAGAAAGTAGAGAAATTTCATCGGTGATCGCCTGATGTTTTGCAGCCCCTGCTGCTCAAAAACTTTTCTGTACTCTTTCGTGTGCAAAATATCGAGGATCGCAATCTCGCCCCCTGGCCGCAGCAACTTGGTCAGCTTTGCAACTGCCTCATTGCGCACCTTGCGAGATCCGATTGCATGCAGACACAAACATGAAATCACTTTGTCAAAGCTACCCACGGCAAAACGCAGGTCATTCACGTCACCATCCTCAAAGCGCACCAGATCTGCCACCCGCTCTGCCTCTGCATTCTCTTCTGCCGCTTCCTTCGTGTTCTCGCTTAACTGCTCCTGGCTCCAGATATCGATCCCCAATATTTCTCCAAGCGGCGCTTTGCGAGCGGCAAGAATCGTCAGCAACCCCCTCCCACATCCCACATCCAGTACCTTTTCTCGACCCCGCCACTTCATCTCTTCCAGCATCTTCCAGGCTAGTCCAAACTTTCCCGTCTTACTAGACCACAACATTACGCCGGCCACAACCAGCAACAACACTCCAATCCAGAGGCAGATGGAAAGAATCAATTCAGGCCAGTCCTCCACGGTGGATTGCAACGCAATAAATTGCGCCAACCCAGTCCCGATCAGTACCAGCCCAACCATTGCCAGTGCCCGGACCCGCTCCGGTTTGTCAATTCCGTAATCTGCTGTTTTCATTCGTACTTGACCTAGTCTTACAGACAAGCTGTAACCTTTGCTCGGCCCAGCCTCGCCTCATGATATATTCAGCTTGTCTCTGAGACCCGCCTGAAAGGAAAAGTGCGCCTTGAGTACAGAAGATCTCAAACCAAAAAAACCATTTTCTCGCCGTGGCTTTATGCAGGGTGTTGGTGCCGGAGCCGGTGCCGTTGGTATCCTCGCCACCCCGGATGAAGTCCAAGCCCAAACCAGTGTAAACGCGATGGGGCCGGCCCCAGTCTCGATCACCCTTAATGTGAACGGCAAACCGATGAAAGTCAATGTCGAGCCTCGTGAAACCCTTCTCGATACCCTCCGCAACAAGCTCGATCACACTGGGGCCAAACGCGTCTGTGATCGAGGCAACTGCGGTGCCTGTACGATGATCGTCGACAACAAAGTGCAATACAGCTGCACCATCCTCGCCATCGACGCTCAGGGCAGACAGATTCAGACTATCGAGAGCCTTACCGCCAATGGCAAGACGCACCCCATCGTCCCCTCCTTCGTCAATAACGACGCCCAGCAGTGCGGCTACTGCACTCCCGGCTTCGTTATGGCCGCCAAAGGTTTTCTCGACAAAAACCCCAACCCCACATACGAACAGGTAAAAGATGGCCTCGGTGGCAACCTCTGCCGCTGCGGAACTTATGTCGGTGTTCGAAAGGCGGTTCTTGAGGCAGCCAAAGCGCTGCGCTCTGGTGCCAGCGTAAAAGGAGCCACCAATGCCTGATTATTCCTGGCCGCCAATGGACAAACGAACCGTACTCGGTAAGCCCCATAGCCGTCTCGATGGCTTCGCCAAATCGAGCGGTCGCGCCAAGTACCCTAGCGATGTCTCGCGTGAAGGCATGGTCTTCGGTGTCATCCTCACCTCGCCTCACGCCCACTGCACCATCAAGAGCATCGATGCCACTGCCGCGCAAAAAATGCCCGGAGTCACCGCCATCCGGGTCACCGCCACTGCCGGTACAGAAATTCAATGGGCCGGTGCAGAACTCGCCTGGGTCGCCGCCGACACAGAACCCCATGCCCGCGACGCCGTCCGTGCCATCAAGGTCGAGTACAACGTTCTTCCTCACTTCGTCACCGAAGAAAAGAAGTCCAAAGCTGGCACCCGTGCCAAGCCCGCTGGCGAGCAGACCACCGGCGACGTCGAAGAAGCAGTCAAAGCTGCCGACGCCGTCACCGAAGGCTATTACGCCATCCCCGTCCTCACCCACTCCTGCCTCGAGCCACATGGCCAGGTCATCGAGTGGAAGGGAGACCGCATGGAATATTGGCCCTCCTCCCAAGCCGTCTCAACCGTAGCCGGCGACCTCGCACAACAACTCAAAATCCCCGCCTCCCAGATCCACGTTTCGATGGACTACATGGGCGGCGGCTTCGGCTCCAAATTCCCCAGCGACATCTGGGGTGCCGAATGCGCAAGGCTTTCCAAAGATTCTGGCGGCCGGGCGGTCAAACTTTTCCTCGACCGCGCAACCGAACTCACCATCGCCGGTGTCCGCCCTTCAGCCTACGCCAACATCAAGGTCGCAGGCAAAAAGGATGGCACTATCACTGCCTGGCAGAGCGAAAGCTGGGCTACCGGCGGTTTCACCGGTGGTGGCATGCCTCCCATCCCGTACATCTTTACTGGGATTCCGAATCGCCGCCTCAACCACGCCGCAATTTCGGTCAACGCCGGTGGGGCCCGCGCCTGGCGCGCTCCCAACCACCAGCAGGCCTGCTTCCTCACTTTCTCTGCAATCGAAGACTTCGCCGCCAAAATCAAAATGGATCCCGCCGAAGTCCTCGTCAAGAACCTCGGCTACACCGCTCGCGCTCCCCTCTATGAACGTCAGATCCGCAAGGCCCAGGAAATGGCCGATTGGAAAAAGCTCTGGCACCAGCGCGGCGATAGCGGCAACGGCACCATCAAGCGCGGTCTCGGCATCGCAATGTCCACATGGGGCGGCGCAGGCCATCCCAGTGAATGCCGCATCAAGATCAACCCCGACGGCAGTGTCGAACTCGAACAGGGCACTCAAGACCTCGGCGTCGGTACTCGTACCTGTGTCGCCATGGTCGCCGCTGAAAGTCTCGGCCTCACTGTCCCGGACATTAAGGTGAAGATCGGCGACAACTCCTACCCTGTCAGTGGCCCCTCAGGCGGCTCAACAACCATTGGCGGCGTGTCTTCCTCTACTCGCAAAGCTGCGATCAACGCTCTCGAAGAACTCTTCCAGAAAGTCGCTCCCAGCCTCAACGCAGACCCCACCAAACTCGAAGCCGTCGGTGGCAAAATCCAAGTCATCGGCGATCCATCGAAGTCGATCTCCTGGAAAGCCGCCTGCCTCAAACTCGGCGTCAGTTCCATCTCCGCCACCGGTAAGAACGATCCCAAGAATCCCATGGGTCTCAACACCCAGGGTGCCGGCGGCGTTCAGATCGCTGACGTTAGTGTCGACACCGAAACGGGCATCGTCAAGATGAACCGCATGACTGCCGTTGCCGACTGCGGCCTCGTCGTCAATCCAAAGACCGCCGAAAGCCAGGTCTACGGCGGCATCATCATGAACATCTGCGGCGCTCTCATGGAAGAACGCGTGATGGACGAAACTCTCGGTCGCGTTCTCAACGCCGACATGGAATTCTACAAGCTCGCCGGCATCAAGGACATCGGAGAAATCAACGTCCACATGGACGTTCATCCCGATAACGACAAACGCGGCGTGATCGGCCTTGGCGAACCTTCTGCCATCTCCACCATTGCTGCCATCTCCAGTGCGGTCGCCAATGCGATCGGCGTACGCGTCCCGCGCGTTCCGCTCTCACCAGACCACGTACTCACAGCCCTCTACGGAAAGAACATGGAAAGGAGCAAGGCCTAATGAATAACTTCTCTTACGTCAATGCCACTTCTCTCAAGGAAGCCACGGCTGCGCTCGGCTCCTCCTGGTCCGATGCCGTTGTACTCGCTGGCGGCACAGACCTCCTCGGCCTCATGAAAGATTACGTCATGAGCCCCGCTCGCGTCGTCAATATCAAAAGCATCAAAGAGCTCGGCGGCATCTCAAAATCAGGCTCCGGCCTGCGCATCGGTGCCACGGTCACCTTCGATGAACTCGCCAGCAACCCCATGGTCCGTCAGATGTTCCCCAGCATCACCCAGGCCGTTCACGGCGTCACCAGCCCGCAGGTCCGCAATATGGGTACTGTCGGTGGCGACCTCTGCCAGCGTCCTCGCTGCTGGTATTTCCGTCTTGGTCACGGCGTGCTCGCCATGCAAAATGGCAAGAGCCTCGTCCCCGATGGCGAAAACAAATATCACGCCATCTTCTCGAATGGCAATGCGCACTTCGTCAGCGCTTCAAGCCTCGGTCCGGCTCTCGTCGCACTCGGCGCTAAGATCAAGCTCGTCAGCGCTTCCGGTAGCCGTGAAGTCGATGCTGCCAAGTTCTTCGTTGCTCCGCAATCGAACGAAGCTCGCGAAATCGCGCTGCTTCCCAACGAAATTCTCACTGAGATCACAATCCCCGCCGCCGGCAAGAACGCCACCTACGAGGTCCGCCAAAAAGACGCTCTCGATTGGCCTCTTGCCACCGCCACCGTATCGCTCACGATGAAGGGCAACACTGTTTCTGCTGCCAACATCGTCCTCGGTCACGTCGGGCCCACTCCCTTCCACGCCGTCGCCGCCGCCAAGGCTCTGATCGGAAAAATAATCACCGCAGAAACTGCAATGGCTGCCGGCACAGCTGCCGTTCAGGGTGCCAAGCCCCTAAGCCAGAATGCCTATAAAATCCAGCTCGCACGCGTCGCTGTCAAGCGCGCTTTGCTCGAGGCTGCTGGCATCAAGGCCTAGGAGGGATCCGCTATGGAGCTGCCAGGTATCGTTCGTCTCGATCGCGACGACGACCGCTGCGCCCGCCTAAAATGGAAAGGCATGTTCATCGAAGCGGAATGGGACCCCACCGTTCCGCATTCGAATGATCGCCTCTTCTGGTGCCACAACACTCAAAAATGTGTGGGTCCCGATTTCAAGGCCGTCGATGAGTACGATTGCAATGAGACCCGCAAGTGCTACGAGCCGTTATAAACTATAGTTGAGGATTTCTTCGATGAAAAAGCTTCTTGGCTTCGCTCTTACCCTTTCCATCGCCTCGGCCGCCGCGTTGCCGAAAGCGAAAATCTCTGGCTCTTACATCGAAGCGCGCAACGCCGATGTCTATACCGGCGCCTGCTATGCCAATTCTGAAATCAACCTCGTCGGCGACCTCGCCGTCATGGGCTGGAAAATCGACGAAGGTTCTCTCGATGGCGTTTCTCTTAAGGGCCTCGGCGTAGTCGGTGTCATCCGCGCCACTACCACGCTTGGCGACATCGCCAACCCCGTCAATCCCACCCGCAGCGTCCTCATTGTCGACGAAAAGGCTAGCTCGCTCCAGCGTGCCGCTCTCGTCAAGTTCGCCAAGAAAATGGGTGGCGATCTCTTTTCCGATGTGGTCAATGTCGAAGTGCGCCCCATCAGCCTTACTTTCGCCGACAACAATCTTCACTCCATCCGCGCCAAGTTGACCGCCGGCGAACTCGCTTCGATTGAAACTCGCCCTATCGTTCAGAGCGATCAGATCTGCCGCCACGAATCCACCTACTACCAACCGCTCACTGCCACCACACATGCCATGGCCGGTTACGCTCTCGCTAACACCTTCACAGGTAAGGGATTAGGTACAAATTGGTCCTTCCCTGAAAAAAGATCTGCCTTTGTTGCAAATTTTGAATTTCCTGTGCTAGACTGATTAAGGTTGAGAGAGGGAACGAAAGCGAATTCCAAAAGCTCCCAACCCCCCCTATATATTTCCCCAAATATATAGGGTCCGCACCCAAACAAAGACCCCCATGCGCGAGCATGGGGGCTTTGTTCTTCTAATCGTCCCAATGTTACGGCACCATCAGGATTTCGACCCAAAGCCCTCGTTGTTCAAATCCCACTAGCGGCTTCAATTCGGGCACTGCCGCCATGTCTGCCAGAACCGCTTCATCCGGCTTCATGAAAAAGCGTCGCATCAAATCCCGAACCCACGGCCAGCGAGACAAACTTCCCTGCGGATCCCAAGCTCGCGAATACAGGATCAGCACATCCCCTCGCTCCCAGTTCAAGCCCTTCAATCTCTCCAGCGAGAACTCTTCTACTGTTCGCACATTCCGGATCGGCTTGTCCACAAACCCGAGATAAGGCCTCCGCAGTGCGTCCGATAATGGCCAGGCTGTCGTCACTCTCATGCTGCTCAGTTCCGATTCAATAAAGCCCGCCGCATTCCGTTCTATCTCCACTAGATCCACCATGGCAAGATTATTCTCCAGGGCAAATGGCCAGGGGGGATTCACAAACAGCATTGCCGCCAGACCCGCGCAACTCAGCCCCAAGGCCAAATTCCGCCACCCCGTCTTCAGCGTCGAAAACCCTGCCGCAAACCCTGCGTAAAGCACCGGCAGCACCGGCAGCAAATATCTTTCCAGCACGGCCCCCCCGGTTACAGAAACCAGCACAAGATGCACCGTTACCGCAGTTGCGGGCGCACGCCACAAGGGGTCAAATCCAATCCGGCGCCACTGCCAAACCAAAATCCCGGCAGGGATGACATGAAAATTCTCGACCACGAGATAACTCACCCGCCGGAACAACGCATAGCCTAGCCGCACCGGATGCAATGGATAAAACAGGTTGTACTGCCGATACACGCCATCCCCAAACAGCTGCCCCGTCTGTATCGCAACAAACACAACCCAGTTCCCTACAACAACCATCGGCGCAATCGCCAGTTGCAGAGCAAATTGCCACCTGCCCTCCCGCCAAGCGAAAAATGCCAGGGCCAGCGGAATCCCAATCGAAGTCTCTTTGAACAACACACTCAACACCGCCGCAACCACAGCCAGCTTTTCCATACGCGTCACATAGGCCAGCAGCAAAACGGTTGAAAACAACGCCGACGGCAGATCCAATTGCGCCATCATCGATTGCGTAAAAACAAGCGGATTGGCAAGCAGCATCGCCGCCGCCAAAAAGGCCGGAGCACCTTTTGCCCCCCGCAACAATTCCACCGCCAACAGAAACGACGCTGTCAAAAAGCCCGCCGCCATCAGCAACATCAAGCCCCGCGTCAAAGGGATCGAATACCCAAACACTGTCCAGACTCCAGCCAGCAGCAACGCCAAACCCGGTGGATGCGAATTCGGCATCGTCGAAGTGGGAATCAGCTCCCCACGAGAAAACAGATCATGTGCTTGAGGAATGAATTGCCCAGCCTCATCCCAAAAGAAGGGCAGGCTCAGCAATTTGAAGTGCGTGCTAAACAGGACAGAGGCAAAAAGCCCGAAGAGGATGAGGATCGAAACCGCGCGGCGGCGAGCCAATGGAGAACCTACTGGATCGGTCCGGCGCCACCGGCCGGCTCAAGACGGATCTCGCCAAAAGTGCCCTCATATTGGGCGATATTCTGATTCAGCAAATTTGCCAGCGCTTTCGCCTGTTGCGGGCTCAGATACACGCCTTGAAAGTTCGTGATGTTCACCGTATCGGGAACGGTCTGCGAAATGGTGCCAAACATCAAAAAGAAGTCCCAGAGATTCACGCGTACCTGCACGGAATTCGAATAGCGTTCCTTGTAGTCGGCACTTTCAGAAATCTGGAGTTTGGGTGCTTGGGTGGGAATCATGAGAATGGGCTCTTTTGAGATAGGGGCTAAAGAACGAAAGGAAGGAAATGGCGGGGACGACGGGGTTCGAACCCGCGACCTCCGACGTGACAGGCCGGCGCTCTAACCAACTGAGCTACGTCCCCGCAAACTGCCGGAATCCACAGAATACCATGATCCCGTCGTGAATT
Source organism: Acidobacteriota bacterium (assembly GCA_025354885.1). GTDB lineage: Bacteria > Acidobacteriota > Terriglobia > Bryobacterales > Bryobacteraceae > Bryobacter. Next base: position 864 of record JANXLY010000203.1, on the reverse strand, counting down.
GCTCGCCAACCCGCTCTTCGTCCGGTCATTTCTTCCTTTGCCGGCCGCCGACCTGATTCACGGCGGCTGCACTGTCTGCTTACACGATGAGATTCTCCGCTTCGCTTGACAAAATTTCTCCACTCACCATGATGGTCCGCTCGTGTTCCTTGCGCTGATGTGCGGAAGCGGGGCGACTTTCCCCACTAAACCTGGATGTGGCACTAGTACTTTTTGTTAAATTTCTTGGCGCAATCCTTGTTGACTCTGTTAATATCATCGCGATATGAACAAACTAAAGACCCTCTCTTTCTCTTTTGCAGTTTTAGCCGTTGCTCTGTTCGCATGGTTTCGGTTTCAACCAACGGTACAAGCTCAGGATAATTTGACTCCTGGTATGTTGTTCGGACCTCTCTCTGTGGGCTCGGGAGAGCACATCGAATTGTGCTTCTCGAACCTAAGCGAAGGCGATATCACTGCTGTGATTCACTTTCGAAATGTAACGACCACTGAGGTAACTCCGGGCCAGCCGTTAACAGTCAAAACGGGCGGCGGTTCTTGCGCTTCCTATTACGGGCAGGGAATGGTCGTGGGGATGGCTCGTGGCGACGGACGCGCGTCGGATTGGGTGAGCCCCTCAAATGCCCTGATTTCTACGATGTCGACAGTCAACTATGATGGACGCACGGGAACGGCAGTTCTCGGTGTCGCCAAAATCTGGCTCAAGGGGCTGTAAACACTAAGCGGGCTTTACTTGCTCGCCTTCCCCTTCTACTAGCGTGACGTAGCGGTCGGTCGCGTCGCGCGCAGCTTTGTTGCTTTAAGCGGGTGATGACGATAGCGCCGTGAAGCGCAACGTCCGCGCGGACGTTTGCTCACGAATCG
>JANXLY010000192.1 GCA_025354885.1 Acidobacteriota bacterium | reverse complement strand
GATTGTGTGAAGCCTGCGGGCCCCGATATTCTCGGTGGACTGGTTGACTTCAGCGGCCAGTTTAGCCATCTCGTCGATGGCGTCTTCGGAGAATTTGAGCTTGATCCCTTCTGTGTCGAGCAGGGCGATGTATTGCTTGGTTAGGGCGTTCTTTGGCTCTTTGAGAATACGAACCAGGTCGGCGTGGGTGAGGCTCTGGAGCTCTACGCGGATGGGGAAGCGGCCCTGAAGCTCAGGGATCAGGTCTGAGGGTTTGGAGACGTGGAATGCGCCGGCGGCGATAAAGAGGATGTGGTCGGTGCGGACGAAGCCGTAGCGGGTATTGACGGTGGTGCCTTCGACGATGGGGAGAATGTCGCGCTGGACGCCCTCTCGAGAAACGTCGGGGCCGGTGCCGCCTTCGCGGCCAGCGATTTTGTCGATCTCATCGAGGAAGATAATGCCGTTGCGCTCGACGCGGTCGAGGGCTTCTTTGGTGATCTGGTCCATGTCGATGAGGCGCTCTTCCTCTTCTTCGGTGAGGTAGTCGAGAGCGTCGGGGACTTTCATTTTTCGCTTCTTCATCCGCGGGCCAAAAAGGCCAGGGAGAATTTCCTGGATGTTGGCACCCATTTCTTCCATTCCCGGAGCGGCGGCAACCTGGACGTGAGGAGCCTTTTCTTTGACATCGAGCTCCACGGTTTTGTCGTCGAGCTTGCCGGCGCGGAGCTTGTCGCGGAGCTTATCGCGTGTCTTGTCGACCGGCTCGGAACCTTCTGGAGGCGGGGGCATGAGGAGATCTAGGAGGCGATCTTCAGCGTTTTGCTCGGCGCGCTCAGCGACTTCGTCGAGGCGTTCTTCCCGGATGAGATCGATGGAGATTTCGACGAGGTCGCGGATCATGCTTTCGACATCGCGACCGACGTAGCCGACTTCGGTGAACTTGCTGGCTTCGACTTTGAGGAAGGGAGAGTTGGCGAGCTTGGCGAGACGGCGGGCGATTTCGGTCTTGCCGACGCCGGTAGAGCCGATCATGAGGATGTTTTTCGGCATGACCTCTTCGGCCATCTCGGGGTCGAGACGCTGGCGGCGGATGCGATTCCGGAGCGCGATGGCGACAGCCTTTTTTGCATCGCCCTGACCGATGACGTACTTGTCCAGTTCTGCGACAATTTCGCGGGGAGTGAGTTCATCGAGGAGCGGAGCTTCTTCGTTTTTGTGATTGGGCAGGTAGATCACCATTAGTTGAGCTCTTCGATCGTGACTTCGTGATTGGTATAGATGCAGATGTCGGCGGCGATTTTCATGGAACGCTCGACGATTTCGCGGGCGCTGAACTTCGTATTTTCGAGGAGGGCGCGGGCGGCGGCGGTTGCGAAGGGTCCACCGGAACCGATGGCGGCGACGGAATCATCGGGTTCGATGACGTCCCCATTGCCGGAGAGAAGGAAGGTGTTTTCGAGGTCGGCAACGACGAGCATTGCTTCGAGGTGGCGGAGCATTTTGTCAGTGCGCCACTCTTTGGCGAGTTCTACGGCGGAGCGGGGAAGCTGGCCATTGTGCTGTTCGAGTTTGGACTCAAAGCGCGCAAAGAGGCTGAAGGCGTCGGCGGTGGAGCCGGCGAAACCAGCGAGAATCTTGCCGTTGTAGAGCCTTCGGAGCTTGCGGGCACCGCTTTTCAGAACCTCGGAACCTTGTGTCACCTGGCCGTCGCCAGCTATGACGACCTTGCCGTCCCGGCGGACGCTGAGAATTGTAGTCGATCGTATCCGTTGTTTCATTCCAAACTCCAGTGTAAGATCAATGGCAACCCTATGATTGAAATGAAAGTCAACGGCCAAACCCGCAAGTTTGATGGCGACGGCGAAATGCCGCTGCTCTGGTACCTACGAGATGAGCTAAGCCTGACCGGATCCAAGTTTGGATGCGGTATGGGATTGTGCGGTGCCTGCACCGTACATCAGAACGGCGAAGCGATTCGAAGCTGCGTAACTCCGGTCAAGAATCTGTCCGGGAAAGAGATCACGACGATTGAGGGCTTGAGCCCGAATGGGACTCATGCCTGCCAGGTTGCCTGGGAAAAGCATGCGGTGGCACAGTGCGGCTACTGTCAGGCTGGCCAGATCATGCAGGCAGCGGCGTTGCTGAAGAAGACGCCGAAGCCGACTGATGAGCAGATTGACAGGGCGATGGACGGCAACATCTGCCGTTGTGGAACCTATACGAGAATTCGCGCCGCAGTGAAGTCGGCAGCGGGGGTAAAAGCCTAATGTCCAATTATTCTTTTGGCGAGAGCTTTCAGGCTGAGGAAAGAGTTTCCGAGACTACGCGACTGGCGCAGGAAGCCTATTCGCAGTATGACCAGAGCGTGCAGATGCTGGACCGGCGTGGATTTGTCGGGACGGTGTTGTCGGCAAGCGCTTTGATTCTGGGAGTGAGTGTCCGGCCCAGTGAAGCAACGGCAGCGCCGACTTCGTGGCAGCCGAGCGTGTACCTTGGCTTTGAGCCAAACGGCACTGTTGTGATCTTTGCGCACCGCAGCGAAATGGGAACGAGCAGTCGAACGACGCTGCCGATGATGCTGGCGGATGAGTTGGAGGCGGACTGGAAGAAGGTCCGTGTTGAGCAGGCGCTTGGCGATGAAAAGTATGGCTCGCAGAATACGGATGGCTCGTGTTCGGTGCGCGACTTTGGTGCGGCGATGTTCAAAGCGGGCGCGACAGCGAGAACGATGTTTGAGCGCGCTGCTGCGCAGAAGTGGGGTTGTCAGCCCGGCGATGTTGCGGCATCGCAGAACAAAGTTGTGAACGGCAAGACAAAGCAGACGTTGACCTATGTTGAGTTGTTGCCGATTGCGATGAAGATGGAAGTGCCGAAAGAGCACGAGCTGCGCTATAAAACGCCCGACCAGTACAAGCTGATCGGCAAAAAGGTGCCGATGCTCGATGAGCACGACATCGTGATGGGCAAGGCGATCTTTGGCATGGATGCTACGATGCCCGGCATGCTTTATGCAATGGTGGAACGGCCACCAGTGTATGGCGGCAAGGTAAAGAGTTTTGATAACACTGCGGCGCTACAGGTGAAAGGCGTGACACAAACGGTGGAACTGCCGATGTTCAAACAGCCCCACATGTTCCAGCAACTGGGCGGTGTGGCCGTGCTTGGTAACAGTACCTGGGCGGTGATGCAGGGGCGCAAGAAGTTGAAGATCGAATGGGAGCAGAGCCCGCACCAGAACTACAACACGAAGGATGAGCGACAGTTCCTGCTTGATTCCGTGAACAAGCCTGGGAAGGTGGTTCGGAATCGCGGCAATGTGGATGCGGCTTTTGCCAAATCTGCCAAGACACATGAGGCGAATTACTATACGCCGCTGCTGGGACATGCTCCGATGGAGCCACCGGTGGCTGTTGCGGAATGGAAAAATGGCACGGTAGAGACGTGGTGTCCGACGCAGAATCCGCAGGCGGTGCAGGATGCCGTGGCGGCTGCGATGGGTATCGACAAGACGAAGGTGATCTGCCATGTGACGCTGCTGGGTGGCGGGTTTGGACGCAAGTCGAAGCCTGATTATGTGGTGGAAGCGGCGTTGTTGTCGAAGGCGACCGGAAAGCCTGTCAAGGTTGTCTGGACGCGTGAGGACGACATCAAGTTTGACTACTATCACACGGTGTCTGGCATGCACATGAAGGCTGGAATGGATGCTGATGGCAAGTTGAACTCGTGGTTGTTCCGTTCGGCATTTCCGCCGATTGCTTCGACCTTTGCGCCCGGTGCGCAGTATGGTGCTGAGTTTGAAGTGGGCATGGGTTTGAACGAACTGCCGTACGACGTGCCAAATATTCGTGGCGAGAATTGCCCTGCTCCGAATCATTTGCGTTTAGGCTGGATGCGTGCGGTGGCGCATGTCTACCACGCGTTCGGAATCCATAGTTTTCTCGATGAACTGGCAGTGGCGAACAACACGGATTATGTGACCTATGTGTTGAAGACGCTGGGTTCGGATCGCATGGTGGATTTGAGCAAGGACGGCGTGAAGCCCTGGAATAACGGGATGCCGATCGAGAAGTTTCCGATCAATACGGCGCGCTTGCGGCATGTGCTGCAATTGGCGGCCGAGCAGAGCGGCTTTGGCAAGAAGAAGTCGAGCAAGAACCACGGGTTCGGAATTGCTGCACATCGCAGCTTCTTGAGCTATGTTGCCAGCGTGGTGGAAGTTGAGATCGACGACAAGGGTAAATTGACGATTCCGAATGTCTGGACGGTTGCCGACTGCGGCATGGTGGTGAATCCGGATCGTGTGATGGCGCAGTTTGAGGGTGCAGCGGTTTTTGGTACGAGTGTCGCAATGCTGGGCGAGATTTCAGCGATGAATGGCCGCGTGCAGCAATCGAACTTCAACGACTACCCTGTGGCTCGTTTGACGGAATCGCCGAGGAATGTGCATGTTCATATTGTGCCTAGTAAGGAAGCTTCGGCTGGCGTGGGCGAGCCCGGTGTGCCGGTGATCGTTCCGGCCATCACCAATGCGATCTTTGCGGCGACGGGCAAGCGCATCCGGGAGTTGCCGGTACGGAAGACGAAGCTGGTCTAGACGACAATCCAGTTAGATGAGAATGAGCGGCTTGGCAGATGCGGGCCGCTCGTTTTTTTGCGAAGCTTGCGGATAGTTTGATGGTGGTGTCGCCTTGGTCCCTACCGAGTTTGAGCCATTCGGCCTAACCCAAAGACACCGATGGTGAGGGTGCTTTGGGTTTTTGGGCTTTGAGGTGTAAATGGGGCATATTCTGAGATGTCAAAGAGCTTGCGCGGCGTGGTTTATCCACTGAGTTTGGCCACTGACCCGGGCGGGGTGCGGACTAGAGTTTGGTGGGTTCGTTTTTGAGTTTTTCCGCTTCTTTGGCGAGACGCTGGGCGGCGAGTTCTGCGGAACCGTCGCCGTATTTGTTCAACATGCGTTCAGCGAAGTTGCGGAAGTAGGAATCGGCGTCTTCGGCAGTGCGAGGTTTGGTGGCCGGTGGGTTCGTTTTTGCATTTTGTGGAAGTCTGTCGAGGGCGACGACGCCATTTGAGGTTTGGGCGCCTGGTACGTATTCCTGTTCCGGCCTTGGTGGGAGCGGAGGTTGATCGGGAATGGCTTCGATTTCCAGATTTTCGTTTTCGTGCAGGAGATCGAAACGGATCTTTTGTTCGGCACGGATTGCTTTGATCGTGCGCTGGATGCGGGCGGGGAGACGGTCCAGTTCGCGCATGATGTGCGGGAGGAAGGCGACCGGGGTTTTGAGGATGTCATCGACGCGGATGCTCATGGCCTGGTTAAAGAGGAATTCCATTTGCAGGAAGCGGAGTTGCTGGTGGATGAGCTGGTGGACGAGAATGACTTCGGCTGGAGTGACTGGCTCGAATTGATCGAGCAAGTTGGTGACGACTGACAAGGCGACGTCGTGATCGTGGACGAAGCCATCGAAGTTGGAGAGTGAATAGAGGCCATGCTTCAGGGAATTTGAAGCAGCGCGGAGTTTGCCTGCCGGGGTGCGTGGGCCTGTTGACTTCTGGGCGTTGGCACGGTTGGCGGCAAGGCGGGCGGCGGAAATGTGTTGGGTCGGCTGCGGA
>JANXLY010000176.1 GCA_025354885.1 Acidobacteriota bacterium | reverse complement strand
CCGAATGGCCATACCCTCGCTGTTGCCGGACTGGAACGGATGATGCCGGCAGGAACGCAAGGCGCGAAAGAAGCGGTGGATATCGTCGCTGACATTGTCGTAGACCTCGACGAAGATTTCCAGGTAGCCGGTGTATGGAACAGTTTCGATCACATGGACATCAAGCGCAAGTCTTACAAGGATGCCAAATGCAGAACGGGCGGCGGCGGTTGCCCTCCGGTATTACTTGCGCCCGAAGGGAATGGCTGGCTGCACACCAATTCGCTAAACTACATCCCATCAACAGGAGACTTTCTGGCCTCCATACCGGAACAGGAATGGATTGTGAAAGTCGATTGGAAGAATGGGAAAGGTAGCGGAAAGGTTCTTTGGCGCCTGGGCAATGGAGGCGACTTCAAGGTGGAATCGAAAGATCCAAGCCCGTGGTTCAGTTACGCTCACGACGTGGGCTTCGAGCCTGTCGGGTCCAATATGCTGGTCCTCATGGACGACTCGCACGCCAGGAATGAAAAAGACAAGAAGGCGGAAAGCCGCGCACAAATCTGGAAACTCGACGAAGAGAATCTCACGGCCACCCTTACTTACAATGCAGACCTTGGAGGTCATGCCGCCTGTTGTGGATCGATGCAGAACTTGAAAAGCGGCGGGTACGCCTCGCTGGCTGGTGCAATCGGCGGAGCTTCAGCCCGTGGCCGGGCGACAGAAACCGACAAGGATGGGAAGACCATTTTTGCGCTTGGCCTCGAAGGTTTCAGCGTGTACCGAAGTTTTCGGGTAGACGACATGTACTCCGCCCCGCTTCGCTAACTGGAGCACCGAAACGCAGTTCTGGAATACAATGTTTTCATGCGTCTGTCTTTGCTTTCGTCTCTTGTGTTTTGTAGTCTCGGAGCTGCGGCTCCCCTGGCCGTTCACCTGCATTCCAGCCTGCCTTCACCGCAGGCAGTCGGGGTCTCCATCAACTTGACGTCACGCCCTGAAAACGTGTCGAAGGGGATGCTGGTCTTCCGCTACTCAGTGAGCGTCAACAGCGGTGCCTCACGCATTATCCGTGACTTCAGCCAGGACCGGGATTTCACCTGGGCACCCGAATTGATGGAACATAATGCAAAGGTACGAGTAACTGTCCGCAACAACGAGAGCAAGGAAACGGCTGAGGATGAGATGGCTTTCCAGCTTGTGTCGCGGATCAAAGGCAAGGTGCCGGTTGTTACTCCTTCCGCGCATCCGCTGATTGCGCTGTTCAGTGCGCCACCCTGCCCGCAAGGCAGCAGTTTCCGCGTTGACTTCCACGCGGAAGGAGAAGAATCCCATACTCGAACTTCAACCCAGCCTTGCAAGGGCAAGATCAGCAGCAATGTGTGGGTCGCCGGGATGCGAGCCGACACAGGTTACCGGATGCGTGCGGAATGGATCAATGGCAGCAAAGTGAAGCCAGGTGCCTGGCTGCCCTTCCATACTGGTCTGCTTCCACGCGGCATTGCGCCCGTATCGGTTGTTACGCCCCGAACCAGCGGATCCTCAGCTTCCGAAGCAATTCAGATCTACAGCACCTTTTCGCTGAGTGGCAGTGCGAGGCCGTTCGCCGTCGATCTTCAAGGCCGGACCGTCTGGTATTCGGAGCCGTCTGCGGAGATATTCAGGGTTCTGCCTGGCGGCCATTTTTTGGCTGTGTCTGAAGGAGTAAATTCAGTCAACAAAACGAAAGAAGAGCAGTTGCTGCAGGAACTGGACTTGACCGGCAGCATTGTTCGCGAAACGAATGCGAGCCGGGTTGCCGAGCAACTGGAGTCGCGCGGCATCCATTCTGATTGCAAAATTGGCGGTAAGGAATGTGTTTCCGGCTTTCACCACGAAGCGTTGCGATTGCCGAATGGACATACGCTCGTGATCGCGGGACTGGAACGGATGATGCCGGCGGGAACACAGGGCGCGAAGGATGCGGTGGATGTACTTGGGGACATTGTGGTGGATCTCGATGAAGACTTCCAAGTGTCAAACGTCTGGAACAGTTTCGATCATCTGGACATCAAGCGCAAGTCCTACAAGGATGCAAAGTGCAAGACCGGACAAGGCGGATGTCCACCGGTTTTGTTGGCCCCCGAAGCGCATGGATGGACTCACAGCAATTCTCTGAACTACATCGCTTCGACCGGAGACTTCCTCGTCTCGATCCCCGAACAGGAATGGATTGTGAAAGTGGATTGGAAGAACGGAAAGGGTAGCGGCAAGATTCTTTGGCGCCTTGGTAACGGCGGTGACTTCAAAGCGGAATCTACCGATCCAAACCCGTGGTTCTCCTATGCCCACGACATAGGATTCGAACCGGCTGGTTCGAACATGCTGGCTCTTATGGATAACTCCCACATTGCCCATGCCAAGGACAAGAAACTGGAAAGCCGCGCGCAAGTCTGGAAACTCGATGAAGAGAAGAAAGTTGCTACGCTTGCTTACAACGCCAGCCTCGGCGGCTATTCGATCTGCTGCGGATCGGTTCAGCTATTGAAAAATGGCGGGTACAATTCTTTGGTGGGCTGGATCGATCCTCCTACGGGCGGCCACGCGAGAGCCGTGGAGACGGACAAGGATGGCAAGACCGTTTTCGCGATGGAAGTACACGGGGTCTCGTCGTACCGAAGCTTCAACGTGCCTGATATGTACACGGCGCCGGTCCGATAGAGCGAATGGCATTGATTGATCTCCACACACACACGGATCGCTCGGACGGATCGACGCCGCCAGCTGAACTAGTGCGGCAAGCTATTGCTGCCGGGCTCAAGGCACTTGCGATCTCAGATCACGATACGATGGCCGGTCATGATGTCGCAGCTCCCGTGGCTGCAGATTGCGGCCTCGAACTGGTTTGCGCCGTTGAACTCAGTACTCGCCCCAATGAGCAGCGCGAAGGCGGGAAGCGGGAAAAATCTGTACACGTGCTGGGGTACTGGCTCGATTCGCCGCCGTCTGAGGAATTCCGTCTCTACCTTGAAACTCAGCAGGCTAGCCGACGCAAGCGCAATTTGGATCTTGTAGCGAAGCTGCAGCAACTTGGTGTTGCAATCACGCTTGAGGACGCAGAAGTCTACGGCCGCAATCAGGTGGGCCGCCCCCATTTCGCTCGTGTGCTGCTGGACAAAGGCTATGTAACAAATATCCAGCAGGCATTTGACGTTTATCTCGCTGACGATGCACAGGCTGCCGTGGACCGCGACGAGCCCACACTCAAAGAAGGAATCCAGCGCATCAAAGCTGGCGGAGGCCTTGCCTCATTGGCTCATCCTGTCAGGCTCCCTCAGCGGGGTGCTGAACTGGAGCGCTTGGTCGAGAATCTGCTCGAGGACGGCCTTGAGGGAATCGAGGTCTTCCACAGCGAGCATGATCCAGCGGATTGCGACGAGTTTGCGGCGATCGCCGCTCGCTTCGGCCTGATACCCACCGGCGGGTCAGATTACCACGGAGATAATAAACCTGGAATCCTGCTTGGCAGCGGCAAGGATGGCAACCTTAGCTTGGAATATCGTTTTCTTGAAGAGATGAGGGAGATGTCTGCCGCGAAGCGACAGCCCCGGAACGGAACAAAATGACGGAAGGCATGAAACTGACTCACTTGCGAATGCTCGAAGCTGAGAGCATTCACATTTTGCGCGAAGTGGTTGCGGAGTTTCAGCGACCGGTGATGCTGTATTCCATCGGCAAAGATTCCTCGGTGATGGTTCGGCTGGCGCAGAAAGCGTTTTCACCGGGCCGCATCCCTTTCTCGTTATTGCATATAGACACGACCTACAAGTTTCGCGAAATGATTGAGTTTCGAGATCGCTTCTGCGCCGATATTGGAGCCAGGCTGATCGTACATACGAACAAGGCAGCGATCGCGGCGGGTGTGAATCCGTGGGATCTTGGCACGCAGAAATGCTGCGGCTTCCTGAAGACACGAGCACTGCTCGATGCGCTGGCAGAAGGCGAATACGATGCGGCGATTGGTGGAGCGCGTCGCGATGAAGAGAAATCGCGCGCGAAAGAGCGAGTGTATTCCTTCAGAGACTCGCATGGCCAATGGGACCCAAAGAACCAGCGTCCCGAAATTTGGAATCTGTATAACTCACGCTTGAACCCCGGTGAGAGCATCCGTGTTTTCCCTCTCTCCAACTGGACCGAACTGGACATCTGGCAGTATATTCACCTCGAGGACATTCCGATCGTGCCGCTCTATTTTGCCAAGGAGCGAGAGATGGTGGTGCGAAGATCCTCGCTGATCCCCGTGGAGAAGGACATTCCACTTTTGCCAGGAGAAAAGAAGGAACTGATCATGTGCAGGATGCGCTCTCTGGGATGCAGCCCTTGCACAGGAGCAATCCGCTCGGATGCCGACACGCTGCCTAAGATTATCGAAGAGATGATGTTGTTCCGCCGTTCCGAGCGCGAGAATCGGGTCATTGACTTCGACCAGGAAGGGTCGATGGAGATGAAGAAACGGGAAGGGTACTTCTAACATGACGCAACCCACCGAATCCTTAACCGGGATCGACCTCTTTCTCCGTCGTGAAGAAGAAAAAGACCTGCTACGTTTTATCACCTGTGGCAGTGTCGACGACGGAAAATCCACGCTCATCGGCCGCCTCCTTTACGACTCAAAGGGAGTGTACGAGGACCAGCTCAGTGCCATCACCAAGGCCACGGTAAACGAAACGGCAGGCGCAATGGATTTCGCGCTGCTCACGGATGGATTGCGCGCAGAGCGCGAACAGGGCATCACGATCGATGTTGCGTATCGTTATTTCGCCACACCCAAGCGAAAATTCATCATTGCTGATACGCCGGGCCACGAACAGTACACGCGCAACATGGCAACTGGCGCCTCCACTGCAAACCTTGCCATCGTGCTGATTGACGCACGCAGCGGCGTACTCCCGCAGTCGCGCCGTCACGCATTCATCGCATCGCTACTTGGAATCCACCACGTTGTAGTCGCTGTGAACAAGATGGATCTTGTCGACTACAGCGAGGAAGTATTCGATAAGATTTGCACGGAATTCAGCAACTTTGCCGCACAACTCCAACTGCCCGACTTGTACTTCATCCCGGTCAGTGCGCTGCTCGGGGACAACATCGTCACCAAGAGTGAAAACATGCCCTGGTTTGATGGCGCGAGTCTTCTGCACCATCTTGAAACCGTGCACATCGCCAGTGACCGTAACCTCTCCGAGATGCGCTTCCCTGTGCAGTTGGTGCAACGGCCAAATCAGGAATTCCGCGGTTATGCCGGCCAGGTAGCTTCGGGAGTCCTCAAGCCGGGCGACCCGATTATGGTGCTGCCCTCGGGCCGTACAACGCGCGTGAAGTCCATTGTGACCTACGATGGGGAAGTCGCGCGGGCCTTTCCACCGATGTCGGTTACGGTTTGCCTTGAAGATGAAGTGGATGTGAGCCGTGGCAATATGCTGGTGCCTCCTTCCCACCCACCGCATGTCACGCGCTGCATCGATGCTCGTCTTGTATGGATGGGAAATCAGCCGCTTGAACTCCGCAAGCAGTACATCATCAAGCACACTACTCAATCGGTGAAGGCGCAGGTTCGGTTCATCCGCTTCCGCGTGAATGTGAACACTCTCGAACGGCAACCCGCTTCAGAGTTGAATCTCAACGAAATCGGAAGCGTGGTCATCGACACCCATTCGCCATTGTTTGTCGACCAGTACCGAAGGAATCGTATTACCGGCAGCTTCGTGATGGTGGACCCGATCTCGAACGCCACAGTCGCTGCCGGCATGATCACTGGGCGCGATCCCAGGGTTGACGAACCGGCAATGTCGGCGACCGAGGCTTCGGGGTCGAACCGCATTTCGGCGACAGATCGCCAGAAGCGCATTGGCCACGGGGCGGCCCTGGTGTGGTTGAACGGTGACGCCAGTCTCGCCTACAACATCGAGAGTGAGCTTTTCAAGCGCGGTTACCTTACGAATGTGATTGCAGCACAGACGGATGGCAGTGTGATGCTGGAACTTGCGAACAACATGATCAGGGCCGGGCTGGTGACAATTTGCGCTGCCGATTTTCTTTATGAAGTAGAGCGCGAGCGGGCCGAAGCATTAGTGGTTCCATCGCAATTCGTGGATCTGGATGCTCCGCGCTTCGATAAGCCTGAAGAGGCGGCAACGGCGCTTACGGAAAAGCTCGTTGCACTTGGGATAACGCC
>JANXLY010000164.1 GCA_025354885.1 Acidobacteriota bacterium | reverse complement strand
ATTCGCGACCAGGCAGCCGAGGCTATGGTTGGCATCTTGCGAACGGTCAAAAAACGCTTTGAGTCTTCCATCCCCTTCGCTATTGAACCAGTCGTCTACGACTTCGCTATCAATTCGCAAGGCACCACGGCTCAACTCCATCGCGAAAACCAGTCCCTGCTCAGTCGCAAATATCACTTGTTCACCGTGCCGTCCTTGTTGCGTATCCCCGTTTCAGACCTGAGCAGCGAGCGCCGTGCAGAACTCGCCCGTGTCGCCGCCAGCTATTCCGATCTCACCGCGCCCCTCTTTGAAAGACTCTTTCCGCAAGAGCAGAGCGACACCACAAACCACAACGAAATCGATAGCCTCCTGAACTCTCTCGGCTTCGATCCTCAAGCTCATGATCGACTGCGCGCCGACTACTTGTCCAACCGTATCGGTCTCTCCAAAAACATACTGCCTTCCAATCTCAACATCGAAAACGTCAGGCCGGCAGACCTCCTGAAGGCCACTCCACCCAACACCCTCACCGGCCATCAGGCACTCCTCGCCGGCAAGCTCGCCGTCGTCACCCTCGCTGGTGGCGTCGGAAGCCGCTGGACCAAAGGTGCTGGCACCGTCAAGGCTCTCATCCCCTTCCACCGCTTCCACAACCGTTACTACAATTTCCTCGAAGTCCACCTGGCCAAAACAAAACGCGCACAGGATATCTATGGGACTCAAATCCCACACATTGTCACAACCAGCTACCTCACCGGCGCTCCAATCCAGCACTACCTCAATCACCTCGACCCACTCTTCTCAGACCTCAGCATCCATGTTTCCGTGGGCCGCAGCATCGGCCTCAGACTGATTCCAACTCTCGCCGACCTCCGCTACCTTTGGGAGGTTCTCCCCCAACAGCAGCTCGATGAACAGAAGCAGAAAGTCCGCGCCAGCGGACGCGCTGGCTTAATGCGCTGGGTGGAACAGGTAGGTGAAGCAACAGACTATCGCGCTAACATGGCCCACCAGTGCATCCACCCCGTGGGCCACTGGTATGAGATTCCCAATCTCCTCCGTAACGGTCTCCTGGCCGATCTGCTCGAAGCCAATCCTTCGCTCGACTATCTATTGCTCCACAATGTCGACACTCTTGGTGCAACCATCGACGAAATACTACTCGGTGCTCACATCGAAAGCGGTGCCGCTTTCACAGTCGAAGTCGTCCAAAAGCAATTCGGCGATCACGGCGGCAGCCTCGCCCGCGTCGACGGCAAAATCCGTCTCGTCGAAGGCCTCGCCCTCCCCGGCGAAGAAGTGGATTTCGGTCTTCGCTTCTACAACGCCAGTACCTACTGGATCACTATCGATCCAATGCTCGCCGCTTTCGGCCTTAAACGCAGCGACCTTCGCAATCAGACCCTTGTCGACGACGCAGTCCGCCGCACTGCAAACCGTGTGCCCAGCTACATCACCATCAAGGATGTGAAAAAGCGTTGGGGACGCGGCCAGGAAGACATTTTCCCGGTCGCTCAATTCGAAAAACTATGGGGCGACATGACTGCTCTCGAAGAAATTCAATCTCGATTTATCGAAGTGCCTCGCCGCCGTGGCCAGCAACTCAAAGAAGTCGCTCAACTCGACACCTGGCTCCGCGACGGCTCTGCCGCCGAGGTCGCAGCCTCGATAGCCAGCCCCACCCGCACTGCAACCAGCCGCAGCTGACAACTCATTTGCGGACTAGGGCACCGCAATAGTTAGCGGTCCAATTTCGAGTCGGCAAATGATCCAGCTTCTCGAACAGGCGCAGCTTCGCGATCACCGGCCCATACGGTCGGTGCTCAAGCATTCGACACACTGGAATGGCAATCGCTCTCGGCGCATGCATATAGGTGAATTTCTCTTCAACACCAAATCCAGTTGCTCGAAGTAGCTCTTCAAGCCGCAAAACCGTTACAGACTCTCCCATGAAGTAAGGTGCCCGGACAAAGGGTAGCGTTTTGCGAACTGCAATCAGCGGATTTGATAAATTGTCAAAGCTAACCAGCAAACGACCACCGGGAGCAAGAACGCGACGAATTTCGCTCAGACCCTGCCTGATCTCGTCAAAACTCTCTAGTTGGTCCAGCGTGGAAAGCGATACAACGGCTTGAAAGTACCCATCAGGAAATGGAAGCTGCGTCACGCTTGCCGCTTGAAAATACGCGCCGGGATACTGTCTGGCAGCAGTCTCTACAATGACGCTCGAGATATCGATGCCGTGAACTTCGATAGCCAAAGCCGACAGCACCCCGGCAACACCAGTAACAAGAGCCTCGTCGAACAGATCCGTTTTTAAAACGCGCTCCACCCGCGCTCCCTTCAGATATCTCGCCACAAGCTCCGCATTCAGCTCATCGGAATATCTACGCCAGATATCACGATGCCCTCGGTCGATAAACTTCTGCGCCAGTCGATCCCAATACTCGGCACTTTTCATAAGCGCTTGCGAAGCATGACTTTCGTTTTTGGCATCCAGTGATTCCAGTGGCGAAATCGAAGTTTGGTCTTCCCGACGTTACTCAGCAGTATTTCGTAGGCAGCAAGTTCTTCGATGAGTACACTGCCCAGCATCATAGAAAGGTCAACTCCATTACAGGCATGCTCTCGAATGCCAAAAGGCGAGTACTGGTTATCGGGTGGCGAATAATTCTTGAAGCGGTCCGGATTGAAGCGATCAGGATCAGGGAACCAACGCGGATCACGATGTCCCTCCGCCACACAGATACGCACCAGCCAACCCTTCGGAAAAACATAGCCTTCAAACTCAAACTCTGTATTCACCAGCCTATAAAGGTACTCGCTCCGTGAGAGCCTTACTGTTTCTTTCATGATGCGCGCAGACAGATCAGGCACATCGCCAACACGCACTTTCTCCAGCCACTCTGGATGTAGTCCGAGAAACTCTACCACCCACACCAATAAGCCCGACATGTCATTTGCCGAGTTCCGCAGGATGAACAGAAGATTGTCGATAGCGATGTCGTCAACTTCACCACCCTGAAGTACAGCAAGTTCGGACAATGCACAGACCTGTTCCGGTGCTGTCCGAAACTTTCCTCGCAATTGCTGAAGTGCCGCAACCGCCTTCGGTCCGAGTCGCTGCCTCACATGCCGCTTGGCGATATCGACAAAGCTCTCCTGGAAACGCTGGTAGGCAGGAGAATTTGGCTCGATTCCAAGGAGAACCCTCGTAAACACCTCGCGCGTCGCAATCCTTAACTGCTGTTCCAGATCGACCGCAGGGCTAACTTGCTGCAGCCTTCGCCTCACCACCTCATGAGCGCATTGAATCGATTGAGTCACGATCGGCCTCGAAAGGGCGCGGCGAAACATCGGACCATAAATCTTGTGCGTCGCATGGTCCATATAGCGCAGAAATCCACCGCTCACATCATGGGTGAAGGGCTGTATCGCAGCACCCAGCGAATCGGCATGTTCGCGAAGCAGCCGATGCCCGAGAGCAAGATCGGTCAGGCAGATCGCGGGCTTGTGATACTGAGCCGTCTTGAAAATCGGACCCAGCTTCGCCCCTTCGTCCCGATAAAAGTTCCGATCCAGAAGTGCACGAAACGATTGCAGAATTGAAAGTGAACCCGGTGGAGTTTTGGCTGCCATTAGGACTTGAGACCTTTTAGAAAATCACCGAGTAAATTATGCGCAACACAATTTCGATACTCTGCAGTCGAACGAAAATCAGAGATCGGATGGATTTCAGCTAGCGCAAAAGCAGACCCTTCCAAAACCTCTTGCTCGGTCTGGAGACATCGCAAAGGCGTCGCCGCGACTCCTCCAAATGCAATTCGAATCGCCACGATCCTGCCTTCATGCAGCTGCGCGCAAGCAGCGAAATTTAACTTCGCTATGGCCTGAGCCCGTCTCGCTCCCACTTTTCGAAAATGATCCCTCCAATTGGACTCCCTTCGCGGAAGCAAAACAGCTTCGATCACCTCCCCGCTAAAAAGCACAGTCTGCTTGTAGCCGGTATGAAAATCTTGGTAACGAATCTGTCGCGTCCCAGCAAGCGAACGGAGCAACAGCGTCGCATCATAAGCCAGCAGCACCGGACAGCAATCCGCAGCAGGAGAAGCATTCGCAATGTTCCCGCCAATCGTTCCTCGATTTTGTATCGCCACTCCACCAGTCTCTCGTGCTGCAGCCGCAAGCATCGGAAACTCTTTGCGAACACAGTCAGCAGCCTGGATCTCGGTATACGTGGTCAGCGCACCAATGCGAATCTTATCCGCAAAAACATCGATACCTCGCAGTTCTTCAAATTGCAGCAAACTCACAAAGCACCGCTCAGCGAGTTCACCAGCTTCAAGCCGCACCATCAGGTCGGTGCCACCGGCAAACGGCTTCGCACCAGCAGCAAGAAGGCCCAATGCCTCTTCATAATGACCAGGCGTGACCAGATCGTAAGCTGGAACAAACCCCCTCATTCCGCAGCCCTCAGCACGGCATCAATAATCTTGTTGTATCCAGTGCACCGGCATAAGTTGCCACTCAGTGCCTCTCGAATTTCGAACTCAGTCGGCTTCGGATTCGTTCCGAGAAGCGCATGCGAAGCCATGATCATGCCAGGTGTGCAAAATCCGCATTGCGCCCCACCTGTATCTATAAAAGCTTGCTGCAGACGGCTATGCTCAAGCCCCTCAATCGTCACGATCTCCGCATGCATCGCCTGCACCGCCGGCACAAGACAACTGTTCGTCAACTTGCCATTTACTAATACAGCGCAAGACCCGCATTCGCCTTCGCCACAACCTTCCTTCGTCCCCGTCAAATGAAGATCACGACGCAGCACATCAAGTAAGCGCTCCATGGGCCAGGTACTGACCGCATAGTCACAACCATTTACACGGAGCTTAAGTTGCAGCATGCAAGTATCCTCTCCGGCGTCATTGGCGTATGATTGGCTGGAATCCCAAGCTGATCCGCAATCGCGTTGCAAATGGCCGACGCCGGTCCGTTCATTGGAAGTTCCCCAAGCCCCTTCGCGCCGAACGGACCATGCACTGAAATTGACTCTTCAAAAAATACTCGAATCATAGGAAGATCAACCGCCCCAGGAATGATGTAGTCACTCATCCGTGTGTTCCGAACCCGGCCATCCTCGTAGACAACTTCCTCGCAGAGTGCAAACCCGATCCCTTGGGCTGCACCGCCTTCAATCTGCCCGGCGGCGAGAACAGGATGGAGGATGCGCCCCGCATCCTGCACCGCAACAAAGTCAAGCAACCGAACTTCACCACTGAGTCGGTCCACGTCCACTTCCGCAATGTTCACCGCCCAGGCATAAGTAGCATAGGCGTCACCGGTATAAGTGCTCTCATCAAACGCGACACCCTCGGGCTGCACATAGTGCGCACTGGCACGGCTCACCCCGGGCTCCTTGAGCTTGCGTGCAGCCTCCGCAAGTAGTCCGCCAACAATCATCGCCGTCCGCGAAGCCACCGTCGGGCCGCTATCCGGAACCAGATCCGTATCGGGCTGGACAATCTCAATGGCATCAACTGCAATTCCCATTTCAGCCGCCACAATTTGCGAAAGAATTGTATTCGTCCCCTGACCAATCTCGGTGCTCGACACCAACACCCTCACCTTTCCCGATTCAACTCGTTCGAGGCTTGCCACAGACTTCAAGTACCTCTCTCCCGATCCTGTAAATCCAGCCCCGTGAAAAACAGCTGAGATGCCCAGCCCCGTCCGGCCCTGCTTCTTTTTCTCGTAGTACTTCGATTCGAGTAGCGCTCGGTCCAGCAGCGAATCAAGCGGCACCGCTTCGCGCAGCACTTGCCCCGTAGCCGTCGTCTCTCCCTCCTTCAGGAAATTCTGTCGACGAAGCTCCACTCGATCAATGCCCGTCACCCGCGAGATCTCATCCATATGGCGCTCCATAGCGAATAAACACTGCGGAACTCCAAACCCTCGAAACGCTCCATGCGGTGGATGATTGGTCGCCATCGCCCTGGCCTCAACGCGGATGTTCGGGCAGTAATAAGGACCAGAAGCGTGGATCGCACCACGAGAAACTACCACCGGCGACAGCGTCGCATAAGCCCCGCCATCAATTACAAATTCAATTTCCATCCCCAGCAGTTTCCCGTCAGCTCCGACAGCCGTCCGGTGCCTGGTTATCGAAGGATGGCGCTTCGTGGTCGCCGCAATATCTTCCGCACGATCATAGACCATTTTCACGTTGCGGCCAGACTTCAAGGCCAGCAACGCGGCATGCGTAGCAAGGATCGAGGGATAGTCTTCCTTCCCACCAAAGCCCCCACCAGTCTCCACTTGTACGACGCGCACCTTACGCTCGAATAGTCGAGCCAGTGCTTTGTGCACAAAATACGGGCACTGCATCGAACCCCACACCGTCACCCTCTCTGCATCACAATGAGCCACAACTCCCTGCGTCTCTAGATAGAGCTGCTCCTGCGCACTAGTCGAATAAACTCCCTCTACAATATGATCGGCGTTAGCGAAAGCAATAGCCGTATCGCCTTTTTTAATCACACAGCTCTTGATGATTTTGGTAGACGCCACCGGATCGAAAACAGCATCCAGTTCCTCGTACTCGATCCGCACACTTTGACGCGCCCGTTCCGCCTCATATCGGTCCTGATGTGCAATCAGCACAATCGGCTCTTCCACGTGATTCACCTCAACCTCCGCTAGACAAGGCTGGTCGTCCAGAATAGCCGCAACAAGGTTCGGGCCTGGAAGATCGGCAGCAGTAACGATAGTGCACTCAGACCATGGGAATTCGGCATCGAAGTGAATCGAAAGAATCCGCCCCCGCGCAATCGTCGACCTTACCGTAACCCCATACAACAACTCTTCATGAGCAGTGTCATCAATGTAGGATGCACGCCCACTCACCTTCGCGAGTCCCTCACGCCGTGGAATCGACACGCCAACCGGAAATCGCATAGCCTTCCATTCTAACCTTCGAGCGAATGGTCTGAATTAGGATTCCGCAAGCCCGCTTTCAAGCTTGGCCGCACAATCTAGCCCAGCTTTTTCCTCGCCAGCGGAATCGCATATGCCGCCGGCGGATTGTGTCCCCGCGTCGCAGCAGCCTTGCGGTAACACTCCTTCGCCTTCTCCGTCTGCCCCAACTTCTCATAGGCCGCAGCCTTCAGACACTGTATGAAAGCGTCATTCTGATTCGCCTTCTCAAAGTCCGCCAGCGCCTTAGCCGCATCTCCCAAATACAGTGCTACATACCCAGTCAGATAAGGCAAAAAAGGCTCCTGCTGCTTCCGCAATTCCGTCATCTTCTCAAGCGCACTCTGCGCCTCCCTCACTGCAGTCTCCGCCTCCAACTTGTTACCCCGCCGCGCCGCAACTCTCCCCTTTGCATTCGCCAACCGAAACGCCCAAAGCGCCGCTCGATCCGGCGAAATCTCCGGCTCGCGCATCCCCAGCTCCGTTCCCTTCTGATACCACTTCGCCGCCGTATCGAGATCGCCGGAATCAATACAAACCCGCGCCGCCTCATTCGCCATTTCCCCTTGCATATAGAACGCGTTATTGGGCTCTTCCTTTTCTCGCGTCACCCAATAAGCAATCACCATCTGCTCATATTCAACCGTCTTCGCGCACTTCCCTTCAAACGCATACGACATAGCCATCGCCCGCTGCGCATTTGCCTTAAGTAGCGGAGTCGCAGCACTATCAATTTCCTTTTGCAGCAAAGCACGGGCCTCCGCATAACTCCCGGCCAGATCGAGTTGCACCGCATTGCGCATTCCTTCAGAAGCCTGTGGTCGCCCACCCTGCGCCATCATCGCCGCTGCGCAAAAAAACAAACAAACAATAATTCGCTGCATGTCTGCGATGTTTTCACAAATCCGGCCCCGCCGCAAACACCCTCTCCATCCCTTAAGATATTGCTAGCCATGTCTCCACTCAATCGCCGCCACTTCCTCGTCACCGCTGCTACCGCCTCCCAGTCCTGGGCGCAGTCAAACGACCGCCTCCGCATCGCAATTGTCGGAGTCGGCTCCCGCGGTTCCGCCCACATCAAAGAACTCCTCCCTGTCCCGAACATCGAAATCGCCGCCCTCGTCGAAGTCGATGGAGCACGTGCCGAGGCCGCCGCTCAGACCATCTTCCAGAAGACTGGCAAGACTCCACGCATCGAATCTGACATGCGCCGCATCTTCGATGACAAATCCATCGACGCCGTCACTATCGCGACCACCAACCACTGGCACTCCCTCACCGCCATCTGGGCCATGCAGGCCGGCAAAGATGTCTATGTCGAGAAGCCAGTCTCACACAATATCTTCGAAGGCACCAAGCTCGTTGAAGCTGCCCGCAGATACAACCGTGTCGCCGCCGGAGGCACCCAGCGCCGCTGGTGGGGCCGCTTCCGCAAAGCCATCGAGGTCGTTCATAGTGGCGCAATCGGCGACATCTATCAAGGCAACTTCTTCTTCCCGGGCGGTCGCGATTCCATCGGCTTCCAGCCCATCAAACAGCCACCCGCAAACCTCAATTGGGATCTTTGGGTCGGCCCTGCCCCCATGCAGCCCTTCCACGAAAATCTCGTCCACTACAATTGGCACTGGTTCTGGGATTTCGGCAATGGCGAACTCGGCAACAATGGCATCCACATGATCGATATCCTTCGTTGGGGCATGCGCCAACGCCTCCCGGTCTCAGTCCGCTCCACCGGTGGCCGCTTCGGGTATCAGGATCAGGCTCAGACTCCCAACACTCAAAACGTCACCTGGACTTTTCCCAACGGCTCTAGCATCGTCGGCCAGATCCGGGGTCTCTATACCAACGAATCCATGCGCTGGGATTTCTACGGCACCAAGGGTCACCTCCACCTCAAGGCCGACGGTCGCTTCGAAATCACCATGGGTCGCAGCAAGACTCCCGAACCCGAACTCGAATACCCCAAAGACCTCGACCACTTCGCTAATTTCGCCGACGCCGTTCGCGCTCGCAACTCCAAACTCCTCCATGCTGAAATCGAAGAGACCTTTCTCTCCACAGCTCTCTGCCACCTCGGCAACATCTCTTACCGCCTCGCCCGCGAACTCCGCTTCAACCCCTCCACCATGAAATTCGTGAACGATAAAGAAGCAGATACGATGCTGACCCGCGATTACCGCGCACCCTATACAATCCCGAACATCGCATAACAAATCTAGTGAACAGTCCGCGTCTTGCGATTCATATAGTCCACCAGCAAATACTCGCCCAGGGTCATCGTCGTCGTAAAGTAGGCCTTGCCCTTACAAAGCATCGTCACCTGCCTTACGAAATTTACCAGCGCCGGATCCGTCGCCAGCATGAACGTATTGATCATGATCCCCTGCCGCTTACAGCGGCTTACTTCTTCCATGGTCCGGCTAATCACCAGAGGATCCAGTCCAAACGCATTCTTATAAACTCGGCCATCATCAAGCGTCAGCGCACTCGGTTTCCCGTCCGTGATCATGATGATCTGCTTCATGTCTTTCTTTTCCTGGTTCAGAATCCTCTGCGCCAGAATCAGACCGTCCCGAGTATTCGTGTAATAAGGCCCCACCTGCAATCGCGCCAGCTCTCCCAGACGAATCTCTTCCGCCGAATCGTGAAACAACACCAGCCGCAAACTATCCCCCGGATACTGCGTCCGGATCAATTGCGCCAACGCCAGCGCCACCTTCTTCGCCGGAGTAAATCGATCCTCACCATACAGGATCATGCTGTGACTGCAATCCAGCATCAACACGGTCGCACACGAACTCTGATACTCGCTCTGGTGAATTTGTAAGTCAGAATACTCAAGCTCCAGCGGCCCATCCAGCCCCTGCCGCTTCAGAGCCGCCGACAAAGTCTCGGTTATGTCGAGATTCATCGTGTCGCCAAACTCATACGACTTAGTCGAACCACTCGCTTCAATACCCGTCGAAAGATCCCGAGTATCATGCGCTCCAAAACTTGACCGCCCCAAACTCCCCAACAAATCCTTCAGTGTCTTAAACCCCAGAAAGTCCACCGACTTATCGGTCGTCTCCACCTGCATGTCCATCTCGCCATCGCCAACACCTCCACCGCCACTGCCCTCAGGAACTTTGATGTAGCCTTCCTCAATCAGCTTCTGCGCCAGCTGCGTCAGAAGCTTGTCCAACTCTTCCGGCTCCATCTTCTCAAGCATTTCGCGGATCTTCTGCGCCCGCTCCTCATCGTCAAACATCTTCCCGTCCAGCATCGCCTGCAGGATCGCGTTCTTCAATCCCTCCCAGGTCTGCTTCGCATTCGGATTTGGATTCCACCAGTCCTGAAAACCGCTGTCCAGGAAAAAATCCCCAAGCGCACGCATCAGATCCTCAGCCGTCAGGCCAAGATCTTCATCCGTGAATTTGGAATATCGTACGCGCCTCATTGAAACGACTGCTTTCGCCGATCACGACGTCCACCTCGACCATCCTCTTCATCCGGCTCGCTAGGTTGCGCCCGCTTCCGCTCACCACCAACAAAAGCCTGCTCCTCATTCCGGCTGATCCTTCGATGCGCATAAAGCCCCTCAAGAATAAACTCCGCCGCCGCCGCACGCTTCGCATCCGTTTCATGCACTCCAATCCCCAGCTTCGCCGTCTTCTCCATCAAGTCGCTGATCGGGTTCAGTTCTGCAATCAACTCACTCGCCGTCGCCAGTTCCGGCAATTGCAAAGACCCACCCTGATCAAACCAGTTCACCACCTGCTTCATGTTCGTCCCATCCATCAACCGCGAATAAACCAGCGCCACAGCCTGCCGGATCAGGTCGCGTGCCACATTGTCTCCACCTTTCAACTCGCCTTCATACTCAAGCTCCAGCTTGCCAGTAATCGAAGGCAGCGCCGCATAGAGGTCCAACACTCTCGGCACCGCATCCACTTCGCCCACCATCGCCGCCCTCCGCTCAGCATTAGAAACAATACTCTCCAACACCGAAATCGGCAGCCGCTGCGACACACCACTGCGCTGGTCAATCCGCTTGTCGTCGCGCGCCAAAAACGCCACCTGCTCCACTACTTCGCGCATATACATCGGTACTTCCACCTTCGCCGCCCCACCTCGCGCAACCCACGATTCCGCCGTCGTAATCTCCACACCGCGATCCAGCGTCAACGGGTAGTGCGTACGAATCTCACTGCCAATCCTGTCCTTCAAAGGAGTGATGATCTTGCCACGCGCCGTATAGTCTTCCGGATTCGCCGTAAACACCAGCAGCAAATCCAGCTCCAGCCGCACCGGATAGCCCTTGATCTGCACATCACCTTCCTGCAGAATGTTGAACAACCCAACCTGAATCTTCCCCGCCAGATCCGGCAATTCATTCACTGCAAAAATCCCGCGATTCGCCCTCGGCAACAACCCGTAATGAATATTCTCTTCATCAGCAATATCCACGCCACGCTTCGCCGCTTTGATCGGATCGATATCCCCGATCATGTCCGCGATCGTCACATCCGGAGTCGCTAGCTTCTCAACATATCGATGCCGGCGATCCAGCCACTCAATCGCCATCGCATCACCCTTCTCCTCCACGGTCCGCTTGCCAAACTTCGTCAACGGCCGAAATGGATTATCCCGAATCTCGCTTCCGCTAATAAACGGCACCTGCTCATCAAGCAGACTCGTCAGCATCCGGATCAGTCGAGTCTTCGCCTGTCCCCGCAATCCCAAAAGAATAAAGTTGTGACGGCTCAGCAGCGCATTCACCACCTGCGGCACCACCGTGTCTTCGTAACCCATTACGCCCGGAAACAGATCCCCGCCTTCGCGTAGTCTGATCAGCAAATTAGCCCGAATCTCGTCCTTCACACTGCGTCCCAGCCGCTCCGGAGCTGCCCATTCGCTGCTTTTCAATTCACCGTAAGTCTTGGGGAGTGTCGTTAGTTTGGAATTCATGATAAGAAAATCTAAGCTTAGCGTGCTACCTTTCATTTGATTAGATGTCGCGAGAACTCCCAGGGACTGAATATCAACGCTACTGGCGCAGATTGCAGCAAATTGGCCTCAACGCCTACGAATCCCGCTCTTATTTGGTGCTTCTAGGCCACCCAAGATTCAAAGCTTTAGAGCTCGCCGCGCGCGCGGAAGTCCCACGTCAGAAGATTTACGAAGTTCTCGACTCCCTCGTCGACAAAGGCTTTGCCCGCGTTGTCCAGGAACGAACCAAGCTCTTCAGTGCCGTTGAACCATCCCTCGCCCTCCGCGGCTATGTCTCTCGTCGCGAAGAATCCATCAAACAGGAAATAGAACAGCAGTCCCTCAACGCCTCAACTCTCGCCGACGAACTCTCCACCTCCTACGCTCCCGCCGAGGGCAGCCGTGGCACCCTCGATTACCTCCGCATCGTCGCCGACCCCAGTCAGACCGCCAATCACTATCGCAAAATGCTCAAGGACGTTACCGAAGAATACATCGAGTTCTCCAAGCCCCCTTATGCCGTCGATCCTCTCGATGAACGCCTCGTTAAACAGGCACTCGAACGCGGCGTAAAGTGCCGACTGCTCATCGAACAAGGAACACTCGACGCTCCCCATCGCACACGCCTCGACGAACTCGCCAAAGCTGGCCTCGAAGTCCGCGCATCCCCCAACCTTCCCATGAAGCTCGCGATTTTCGATAGCCGTGTCGGCCTCATCGCACTCCTCGACCCGGTCCTCACCCGCCCGTCCTGGACCGCTGTCATCTTTGAACACCCCGGCTTCGCCGAAGCCATGCATGCCTTATTTCACAACCACTGGAAAATCGGAGAGAATCTCGACTAACTCGATATGCCAACATCAATCAATCGCCGCACCGCGTTAGCTGCTCTCGCCTCCATTGCTGCCCCAGCGCAAACCACAGCCGCAGACCTCAATCGCGTCGCCATCGGCGTAGCTCCTCCTGATTTCGATCTGCCCTCCGCTTCTGGCAAACGCCGCTCCCTCGCCTCCCTCAAAGGCAGCAACGTTGTACTCGTCTTCTATCGTGGCTATTGGTGACCCTACTGCGCCACGCAACTCGTCGAGTTGCACTCGCTCCTGCCCGCAGACCTGAAGGCTTCAACGAAAATCATCACCATCGCTCCCGACCCTCTCGATAAACTCGGCGACATCATCCCCAAAGTCAAATCAAAGTTCAGCGGCGAATTCTTCATCGAACTCCTCGCCGACGCCAACCACGCAGTAATCGATCGCTACGGCCTCCTCAACGAGCAAGCCGCAGCGCGCGGCCGCATGCTCCCTCACCCCACCACTTATGTTCTCGACCGCCAGGGAATCGTCCGCTGGAAGTTCACCGAAATTGACTACAAGATCAGGCCCTCAAACGAAGCAATCATCGAGCAACTCAAGAAGCTGAAATAGCCAGCACTCGCCGAAGCCGACTCCCCGTAAGCAGCACTACAACGCCGCCGCTCGCAGAAATCGCCGCATGCATCCCCCAGAACGCAACCGGCCCCATCGCTTCGTAGAACCCGCCAATCCACCCAATCAGATTGTTCGCGATAAAGAGGCTCAAAAACGCGATTCCCATGATGCTGGAGTTGATCTTCGCCGGTGCAGCCCGCGATACCAGCGCAAGCAGAATAGGCCAATGATAGAGAAACGGAAGCGCAAGACCCACAGAGTAGAGAACTGGCCAAATCAGGGGAATGGCCCCGCCTCCAGACCAAATTGTTGCCGCAACCAGGATCAGGTTGCACCCGGCGCAAAGCCACGATCCAATCCCGATTTTCTTCAGATCGTCAGGTTCGCCACCATGTTTGGACTGCCAGCGCCAGAGCGAAAAAAGAATGGGAGCAGCGACGATAGAGGCCAACGCGTCAGCCGCAACCAGCCACGGGATCGGAACCACGAAGCTTCCCACTGTGATGCTTACCTTCTGCTGAACCCATATCGGAAAAACGTTGAAGATCTGATAGATACCAACCTGTTGAAAGATCGTAATGCTCATCACCCCGATCAGCGCAAAAGTGATCTTCCAGTCATTCCAACTCAGATCCCCGCTCGCTCTCTCACCCTGCTCCACTCGGGCTGGCAAATGACGAAAGCCACAAAGATAGGTTGCCAATCCAGCCAGCATAAAAATACCCGCCACGCCAAAGCCGTAATGCCATCCATAAACTTCAGCGAGCAATCCACAAAGCAAAGGCCCGGCCACCGCACCAGCGTTAATCGCCATGCTGAAGATGCCAAAGCCACGGGTACGCCGCTCCACCTCACGACGCGGATAAAGTGCACCAACCTGCGCAGAGATGTTGCCCTTGAGAAAACCAGATCCGAGCACCAGCAACACCAGAGCCCAAAGAAACGACTGCTCAAACGCCATAGCCAGATGCCCACCACTCATCAACAGCGCACCAAGCACGACTGCATTCCGCTGCCCAATCCACCGATCCGCGATCCATCCCCCAAGCATCGGCGTGAAATATACAAACCCGCTATACAAACCAAAAATCCTCGACGCAATCGCCTGGGTCGAAAGAGTCCCGGCAACAGCTTCGAGGGCAGAACGAAACCCCGCAAACCCGTTCACATTCTCGACGTGTCCCGGCAACAGAAGTTGGTTCACCATGTAAAGCGCCAGTAGCGTGTTCATCCCGTAAAAGGAGAACCGCTCCCACACTTCGGTAAAAGCCAGATACAGCAGCCCCTTCGGATGCCCCAGAAAGTTCTGCTCTTCGGTGCGCGTTATCGCTGACTCAACGCTACTCATTAGATCGCTAAAGCTTAGCGCAACACCCTCAAGCCCGAATCACCTGCACAGGCAAATCCAAACGCCGCACCACACTCCGTCCCTGCAACACCTCCACTAGCGCCTTCACCGCTTCATAACCCAGTCGCACCGGATCCTGCACCAGCATCACGTCGATAACACCATCCCGCAGTGCCTCACGATGCATCTCGCTGTCATCAAAAGTCACCAGCTTCAACTTGCGCTTCCGGCTTCGCAGCGCCTGTATCGCCCCAATCGAAGAAGCCTCGCTCGACGCAAAGATCCCCGCCAGCCCTTCATGCGCCGTCAGAATATTCTCCGCCACCGCCCGAGCCTTCGCACGGTCCCCCATACTGAATTGACGCGCCACAATCCGCACCCCCGCAAACTCCTTCGCCATCGTCTCCTCAAATCCCTTCTCCCGCAATCCCGTCGAAGCCCCGCCAGGCTTCTGCTCAATCATCGCCACATCTCCCTTCCCCGCAACCAGCCCTCCCAGCGTACGCGCCGCCAAACAACCAGCCCCAAAATTATCGGTAGAAATAAAACTCGAATAGTCCTCCATCCCTACCGCTGAATCAAAAATCACCACCGGAATCCCCGCCTTCCTCGCCCGCAGCAACGGTGCAACCAGCGCCCTCTCATCGGTCGCAGAAATCGCAATCCCGTCCACCTTCTGCGCAATCATCGAATCCACAATCTGAATCTGCCGCGACGAATCCGTCTCATCGCTCGGCCCATTCCACAACACCTCAATTCCAAACTCGCGCGCCGCCTTCTCCACCCCCTCATGGACACTCACAAAAAACAGATGCGCCGTCGCTTTAGGGATCACCGCGATCCGCCTCACACCACTCGTCTGGCAACCCATCAGAGGCAACAGCAATACAAATTCGCGTCGGCTTTTCACGCGCACCATCATATACTCACACCAATGATCTTCTTGCGACTCCTGCTCTTTCTCCCCATCCTTCTCGCCGCTCAACCCGCCGACCTCATCCTTCGCAATGCCAAGATCATCACCGTCGACACACGCTTCCGCATCGCCCAGGCCATCGCCATTCGTGGCGACCGCATCGCTGCCGTCGGCCCTGAAGCAACAGTCCTCCGCCTCCGTGGCCCCAAGACCGAGGTCGTCGACCTCAAGGGCAAAACCGTCCTCCCTGGCCTCATCGATTCCCACACTCACGCCCTCGATGCTTCCCTCTATGAATTCGATCACGAGATCCCCGACATGGCCACCGTCGCCGATGTCCTCGCCCACATCCGCCAGCGCGCCAGCATCGTTCCCAAGGGCGAATGGATCATCCTTCGACAGGTCTTCATCACCCGTCTCAAGGAGCAACGCTACCCCACACGAGCCGAACTCGACGCAGCCGCACCCAACCATCCCGTCATCTTCTCCACCGGCCCCGACGCTTCACTCAATTCCATGGGCCTCGCCCGCAACAACATCACCAGGGCCACCAAATCCCCCGCCGGTCAACCCGGCAAAGTCGAGCTCGATCCCGCAACAGGCGAACCCACCGGTATCCTCCGCACCTACGCCGCCTTCGTAACATCCGTCCCCACCGGTCGCCAGCTCACCACCGCAGACCGCATCGCTCAACTCAAGCTCCTCATGAAGGATTACAACTCACTCGGCATCACGTCCTTCACTGACCGCGCCGCCACTCCCAGCCATATCGAGATCTACCGTCAGCTCCGCAAAGACAACGCCCTCACCTGTCGCGTCTTCCTCGACTACCACCTCACCAGCACCAATGGCGACTGGCCTCCAGTCGAAGCCGAAATCGCCAGCGTCGCCGCAGACCCGCTCCACAATTACGACAACATGCTCTGGCTCCGCGGCCTCAAAGTCTTTCTCGATGGCGGCATGCTCACCGGCTCCGCCCTCATGCGCGAACCCTGGGGCAAAAGCGAAATCTATTCGATCAACGACCCCGAATACCGTGGCATGCGCTACATCAATTCCGAGCGCCTCTACCAGCTCGCTCGTGCCAGCCTCAGTCGCGACATCCAGTTCACAGCCCACGCTGTCGGCGACGGTGCCATCCACTCGCTAATCGAAGCCTACGAACGCATCAACCTCGAATTCCCCGTCAAGCCAACCCGCCCCAATCTCACCCACGCCAACTTCATGTCTCCAGAGGCCGTCGAAAAAATGGCCCGCCTCGGCATCGTCGCAGACATGCAACCCGCATGGCTCGAACTCGACGGCAACACACTCAGCCGCCACTTCGGCCTCCCTCGGCTCCGCTATTTCCAGCCCTACGCAACTCTCTTCAAGAACAACGTCATCGTCGGCGGTGGCAGCGATCACATGCAAAAAATCGGCGGCATGCGTTCTGTAAATCATTACAACCCCTTCTGGGGCATGTGGATCACGATCGAACGCCTACCCGCTTCAAGCAACAATGCCCTCTACCCGGAAGAACGCCTCACCCGCGAACGGGCCATCCGCTTTTACACCATCAACAACGCCTTTCTAAGTTTTGAAGAAAAAGAAAAAGGCTCACTCGAAACCGGAAAACTCGCCGATTTCATCGTGATCGACAAAGACATTCTCACCTGCCCTGTCGCCTCAATCAAAGACATCAAAGTCGAAGCCACCTATCTCGGCGGCCGACGCATCTATCAGCGCCAATAAGCAATCACTTCCCTCGCCCTTGCAAGCAACTTCCAACCTGTATACTACAAGCGCACCCGTTTTTCGCCCCCAAATCTAGGAGATCTTCAAATGCGTTCACAAATCAGACCGCTTGTTCTGCTGTTCTGCACCCTCACCATGGCTTCCGCCGCCGACTTCATCGGCACCTGGAAGTTAAACACCGCCAAATCCAAAGCCGTAGGAATGGCTCTTCCCCAGGAACAAACCTCCACTTACACAGCCAAAGGCAGCGGCTACGAAAGCATGACCATGGGCAAATCCGCTACCGGCGAAGCAATTCATACCATGTTCACTTATGTCAAAGACGGCGAAGACATTAAAGCCACCGGCTACCCCAATTGGGATACGATCGTACTCACCGGTGGAAAGTCAACGAAAGCGACCGCTCAACTGAAGCGTCAGGGAAAAATAGTCGGCTCAGTCAAACGAACCTTGGCCGCCGACGGCAAGTCCTTTACCCTGGTAGGCAAAGCGACGCTGCCAGATGGCAAGAAGGCCACTTACAACTATCTTTACGAAAAGCAGTAAGATCTTTCCCAAATTAGATTCAGCATAGCGGTCCCACAGAACCGCTATGCTGATTTGTGTTTGCTGCACCCAGGAATCGCTCTCGCTACAATCACTGCTATGCGATTCCTCGTGCTCTCAGCACTCCTCCTCCTAACCCTTCACGCCCAAATCCCTCCACCAGATTCTTCGATCCGCGACTCCTACACCAAGTACGACTACCGCATCCCCATGCGTGACGGCGTTCATCTCTTCACCAGCGTCTACATCCCCAAAGACGTTCTCAGCGATGCAAAAACCTACCCCATCCTGCTCCAGCGCACTCCCTACAGCGTTGCCCCCTACGGCGCAGATCGTTACCCCTCCAACCTAGGCCCTTCCCCCCTCTTCGCCAGAGACAAATTCATCTTCGCCTACCAGGACGTCCGTGGACGCAACATGAGCGAAGGCTCTTTCACCCTCACCCGTCCATACAAACCCAACAAACAAACCCCACAGGACATCGACGAATCCAGTGACGCCTTCGACACCATCGACTGGCTCATCAAACACGTCCCCGGCAACACCGGCAAAGTCGGCATCTGGGGCATCTCACAACCCGGCTTCTTCGCATCAGCCTCCCTAATCGAATCACACCCCGCCCTCGTCGCCGTCTCTCCCCAGGCCCCCGTTTCCGATTACTACCTCAACGACGACAGCTATCACAACGGTGCCTTCATGCTCGCACACCGCTTCCGTTTCTATCAAAACTTCCGCCAGCGCTCGGGCGACCCCGCCCTTCCTACTCCCCCCGTCGCAGCCTTCGACTTCGGCACCCCCGACGGCTACGAGTTCTATCTCAACCTGGGCAGCCTCGCCAACGCCGAAGAGAAATACTTCAAGCGCCAGCAACCCTTCTGGACCGAACACATGGATAACGCCTCCTACACCGACTATTGGAAGTCACGCTCCATCTGGCGTCACTACAAAGCCACCAAGCCCGCCGTCCTCACCGTCGGTGGCTGGTATGATGCCGAAGACCCCATCGGCCCTCTCCGCACCTTCAACGAAGTCGAAAAAGCCGGCCCCCTCAGCAAGAATCTTTTGGTCATGGGCCCCTGGACTCACGGCGGCTTTGCCCGTGGCGATGGGGATCGCGTCGGCAACGTCACCTTCGGTTCGAAGACCGGCCTCTACTATCGCGAGAAGATCGAATACCCCTTCTTCCAGCACTTCCTCAAGGGCAAAGGCGACGGCAATTTCGCCAAGGCCTGGATCTTCGAAACCGGAGTCAATCAATGGCGTCGCATGGACTCTTGGCCTCCTCCTCAGGCCAAGGCCAGCACTTACTATCTGGCCCCCCAGGGCCAACTTACAAAGCAATCCCCCGCCACTGCCTCGAACGAAGAATACATCTCAGACCCGAACCACCCTGTTCCCTACCTCGCCCACATCTCCGTCGCCGTTCGTGGCGACTACATGACCGAAGACCAGCGCTTCGCCGCAACCCGACCCGACGTCCTCGTTTTCAAAACCGAAGTGCTCGCAAATGACCTTACCGTCATGGGTCCCATCAAAGTCGATCTCAAGGTCTCCACCACCGGCACCGATTCTGATTTCGTAGTCAAGATCATCGACGTCTATCCAGGCGATTATCCAGAACCCACTCCCCTCACTACCCCAGCCGCCGCTCAACCTGCCAACGCAATCAAGATGGGCAGCTACCAGCAACTCATCCGTGGTGAACCATTCCGTGGCAAATATCGCAAGAGCTTCGAAAAGCCCGTCGCCTTTGTCCCCGGCCAGCCAGACCGAATCACCTTCGAACTCCCCGACATCGCCCACACCTTCCGCCGCGGTCACCGCGTGATGGTACAGATCCAGAGCTCCTGGTTTCCCCTCACAGACCGTAATCCGCAGAAGTTCATGGACATCCCCAAAGCTCGCAATTCAGACTTCGAGAAGGCTACCCAAAAGGTCTTCCTCGGCGGCCCCGACGGCTCCCGCATCGAACTCCGCATCCTCGAATAGAGCAGCTCCTAACGAAGACCTTCATACACAGCGAAATCGCCGGTGTGCTGAAGAGTTCCGATGCCGGTTAAAGTTTTAAGCATACGACCGGAAGCAGCATATTCCCCGCTCTTACTCTGCCAATTCTCCAGTAGGAACTCTCGCACTTGCTGCCCCTCGTTGTTAGTTTCAATGGCGTACTGTCCGTTGGATGGTCCTCGATGGGCAATCACAAAAGCATGATTGCCAGACGGCAAGAGCCAATGTTGCAAAATCAAGCTGCTAAACCCAAGCCTTGGTGAAGAATTTTTGCTGCGCGCGACCTCGAGGATTGGAGAAACGATCTGGCGCCAAGTGCCGCGCCCGTAGCTTCCAGCAATCGTGTCTTCGCGAAACCTCCCTGCCGCGTTATCGATCAGAACAAGCCTTCCATTCCCTGATTGCCCGAATGAAATTGCCGAAGGCTCTGAACCGACTGGACCGAGATCGTGAATTCCCCCGTCCACTGGAGAAACTTGATAAAGCTGCAACGACCGATCCCTATTGGTGGCGATCGCGTACAGATCGGATTCGACAATCGCGAGATGCGTGACATCCCGCAGCGCAAGCTCAAAGCTCTTGCTTTCACCTGTTAGCGGGGTCATTATGTTGAGTTTTGTTCCGCTCGCGGAGCCCGTGCTCCAAACGAGAAGTCGTTCGCTGATCGCCACCGGCACCGCAAGCGGCACTTGAACATCACGGTGCGAAATGACTCTGCCATCTTCAACCTGAAGCCACATTTTTCCGTTAGGTTGTTGTTCGGTACTACCTAACAACGTTGTCCTTCCGTCATGCGAATAGATTGCATGAACCCAGGATCCTGATGGCAGGATTTTGCGGTACAGGACGGTGGGCTTGATGTAGATGGTCTCGGCGCAGACCGATGTCGCTAAGAGAACGAAAGTCAATAGCCGCAAGCCGCGTTGCATATCCATACTCAATCTGACGATGAAACTTGCCAAAGTGTGCAGCCCTTCTCTGCCTCACCTCCGTGATAACCTTCTGAGACATGGCCGAAGAGCCCGGTGAGATTACAATCCTGTTGCGGAAGTGGGGCGAAGGGAATACCCAGGTTGTCGACCAATTGGCACCCCTGGTTTACGACCACCTCAGAAAAGTCGCGGCCGGATATCTCAACCGCGAACGCTCTGACGCCACCCTCCAGGCCACTGGCCTCGTCAACGAACTCTTCATCCGGCTCTTGCGCGAGAGAAAATTAGATCTCGAAAATCGCGTTCATTTTTACGTCTTCGCCGCTCGCACAATGCGCCGAATCCTTGTCGATGCCGCAAGAGCCCGCATCGCCTCCAAGCGCGGCGGTGATAACACGCCCATCCCGCTCAGTCCCGAACTCGCCTGGGTCGATCCACGCCAGCCCGAATTTCTTGACCTTGATCGCGCTCTCGATTCGCTCGCAACAGACAACGCCTTAAAGGCGAAAATCGTCGAATTGCGCATCTTCCTCGGCTGCACTGCCGACGAAACAGGCGACCTCCTGGGCATCTCCAAATCCACCGTAGACCGCGAAATGCGCTACTCCCTCGCTTGGCTCTATGATCGTCTCCAGGCCGGGCCAGCTCCAGCTTGATTCAAAACCTACCCGCTTCCCGCATCTCAGTTATAGGAGGATTGTGCACAACTCAAGCGAAGTAAATGCAACCAAAAACGCCGAAGAGCTCTTCCACATTCTTGTAGAGTTGCCAGCCGCAGACCGCCTCGCCGAAGCCAATCGCCTCGCCGGCCAAGACTCCGCCACCGCCTTGCGTGCCCTCTCCCTCGCCCGTGCCTACGATCAGGCGAGCATCGCTTCCCCAGTCGCAAATCCAACTCCCAACACCATCGCTCAACGTCAATTCGGCCCCTACTCAACCACAAGCCTCCTCGGCCGTGGCGGCATGGGTGCCGTCTATCTCGCCCACCGCGTCGATGGCAATGTCGAACACAAAGTCGCCGTCAAGATCATCGGCCTCCCCTTCGACATCCAGCACTTTCAGGAAAAATTCCGCCTCGAACGCCAGATCCTCGCCAGCCTCAACCACCCCTGCATCACTCACTTCATCGACGGCGGCGTTACTCCAGAAGCTGAACTCTACCTCATCATGGAATACGTCGACGGAGTCTCCCTCGACACCTTCGCACTTACCAATAACCTCTCAGAATCACAGCGCCTCGATCTCTTCCTTCTGGTTGCCGGAGCCGTCTTCTACGCCCACCAGAACCTGATCCTCCATCGTGATCTCAAGCCCGGCAACATCCTCGTCTCCACTCTCGGCAACCCCAAACTGCTCGATTTCGGTACCGCCAAACTACTCAACTCCGAGCATTTCGATAACGCCACCTCCGCCGGTCTTCTCACCGTCTCCTATGCCAGCCCGGAACAGTTGCGCGGTGAAACAGCAACCACCCTGAGCGACATCTATTCACTCGGCGTTATCCTTTACGAACTCCTCAGCGACAGGAAAGCCTTCACGTCAGGCCTCATCTCACGCCTCGATCCCGAAGCAGAGTCAAAACAACTAACTCACTTACATGGCGATCTCGACCTCATTGTTCGCAAAGCCATGGCTCCTCTTCCCGCTGAGCGCTACTCTTCCGTCGAGCAATTTGCCGAAGATATCCGCCGCTATCAGACCGGCAAAGCAGTCCTCGCTCACCCGGAGAGCTCAGCCTATCAGGCCCGTAAATTCATCCGCCGCTATCGGCTCCCCGTAACCGCCGCTGCTGTCGCACTCATCGCAATTCTCGGAGGCAGCATCGCCACTCTCTGGCAGGCGCGGATCGCCAGCGAGCGCTATGTCCAGCTCCGTGGCATTTCCCGCACTCTTCTCCGGGATCTCAATCTCACCATCCAGGACATTCCCGGCTCAACCGAAACTCAAAAGTTACTCGTCTCCCGCCTCGTCCCCGTCCTCGATAAACTGGCTCTTCAATCTGGTGCCGAAACCGAGATCCGCCTCGATCTCGCCGAAGCTTATCGCGAACTGGGAGACCTCCAGGGTAACCCCTATGCCCAAAATCTCGGCGATCTCAAAGGCGGCTTGGAAACTCTGGAAAAGGCCAGGCTGATCTCAAAGGCAGCTCTCGCCGCCCGCCCTGCAGATCTCCCTACAATCCAGACTCACGCCCTGATCCTCAGAAGCCTCGGCGAAACCTTTTATGCTTCCGGCTCGCCACAACAGGCACTGCCTCATCTTGAAGAATCGGCACAGTTGCGCGAACAAACCATCCGCCTCCGCAGTCCAGGCAAAGCCACCGCCGAAGATTTCGCCGAGGCAGTCACGGCCCATTCCGCCCTCGGCGATCTCTACGGTCAACCCGGTACCTCCAGCCTCCGTCAACCAGAAAAAGCCGAGCGCCACTATTTGCAGAGCCTCTCCTTCAGCGGCCAGGCCCTAAAGGTAGATCCTTCTTTCAAGCGCTCCCAACGCTCCCAGGTAGTTGGCCGAATCAAGCTGGGCGATGTTACTCTGTACACTAAGCAAGCTCGAAGTCTCACTTACTATCAAGAGGCTCGCGACGCCTCGAAACGCTATGGCTTCGACACCGAACTCCGCATCCAGCAATCCCTCCATCGCAAACTGGGCGAAGCCTCTTACAACCTCGGCCACATCGCAGAAGCAGAACAATACCAGTCCGAAGCTATCGCCATCGCAACGAAACTAACTCAGTTCGACGCAAGCGACACTAGCCTGACTTTCGCAGTTGAGGGCAAATCAAGCGACCAACCCCTTTGCAATCAATAAAGGCACCCCAAAGGTCTGCACTACATTTTCAGAAGTTTTGAGGGGACATTTGTAGCCTTGGCGCGAATGCGTGGCGGTGGTTGAGG
>JANXLY010000163.1 GCA_025354885.1 Acidobacteriota bacterium | reverse complement strand
CCAATGTGGGTGCAGAATCAGCGCAACTCC
This sequence comes from Acidobacteriota bacterium, assembly GCA_025354885.1. Classification (GTDB taxonomy): domain Bacteria; phylum Acidobacteriota; class Terriglobia; order Bryobacterales; family Bryobacteraceae; genus Bryobacter. The sequence goes on along the minus strand of JANXLY010000163.1, from coordinate 9,023 downwards.
TGGCACGGCGTCGAGTACCCTTATCACTCAAAACTCGACATCGCCGAATACTATAAGCGCTACGCAGAAACGCTTTGCGGCGTAGACGATTCGGTAGGTCGGCTAATGAATTGGCTTAGGAATCGCAACCTTTTTGACTCCACTCTCGTGATCTACATGGGCGACAACGGGTTTGCCTTTGGCGAGCACGGGCTGATCGACAAGCGCACCGCATATGAGGAATCGATGCGTGTGCCAATGCTGCTTCAGTGTCCGGAAATGTTCGGACGTGGCAAGAAGTTAAACGAAGTGGTCGCCAACATTGACATCGCGCCCACCTGCCTCGAAGCCGCAGGATTGAAGGCCACTCCACAAATGCAGGGCCGCAGTTTTCTTGGCCTCGCCCAAGGCAAGAAGTCAGAATGGCGCGACGGACTACTCTACGAATATTACTGGGAACGAAGCTTCCCGCAGACTCCCACGATGCACGCAATAAGGGGTGATCGCTATAAATACATTCGCTACCAGGGCATGTGGGATCTCGATGAACTCTATGACCTGCAAAATGATCCGCTCGAAATGCAGAACTTGATTGAATCTCCGGAGCACAAATCGGTTGCTCTCGAAATGAGCAAAAAACTCTTTTCAATTCTCGATTCTACGGGTGGCCTCTACATTCCTTTGAATGCAGACCGCAACTTGAACCAGTCAAACAAAAGGAATCCGGATGCCTCGAAGTCCGCACCTTTTCCAGCGTCCATCACAACTGCCCCGAAGACTCCTGCAAAGCATAACTAAATTCTCGATGAAACCACGCGAAGCATGGATGCGCGAAATGCCGGTAGCCCACGATCCGCTGCGCCATCTATTGCTTTGCACTTTCCTTCAGGCTGAAGAAGAAGTTCTGGCGGCGACACTCGGCTTGAGCGATGAACAACTCTGGCTGCGCCCGCACGGTTTGACCCCGCTAGGCTTTCACATCCGTCACATCGGCGAATCCATCGATCGCCTACTTACTTATGCAGAGGGCGCTTCGCTGGGGGCGAGGCAGTTCGAGATCCTGACCACCGAACTGAAAGAGGAATTGCCTCTGCTCAGCCTGCTGGTGCTGCTCGAACAAAGGCTGAAAGATGCGCGCATTCGGATTGAAGCTCTCGATCCCACAGCTTTCGGCCAGACGCGTGAGCTGGGGCGGGCTCGGATCAAAGTGCCGCTCGGCACGCTTCTTGCTCACATCGCCGAACACACGCAACGGCATCTGGGCCAGATCGCAACAACTTCAAAACTCTTGCGCTCGCTCTGATAAACTCCCTATGGTTTCTCTATGAAAATTGCACTGCTATCCATTCTTCTTTGCGCCACTCTATATCCGCAGACTCCACAGATTTTTACCCTCAGGAACAAGGCTGGCATGGAGGCCAAAATCACAAACTATGGCGGCACGCTGATGTCGCTCAAAGTGCCCGACCGGGCAGGCAAATTGGACGATGTCGTTCTCGGCTTTGACACGCCCGAAGAGTACATCACAAAAAAGGACCACCCTTATTTTGGCGCTCTCGTCGGGCGCTATGGCAACAGAATTGGCAAAGCCCAATTCAGCCTCGATGGCAAAACCTACAAGCTTGCGGCTAATAATGGAGCCAACTCACTGCATGGCGGCATTGTTGGGTTTAACAGAAGATTCTGGATCGCAAGGCAGAATGGGAATACGCTGACCCTCGACCTCATGAGCTCGGACATGGAAGAGGGTTTTCCGGGGGAGCTTCGAGTGCGCGTCGTCTACACGCTGGCCGAAAACAACGCTCTGCACATTGATTACTCGGCGACAACAAACAAGGCTACAGTGTTGAATCTCACAAATCACACTTACTTCAATCTGGGGGGCAGCCCAGTCAAGCATGTCATGGGTCACGTGCTGAAGCTGAATGCCAGCAAGTTCACACCTGTCGATAGCGGCTTGATCCCGACTGGGGAAATCAAGGCCGTCGCAGGGACCCCCTTCGACTTTTTGAAGCCTGCACCCATCGGCTCAAGGATTGACCAAAAGGATGAGCAGCTCAAATTGGGTGGCGGTTACGACCACAATTATGTTTTTGACAAAGGCATCACGGCTACACCACAGCCAGTAGTTGAAGTATTTGATCCCTCAACAGGACGCGTGTTGACGGTATCGACAACCGAGCCGGGTGTCCAGTTCTATACTGCGAATTTCTTGGATGGCTCGATTGTCGGCAAAGGCGGCCACAAGTATGAAAAGCGCCACGCTTTTTGCCTTGAAACGCAGCACTTCCCCGATTCACCGAATAAGCCTGCATTTCCGTCAACAGTGCTGCGCCCCGGCGGAACCTATAAGTCCTCCACCATATTTCAATTTGGCCGCCGTTAGGTTTAGAGTAAGACCATGAACCCAGAAGAACTTGAATCCCAGTTGAGACAGCAGGTAGAACACGGTAGCCAGGGTGGGACCGACGTCCTCGGTTCCCTTGGTGATGGGCTCGGCGACATTGCCGATGCAGCAGTAGATGTTGTTTCCGATGGAGCACTCGACGGAGTCCTCGAGGGGGCTGGCGAATTGCTCAGCGGAATTATCGGCTCAATATTCGATTAGTCAACTAACTGCTCAGACGCAGTCGAACAGGCGCCAGCAATTCGGCTTCAATCGCCAGCTTAATTTCCTCAAAAACGCCATCGGGCTGTTGTTGAGCGTTGACGTGAATCACCTGACCAACCCCAGGAAACGTGTAAAAGCTCAGCACGGGATCGGTAATTTGTTTGTATGCTTCCAGTCGGCGATGCGCAGTGTGCACTGTATCGTCTTTGCGCTGGGTAAGCATGCTGCCATCGAGGTCACACAGGCCGGATTCGGCAGGCGGCTTGCTCAAGATATTGTAAATTGCTCCGCACTTCGGACAGCCCCAGCGGGCGCTCAGCCGGCCGATCAGCACAAGATCAGGAACATCCATATGGATCAGCACCGGAGCCGGAAAATTGAGCCCCTCCAGCATTTGATTGAGGTGCGATGCCTGCTGCACCGTGCGCGGATAGCCATCGATGAGAAATCCTTTGCTGCAGTCTGCTTCCGCCAGCCGCGCCTCAAGCAGGCCGTTCACCATTTCGTCAGGCACGAGCCGTCCCTCAGCCAAAAGACTGTCGATCAACCTGCCCGTATCTGACTGCTTTTCGCTCTCCCGGCGCAACAGATCGCCGGTGGAAATTGCGGGAATCCCAAGCTTGTCCCGCAACAGGGGAGACTGGGTTCCTTTGCCGCAACCAGGCGGCCCGAATAGCAGAAGGACCACTTGATGCCTCCGTTACTGTTTCCACTCGATCCGGTAAACTCTTTAGCCCCGAACCGAGAGAACTCTAGAAAAGATTAGTTCTAATATCATCTCCGAGTCAATGGAAAGTTTCGGAACTGTTACAGGCAGGCAGTCGATGAGCCGCTACAATTGAGATTCCATGCGCATCGCACTCGCGCAAATCAACACAACTGTCGGCGATTTTGCCTCCAACCGTGGCAAGATCGTTGAATTCGCGCGCCGGGCTGCAGAAAATGCTGCTCAGGTTGTGCTCTTCCCCGAACTGAGCCTGACCGGTTATCCACCGCGCGATCTGGTGGAGAAGCCCTCATTCCTGGCCCGTGCGGAGGCGGAGCTGGCTCTGCTTGCCCACGAGACGGCCGCACTGCCGCTGCACATCATTGTGGGCTCCGTTGCCCCATCCCACCAGAACGTTGGCAAGAAGGTCTTGAACACGGCTGTCGTCTTTCATGCAGGCCAGGAAGTCTTTCGGCAGACCAAAATGTTGCTGCCAACCTACGATGTCTTCGATGAGGGTCGCTACTTCTTCTCGGCACAATCGCAATCTCTCCTGTTGATTGACGGCGTGCCGGTCGCGCTTACTGTATGCGAGGACACCTGGAATCAAAAGCAGCTTTTTGCTCAGCCGCTCTATGAGCGAGACCCGATTTCTGAGCTCAAGCAGCAGGGTGCTCGATTATTGTTGAGCATCAACGCCAGCCCTTACGAGCAGGGCAAGCGGACACTCCGCCGCGAACTGTTCCAGGGAATTGCTCGGCAACACGGCTTGGCGTGTGTGTACGTAAATTCGGTGGGCGGCAATGACCATCTTGTTTTTGACGGGTCCAGCTTCGCCATGGACGCCAGTGGCAATCTGATTGCCGAGGCCCCAAGTTTTTCTGAGTGCCTGAGCTTTTGTGATGTGGCAACCGGTACCGGTGATCGAACTCCAACTCACTCGGACGAAAACGAAGCGGTCTACGAAGCACTCGTGCTTGGCACTCGTGACTATGTAACCAAATGCGGCTTTCGACAGGTCTTGATCGGCTTGTCCGGCGGCATCGATTCGTCAATCGTCGCGTGTGTCGCCGTAGAAGCGTTCGGGCGGGAAAATGTGATTGGCATCGGAATGCCAGGGCCCTATTCCTCGGACCATTCCCTTACGGATGCAAAATCCATGGCCGAGCGACTGGGCATCCGCTTTGAAGTGTCGCCGATTACACCTGGCTACAACACAATGATGGAGACTCTGAATCCATTGCTCGCCGGGTATCAACCAGATTCGACAGAAGAGAACATCCAGAGCAGGCTGCGTGGCTTGACGCTCATGGCCTTGTCCAACAAATTTGGTGCGTTGGTCCTGACCACTGGGAACAAGTCGGAGCTTGCTGTTGGTTACTGCACTCTCTACGGCGACATGTGCGGCGGACTCGCCGTGATATCTGATGTACCAAAAACTCTTGTCTATGACTTGTGCCGCATTGCCAATCAACGCCTCGCTAATGCGATTCCAGAGAACGTATTCATCAAGCCGCCTTCGGCAGAGTTACGTCCCGATCAGACCGACCAGGATTCGCTACCGCCCTACGACGTGCTGGACAGGATCCTCAAGGGCTACATCGAACGCTTCGAGTCGCCAGTAGAGATTTCGCAGCGCGAAGATCTTCCGCTCGATCTTGTGCGGGAGATTGCACGTAAAGTAGATCTGAACGAATACAAGCGCCAGCAGGCGGCTCCAGGCTTGAAGGTAACTTCAAAGGCCTTTGGCATTGGCCGCAGATTCCCCATCGCACAGCGATATCGAGATTAGAGGTATTGAAATGAACCGCTGGAACCCGGCTTTCCCGCTTCTTGCACTGGGCGTAATCAGTGCCTGTGCGATTTTTTCGCAACCAGAAGGCGTGCGCCTGCTAGGGCCGCAAACCGATGGCAGCGTGCTGTTGCCAACTGGCTGGAGGATCCGTCCTGCCGGCACACAAATGGAAACTGATACCTTCCCGATGGCCAGCGCTCTCTCTCCAAACAAGAAGTTTCTCGCCGTCCTGCACGGTGGTTACAATCCTCCAGCCATCGTGATTCTCGACCCTGCAACTCTCAAACAAATCGCCAGGATGGAGTTGCCCGATGCATGGCTCGGTTTGTCGTTTTCTCCCAACGGACGCAGCCTCTATGTGGGAGGCGGCGCGCGGGCAATGGTCTTTGCTCTCGATGTTGCTGCTGACGGCCAGCTGACCCGGGCTGGCGACTGGAAGCTCACCGAAGCCCAGCCAACTCATGAAGACTTTACCGGCGACGTTCAGGTCTCGCCTGATGGCAGGCTCCTCTATGTCGCGATGCTGCATCGCAACATCGTTGCCGTAATCAACCCACAGTCTGGACGCGTAATTGAGCGCTTTGCAACTGGCCGACGCCCCTACCGCATCCTGATTCATCCAGACAACCAATCGTTCTTTGTCTCCTCGATGGCAGATGCTTCCATCTACCACCACAAGGCATCGGACGGCCAGATTCTCCAGCGCGTTCGCGTCGGCGCGACGCCGATGGACATGGTCTGGCGTGGCTCGAAGACTCGTCTTGAAGAAGACGAAGAGAAGGGGCCACAACCCTGGGCGGCCCGCATCTTTGTGGCCTCGTCGAATTCAAATTCGGTACATGTACTGGCTGTTGCAGAATCAAAGGACCTCAAACTGGTTGAAACCATAAACGTCTCTCTCACTCCGCTCCAGCTTTTGGGCTCCACCCCGTCTGCGCTGGCGCTGAGCCCCGATGAACGCCATCTCTTCGTAGTCTGTTCCGATCTGAACGCAGTCGCCGCAGTTGACGTCGAGGGTAAGAGATCCATGGTCCAGGGCTTCATCCCTTCGGGCTGGTATCCAATTGCAGCAAGGATCCTGTCCGAGGATCGGCTCCTCATTTTCAATGGCCGCGGGGCACGAAGTTTCGCCAACAGCATCAATGGGCCCAATCCCCTCAAGCGCCCCGCCCCACTGCACCTCGGAGGCGCGCCAGTGGCCTACGTAGGCCGTTTGCAGCGTGGTTCGATCTCTGTGATCGAGGGTCTCGATGAATCACGATTGGCCGCGTTCACAGCCACCGTCAAGCAGAACTCGCCTTATCGCGATACTCAAGTTTCGGACAACCCGCTTTCCTCGCCAGTCATTCCGGCTCAAGTGGGACAGCGAAGCAGCGCGATCGAACACGTGATCTACATCGTCAAAGAAAACCGCACCTATGACCAGGTCCTGGGCGACTTGGGCAAAGGCAACAGCGATCCTTCACTGACGCTATTCGGTCGAGACGTTGCCCCCAATCATCACAAGCTCGCAGAAGAGTTTGTGTTGCTCGACAATTTTTACGTCAATGCCGATGTTTCTGCCGACGGCCACAACTGGTCTACTGCCGCAATCGCACCAGCTTACGTGCAACGCATGTGGCCCAATTCCTACGCCGGTCGGCGCAAGCACTATGACTATGAAGGCAGCGAAGTCGCCGCAAATGCACCAGCCGGTCGCATATGGAACAACGCACTCGCCGCTGGGCTCAAGGTCCGGAACTATGGATGGTGGGCCGAGAACCTGAAGCAGCCCGAGGCCGGGCGGCAGATCGCCAAGGTGCGTGATCCGCAACTGGCACCCCATACTGCAATGCAGTTTCGCGGCTTTGATCTCGAATATCTGGACATAGAACGGGCCAAGGTTTTTCTCGCTGAGCTCAAGCAGTTTGAGACAACCGGAAATTTTCCAAACTTCATTACCCTGCGCATCGGCAATGACCACACCTCGGGCTTAACAGCAAACAAACTTTCCCCGAAGGCCCAGGTCGCCGACAATGACCACGCACTCGGCATGATTGTCGAGGGGCTTTCGAAGTCGAAATTCTGGGCGAAAACGGCAATCTTCGTAGTCGAAGATGACGCGCAGAACGGCGCTGACCATGTAGATTCGCATCGTTCCCCAGCCTATGTAATCAGCCCGTACACGAGGCGTGGTGCCATTGATTCGACAATGTACAACACCACTTCGATGTTGCGCACAATGGAGTTGCTGCTCGGCCTCAGGCCGATGACGGTTTACGACGCAAGCTCCACCCCGATGACGCGTGCCTTTTCTGCCACTCCCAAGAGTGGGCCATACACAGCGCTCGTGCCAAATCAGCCGCTCGACGAACGCAACCCGGCTGCCGGTCCGCTTGCCGCCAGGAGTGCCCGGATGAAGTGGGATGAGGCCGACGAAATCGACGACAACGAGTTGAACCAGATCTTGTGGTTAGCGCTCAGGGGCGGCACTGCGCCGGTACCCACCAGATCCCTGTTTGGAGACCGGTAACGAAAGCATGCCGAAGATATACCTATCGTTTGTCTGGCACATGCACCAGCCTTTTTATAAAGACCTCGTGTCGGGCGAGTACAAACTGCCCTGGACCCGGCTCCATGCCCTAAAAGATTACTACGGCATGGTCAAAGTGCTCGAAGCTTTTCCCCAGGTGCATCAGACCTTCAACCTGGTGCCGTCAATGTTGGTACAACTCGACGAGTATGCGCGCGGCGTAGCGGTAGACCCGTTCCTGCGCTGTGCCAACAAAGATACTGTCAGCCTTTCAGACAGTGAACGCGAGTTCATCCTGCGCTACTTCTTTCAGGCCAATGTGCAGCGCATGATCTATCGCTATCCACGATACGGTGAGCTATACGAGGCTTGGCAGGCAGTGGATGAAAATCCGCAACGCGGCTTGCGCACTTTCAACGATGCCGCATTTCGCGACCTCCAGGTGCTGTCACAACTCGCCTGGTTTGACGAAGAGTTCCTCGCGCACGATACCGACTTGAAGGAACTCGTTCGCCGTGAGCGCGACTATAGCCCGGGAGACCAGGCATTGCTCGCCTCAAAGCAACTGGAGAAGTTGGGTATGGTCGCCGACGTATATCGCAGCTTTTCGAAGAAGGGGCAAATCGAAATTTCGGCGACGCCTTTCTATCACCCGATTCTTCCTCTGGTTTGCGACACGCAGATTGCCGAAATCGCCCACCCCTATGTGCCTTTGCCACCACGCTTCCGCTACCCGGAAGACGCACGGATTCAACTCGAGCGCTCCCGCGATTATATGAAGCAGCATTTTGGCGCAGCTCCCGCAGGGCTTTGGCCAAGCGAGGGCTCCGTTTCCGATGAAGCCCTGCATCTCGCCGCAGAAACAGGCTTCACTTGGTTTGCCACTGACAACGGAGTACTCGCCCGAACTCTGCATCATTCGGCCACCCCGGAGCTGACTTATCGCCCCTATCTCTGGAAGCAGGGCCTTCACGAAATGCACGGTCTCTTTCGCGATCACACCCTCAGCGACCTCATCGGCTTTGTCTATTCGCGCATGGGTGCCAAAGAAGCAGCCGATCATTTCCTGGATGCCATTCGCACTAACTGCGCACCCATCCTGCGCGCAGGGCGCGACGCCCTCGTGCCAATCATTCTCGATGGCGAAAACGCCTGGGAATATTTTGAACTCTCCGGCCGTCCATTCCTCCAGGAACTCTACCGGCAGATTGAATGTGATGATCAAATCGAGGCGCTGACAGTTTCCGAGGCAATAGCCAAGGTCCCCGCCGAGAAAATTGAACAGATCTTTCCCGCTTCATGGATCAATGCCAATTTCGATATCTGGATCGGTGCCGAGGAGGACAACCTCGCTTGGGAGTACCTTCTGCGTGCGCGGGAAACATATGATCGCGTCAAAGATCAGGTGACCGAAGAGTCT
>JANXLY010000142.1 GCA_025354885.1 Acidobacteriota bacterium | reverse complement strand
CCGGATCTGCTCCAGGCTCAGTTTCTCGCCACCTTGCATGCTGATGATCAATCCCCAGCTTCTGCCACCTCTCTGCCTTCAGGCTCATCTTGTGTGAGAATCGCTCTTTCCTTCAGGCTCATCTTGTATGAGACAAGACTGGGCGTTGACATCGACCGACCACCAGGAGTAGCCAATTTCGCCTCTTCTGTGGCACTGGAAGTAGTATTTGCATTCACGGCTTCCCCTCTATTCCTACTAATGCCTTGGGCTGTTGGACAGTCCATACTCAAGAGTGACATCGCCTACTCTGGCCCTTTGGATTTGCGCAAACTGAACGACCTATCACTTTGGAGGGGTTGGCCTCTTTACGGCCAGACAGCGCTCGGACTTGCAATCTTTGTCGTGCTGACGTTCCAGACCGCAGTTCGATTCTGGACGATTCGCGGCGCTGCCAACGAGTATTGTGAAGTGATCAGATGCCTTAGGCGCGGGGAGGCGCAGTTGGCAGTCGAATATTTGAAGGAGCATCAGGAGAAGGGGTTCCGCTGGGCATTTGCACGTAGCGGGGTGTTACGGTGGATGCCCGCTGAGGATACGGTTTCCAGGAAGCCCTACTGTTGGCATTTTGCTCCGGGCTTCTTTGATACCGCTTTAGGTTCTCGTCAGCTTGGGACGGTTGAAGCTCTACTGTCTGCGGGGTCGGTCTCTGCCAAAACATTCGATGAATTGGAGAAGGTTGCGGAATCGCTAAAGCACCAAGATCCTTTTTTGGGAGGGCAACTCAAGGAATTCGCCAGTCAGCGAAAAATGAAGCTGAGAGCAGAAGAGGAAGCGGCGATACTTGAGCGGCAGGCAAGGTGCCACCACGGATGGAAGCACTCTGGCGATGAAACCTGGGACGTGCACCACCACTATGAGCTTTGTTGGAAGTGTTCAGTTAGGCGCTCCGGCTAGCCAACGCCTGAAATTTTGGTGGACCTGATCGGGATCGAACCGATGACCTCTTCCATGCCATGGAAGCGCGCTCCCAGCTGCGCCACAGGCCCACTTAACGAACACTTTTCTAATTATACAACAGGGAGCGGCTTAGTCCAACACCACTGCGCCACTACCTTTGATTTGATAGCGCGTTAACGGCCCTTTTATGGCTGCCGGATCAAACTTGCGGCCCATTTCGTCCGCCTCATGCTTGGCCTCGGCAATTGCCCGTTCCTTACTCAACTCAATCTTCATGAGCGTACCTTCGGCAATCGCGATCTTGCCGGCACCTTTTTTAGGGAATTCGATTTCGCCATCATTCACTTTGATCCGGATCATCTTGCCACTCGATTCATCCACCAGGTTCATCCAGCAGCCCATCATCTGACACACTTCGGTGATCTTGCCTTTTACGGCTACTGTTTTGCCAAGAAATTTCTCAGGTTCTGCGTAGATCTTCTCAACGCTGACCGGTTCCTTCACCGTGAGCGGCTTACCCAGCTTCAATTCAGCGGCTGCCAGCAGGCTGGCACCCAATACGGCAGCACTCAAAATGCGTTTCATAGTGGATCTTTCCTTCGTCCTAATTTTTCTTGGTCCGTGATCCGCTCTCTTTGGCGTATCGAACTCTTGCGCCATCGAGCTTCTTTTGAACCTTGGCAATTTCCGTCTCATCTTTGTCGCTCGGAGCCACTGCGGCCCACTCGCTCAAGCTCCGTTCCCAGGAGGCGATGGCCTCTTTGAGCTTGCCCTGTTTGAAGAATACATCGGCCATATGGTCATGCACGGTAGCGTCTTTGCCAGTCTTCTCGAGGGCCATCTGCAGGTACTTCGCAGCTTCATCGAGCTTGTCCAGACGATAGTAAGCCCAGCCGATGCTGTCGAGATAAGCGCCATTTTGCGGATCCTGGTCGAGGGCCTTCTGGATCATCGCCAAGCCCTCAGGGACGCGAACGTTTTTGTCAACGAGCATGTAGCCGAGGTAATTTAGAGCGCCGGCGTTGGTCGGATCGAGCTTCAGGATTTTCTGAAATTCAGCCTCAGCTGCTGCAAAATCCTTCTGCTTCTCGAGCATCGCCCCGCGCAGAAAGTAGACCGCTTCTTTCTCATCCGGCGCGATGGAGAGCTTCTCTGCACTGTCCAGAGCCTTGCTCATCTCTTTAAAGTTTTTGCCCTTTTCCCAAACCTGGGCGATGGAAAGATAGGTCTCGCGATCCTGTTTTCCGTCGAGCAATTTCGCTATCGTATCGGCACCCTGTTGCGGTTTTCCCATTTCGCTTAACAGTGTCCCTTTGAGCAATCTGAGGCGCCTGTCATTCGGGCTTGCCTTCAGGTATTCATCCACCGTTGCATCGGCCTTTGGATAGTTCTTGGCCTGGCGATAAGTCTCGACAACCTGTGCCTGCATGAGAGGAGTTGCACCTGGTTCCAGCGCCATTGCTTCTTCAAAGTGCTTCACCGCCTCCACAAACTGTTCATAGGTTCGCTCCATTACGCCAAGCCGTTCGAGCAGCGAAATGCGATTCGTTTTCTCTTGTGGCAAATAGCTCTTGCGCGTTGTGGTCTGTAGCATCTCCCTCATCAGTGCCAATGCTTCAGAGGCCTTGCCTTCAGCCTCGAGCAGAATTACGTCGTTGAAGCGAACATCAAGATTTGTGCCGTCCAGTTCTCTTGCCTTGCCGGCGAATTCCCGGGCTTTTTCATAATTCTTTTTCTGACGATAAATCTGTGAGAGCCGCAACATGCTGCCCAGATCTTTGGGTTCGTCTTCCACCAGCTCCTGGTAGACGCGAACAGCCTCGTCCAACTGGTCACTCATTACCAGGTTGTTGGCGAACTGGCGCTTGATTTCTGGATTGCCGCCGCTGAGGTCGAGAGCCTTCTGCCATGCCTTGGCGGCATTGCGGAAGTCTTTCATCTGTTCGTAGGTTTCGGCCAGCTGAGCGAGGCTCCGCGGATTGGGGTTCTTCGTGCTGGCTTTCTCAAGCATTGCTGCGGCACCCGTCGCATCGCCCGCTTCGGCCGCAGCCATTGCGAGACCGGTCAAGGCATCTTCATTTTCAGGTTCCAGTTCGAGAACCCTCTTGTAGGCCTTTTCGCTTTGTGCGCTGTCTTGTGCCACTTTGTTCAAGCGGCCAAGCATTACCCACGCATCCACATCGTCGGGCTCGACTTCAGAAACCTTCTGGTATTGATCTATTGCCTTGCGTACCATGTCTTCACGAATCCGGTTGGCTTGTGGATCGCCAATCAAACGCGCATAGATCCGTCCCAGGATGCGGCGGGCGCTTAAATCAGTGGGGTTAGCCTTAAGCACAGCTTCGGCCTCTGTCACGGCACGATTGCCGAGGCCTGCCTGCACATAGAGATCACTCAATTCTGTGCTCATGAAGCCTGCCTTCGGGTCGGCCTTGATCGCGTTCTTGTAGTATTCAATTGCCGGATTCAGATATTCGCTCTTGTTGCCGGAGGAGGCAGCAAGATCTGCAAAGATGTGGGCCATCGAATAATTGAAGTAGGCTGAGCCTTTGTCAGTCTTGGACCCATTAGGCGTTGTTTTTGGGCTTGCCTGCTGTGCCCATGCTGCATTGATGGAAAATATGACTAGGCTCAATGCCAACAAATATCGAACTGACTTCTGCATTTAAATGGTCCTTCGCTGGAGGCGATCCCCGGTTTGTCTAACAGTATATCTCCGCTGCTGGTAGTCGCCGGGCCGACAGCCAGTGGGAAATCGGCTCTGGCTCTTCACCTGGCACGACTCTTTGGTGGAGAAATCGTCAACTGCGATTCGCTTCAGATTTATCGCGGAATGGATATAGGAACCGCCAAACCCAGCGTTGCTGAAAGAGAAAGCTTGCCTCACTATCTCTTTGACGCGCGAAACCCCGATCAGGTTTTTACCGCTGGAGAATACTCTCGTCTTGGGCGGCCGATCCTTCGTGAAATTGCCAGTCGTCATCAATTACCTATTGTCACCGGAGGGGCCGGGTTTTACCTCAAAGCACTGCTTGAAGGGCTTTTCCCCGGGCCTTTGCGCTCGGATGCCCTGCGCCAGCGGATTGAAGGGCTCGAATTTCGTCGATCCGGTAGTCTGCATCGGGTCCTCAACTGCTGGGATGCTAAGGCTGCGCTAAGGATTCATTCAAACGATGCGAACAAGCTCATTCGCGCTCTGGAAGTGATTCTCACCGAACGACAGACCCTGACTGCGGCACACCAGAAGCAGCGCGCCAAACTTGATGGATTTCGCATTCTGAAGTTTGGGCTTCATCCGCCGCGTCCGGCTTTGCGCGAGCGTATCGAATTGCGAAGTCGCCACATGTTTGAAGCTGGGCTGTTGCAGGAAGTCGAAGCGTTACGCATAGCCGGCTTTGGCGTCGGTGCCAAGGCCATGGAATCTGTCGGATATCGACAGGCACACGCGGTACTCGACCATAGGATGAGTTTGGAACAGGCGATTCTCGATACGTCCATTCGAACGGCACAATATTCCAAACGTCAGATGACCTGGTTCAAGCGCGACTCTGAAATAGTCTGGCTGGAGGGCTTTGGTGACGAGCCAACCGTACAGGCCCAGGCTGAATCCCACTTGAAGCAATTTCTTCTTGCTCCCATCGATTTTTCCTCTAACTGACGGAACGATTTCCGTTGAGCTTCGTAATAACAAGTGAACATCGCGGGAATCGAAATCAAAAACAAACCCGACGATGAATGACCTGGGGACAGATCAGATTCAGGAGTGAATATTACAATGAACAAGAAATTTATGCTCAGCCTTGCCGCCGCCGCACTGATGGTGGCAAGCGCTGCAGAAAAGCACAACATTACCCTTTTCCAGCCTTCTTTCGTAAACGGAACCGAACTGGCACCGGGCGACTATCGCATGGAACTGGATGGCGACAAGCTCGTCATTTCCAAGGGCAAACAGAAGATTGAAGCAAACGTGAAGACTGAACAGACCGATTCTAAATTCGGCTCAACTTCCGTCGGTTATACCACTACAGATGGCAAGTATAAGGTGCAGGAAATTCGGCTTGGCGGTACCAATCGCAAGCTGGTATTTGGCACTGCTCAAAACGGCCTCTAAGGCTCGAAGTACATTAGATCCCTCCAAAGACTAGGCCGGTGTGCGCGCTCTGCTACGCTGATAGCGATGCGCCGTATATCGGCCGTTCTTTTTTTTGCGGCCGCATTTCCTTCTCCAATTCTTGCCGACACCTGGCTTGTCGTGCCCCTGTCGAATCAGACACCAAAACCGACTCTCGACTGGATTGGGGAATCGATCGCCGAATCCATTCGTGAGGCTCTCACTCGTGAGGGATTACTTGTTGTAAGTCGTGAAACACGCAAGGAAGGCGAAGGTCGGCTGGCACTTCGCGCCAATACACCCTGGACCAAGGCCAGCATGCTGAAACTCGCCCTGGCTCTCGATGCTGATCATGTGGTTTTTGGCAGCTACGAAGTGACGGCAGCCCAGGATTCAGCTGCGATGGGTACGCTCAAAATTGCGGCGGAAACAATCAACGTGCGCGATCTGCGTCGCAGTGGCGCTGTTGCGGAGAGCGGTGCGCTTGAAGAACTCGCTTCTCTGCAGTCGCATCTTTCATGGCAGGTATTGAAGAACTCAGTTCCCAAGTCTGCACCGAGTGAGGAACAGTTTCGTCTGGCACGCACAAATATCCGTGTCGATGCCGTCGAGAATTATGTACGCGGCCTTCTTGCATCTTCTCCAGAGTCGCAGGAGAGATTGTTCCAGCAGGCGCTAAAACTGGATGCGCGCTACAGCCAGGCAGCCTTTCAATATGGCCGGCTGCTCTTCGCTAAGAGTAATTATTTGAGTGCGGCCCTTCAACTGGAAAAAGTGCAGAACTGGGATCCGCATTATCGCGAAGCGAATTTTCTCCTTGGTCTTGCCAAGTTTCGTCAAAATGATTTTCGAGCTTCAGAAGCTGCATTCCAGCGTGTCAGTCGTGAAGTTCCGCTGAGCGAAGTGCTCAACAATCTCGGGGTCGCCCAGCTTCGTCTCGGTATGCCGGAGGCGCTCGAAAACCTTCGTCGAGCCCTCGAAGGTGATGATAAGGATCCCGTTTATCACTTCAATCTCGGGGTGGCACTCCTGCTTCGTGGTGCCTTTGCTGAGGCTGCCACTCAATTCCGCGCAACGCTCGACCGTGACCCAGGAGATCAGGACGCAACCAAGTTTCTAGGACGAAGTCTACGCCCGCAGGCGGGCATTCCCTCAAAGGAAGAACTCTTTGGAAGTGAACGGATGAAACTCGAATTTCAGGAATCAGCCTATCAGCAGCTCAAGGCTCTGGTTGGCCCACAAAAAAAATGAGCTGGTCTTTCGACCAGCCCATTTCTACTTCTTGCCAGCTTGCAGAGCCTAGTAGCGATAGTGCTCTGACTTGTAGGGACCTTCTACTGGTACCCCAATGTAGTCGGCCTGTTCCTTGGTGAGGGTCGTCAATTTGACGCCGATCTTTTCAAGGTGCAGACGGGCTACTTCTTCATCAAGGTGCTTCGGCAGAATGTAGACACCAACTGCATATTCGTCCTTCTTCTTCCACAGATCGAGCTGTGCCAAAGTCTGGTTGGCGAAACTGTTCGACATTACAAAGCTCGGATGGCCCGTTGCGCAACCAAGATTTACGAGACGGCCTTCAGCCAGCATGTAAATACTGTTTCCGGTGGGGAAGGTGTACTTATCCACTTGCGGCTTGATGTTCAAGCGAACAATGGCTGCGTCTTCATTCAACTTGTCCACCTGGATTTCGTTGTCAAAGTGGCCGATGTTGCAAACGATGGCCTGATCCTTCATGTGGCGCATGTGTTCGAGAGTGATTACATCGACGTTGCCTGTAGTCGTTACGTAGATATCGCCCAGGCCCATCGTTTCTTCGATCGTCGTGACCTGAAAGCCTTCCATCGCCGCCTGCAAAGCATTGATCGGATCGACTTCTGTAACGATGACTCGCGAGCCCATGCCTCGCAAGGAGTGTGCAGAACCTTTTCCTACATCGCCGTATCCACAAACTACGGCAACCTTGCCGGCAAGCATCACATCGGTGGCGCGCTTGATTCCATCAGCCAGACTCTCGCGGCAGCCGTAGAGATTGTCAAACTTGGACTTTGTCACCGAATCGTTGACGTTGATCGCGGGCACCAGCAGTTTGCCGTCCTGCAGCATTTTGTACAGGCGATGAACGCCCGTGGTGGTCTCTTCGCTGACACCCTTCCACTCAGCAATGATCGGATGCCAGAAATTCTTATCTTCGGCGTAGACCTTTTTGAGCAGGTCCTTGATTACTTTTTCTTCGTGCGAGCCAGAAGCAGTGTTGACCCAGTCGGAACCGTTCTCGAGTTCGAAGCCCTTATGCAGCAGGAGCGTAACGTCGCCGCCGTCGTCAATCACGAGCTGGGGACCGAGGCCCTTGCCATGCTGGATTGCCTTCAGCGTGCAGTCCCAATATTCTTCGAGGCTTTCGCCCTTCCAGGCAAATACCGGAACCCCAGCTACAGCGATGGCTGCTGCTGCGTGATCTTGCGTTGAAAAAATGTTGCAGCTCGCCCAGCGAACATCCGCGCCGAGGTCGACCATAGTCTCGATGAGAACGGCCGTCTGTATCGTCATGTGCAGCGATCCTGTGATGCGAACGCCGCTGAGTGGCTTCTCTTTTTCGTACTTGCGACGAATCGACATCAGGCCCGGCATTTCGTGCTCGGCAATATCAATCTCTTTGCGTCCCCACTCGGCCAAGCCGAGGTCAGCGACTTTGTATTCCATCGCGATTTTAGATTTGGTAGCAGACATACCTGAAGCATAACATAACTTTCGTACTCATCATGATTTCTTGATACAATCAAACTTCTTCTCCATGGCCACTCTTCTCAAGTCCCTCAAACTGCTCGGTGACGAATCGCGTCTTCGAATCCTCCGCCTGCTGGCGCAAGAAGAACTGAGCGTCGCTGAGTTGCAGGAAATTTTGGGGATGGGCCAGAGCCGTATTTCAATGTCTCTCGCGCAACTCAAGCAGGCCGGGCTCGTCGACCTGAGAAAGATCGGCCAGAAACATCTGTACCGGTACACCGGAGATGCGACCGTCACGCGCCTGATCGAGCAGACCGCGCCTGAAATTCCAGAAGCTGGCGACGACGATACCGGCCTTGGGCTGACGCTGAAGAAGCGCAAAGATCGAGTTCGCGCCTATTTTGATGAGCTCGCTGGCCGTTTTGGCCGTCACTACATTCCAGGCCGATCCTGGAAAGCGATAGCTGAAGTGCTGCTCAAATTGCTTCCTCCGATGCGCATTGTTGATATTGGTGCCGGCGAAGGAACTTTGTCGCTACTGCTTGCTCAAGGTGCGGAGCGCGTCATCGCTGTTGACAATTCAGAGCAGATGATCGCCTACGGAACGGAAGCCGCCGCGAAGGCTGGCGTTAAAAATCTCGAATACCGTTTGGGAGATCTCGAAGAGCTTCCGCTCGAAGACTCCTCGGTAGATCTGGCGCTATTCAGCCAAAGCCTGCATCACGCCATTCATCCGCAAAAGGCTCTCAAGGATGCTTATCGCGTTTTGCGCCCCGGCGGGAAACTGTTCATCCTCGATCTCAATCGGCACAACTTTGAAGAGGCCCGCGAACTGTACGCGGATCTCTGGCTCGGCTTTTCTCAAGTGGAACTCTCCGACATGATGAAGAAGGCCCGTTTTCGTGCAATGGATATCTCGGTCGTGCATCGTGAAGAAGAATCGCCCTACTTTGAAACCGTTCTTGCTACTGCCGAAAAATCAGTTTGATAGCTCGCTGCTCTGTATGATGGTGCTGTGCCAGGGCCAATTTACCGCCAGTTGAACGCATCTCTGCGTGAGCTTCTCAGCAGCGGCGAATTCGCCGAAGGCGGACAATTTCTCACCGAGAGGCAGATCGCGGAACGCTTCGGAATCAGTCGCATCACTGCCAACAAAGCCGTGGCGCAATTGGTCTCTGAGCAACGTCTGGAGTTTCGCAAGGGTGTCGGAACTTTCGTCAAGCGCGGCACACTCGACTACAACCTGCGCAGCCTTACGAGCTTTACGGCAATGGTCGAGTCACAGGGGCGCAAGGCAGACACCAAAGTACTCAGCTTGAAGAAGAACGGCGCTGGCATTCCGGAACTCAACAACGAACCTGTCTTTTTTACAGAGCGGCTCCGACTTGCAGACGGCCAGCCCGTGATCTACGAGCGCCGCCATTTCATCGCTGCGCTTTGCCCCGGAATCAAGAGGAGCGATTTGCACGGATCCATCTACCAGCTCTGGCGGGAGCGATTTTTTCTCTCGATCGTTGGTGCCGAGCAGTCGATTCGCGCTGTGAACGTGATCGGCCGCGAGGCAGAGTTGCTTGGCCTTAAGCCTGGAGCCGCCGGACTGCTGAATACCTCCATCGGGTACCTCGAAGACCGACGCCCCCTCTGGTTTGAGCGGACACTATACCGTGGAGACGCTTATGAATTTTTCAATCGCCTCGGATATGTAGAGGCACCGGGTGCGGCAGTTGGTCGTCTCATTCCCTCCATTCCACGAGCTATACTTGGTGGCTAAGCCACCATGAATGAATCTGCATCGCTTACGCATCTCGATCTCTCGAAGATGATCGACCATTCTCTTCTCAATCCGACTATTACCGAAGAAGCCCTTGAACGTGGCATTCAGCTTGCACTTGCCTACGATACGGGCAGCGTCTGCATTCTGCCTTACGCGCTGCAGCGCAGCGCAAGCCTTCTGAAAGGGTCCACCGTGAAGGCAAGCACCACCATTGGTTTTCCTCATGGTGGCCACACCACCATCATCAAATTGGCTGAGGCAGAACAGGCGCTTCGCGACGGCGGAGAAGAGTTGGATATGGTTGTGAATATTTCGAAGGTACTCTCAGGTGACTGGGTTTATGTCGAGCAAGATATCCGGGCTGTTGTTGACATCACGCACCAGGCTGGCCAGAAGGTAAAAGTTATTTTCGAAAACTGCTACCTGAACACGGAGCGAAAAATCCGCCTCTGCCAGATTTGTACGAGCCTCGGTGCTGATTGGGTCAAGACTTCAACAGGCTATGGCACTTCTGGTTCGACCGATGAGGACCTAAAGCTGATGCGCGAGAATTCGGCTCCCCACATACAGGTCAAAGCGGCCGGTGGTATCCGCGATCTCGACGCGTTGCTTCGTGTCCGCGCTCTAGGTGTCAGCCGCGTGGGCGCGACAGCCACGGCCGTCATTATGGATGAATTCCGTCGCAGAGCCGGTCTCGCACCTATTGCAGCTCCGCACGGCACGGCGCCTGCCGGCTATTAGTCCGGCACCCCTTCAACGATGAACACAAGCTGTGGGTTGAAATCGGCCGACGAAGTTCAAAGCCCGAAGCCGCAAACAACCTGGAAAAACCTTAAGTGGAACGCTCGCGGACGCCTGTCACTGCAAGCCTGTTGACGTCCATGACTTTTCCGGGATCCGGCACATTGACTGGCCCGGCTGTCAACTCAAGCAGCAATCGTCTGCAGCTCGATCGAGAGTTCCAACGGCTTCATCTGTCTGTCCTGCGCTTTTCGAGACGTCTTTCAGAAGATCGGACATGCCCATTCGTCGGCGATACCCGTACATTTGGAAACTCATACCCCAGTGAGTATCTGGAACAACAACTGGTTCTGCCTCATTTCGGTCATAATCATCGCAATGCTACACGCGAAAAGAAACAGCGGGAATGCCCAGGGTCTGAAAAAAATATTTAGCCCTCACAACTTTCCACCGCTTGAGCCCGTCTTCAATTGCGGAGTCAGAATTTGATTTTCCGGGAAGTGGAAGACCGCGATCTCGTCATCAAGGCGGCAAAAGGAAGCGTTGACTCGTTCAACCTTCTCGTATCTCGCCACGAGAAACGTGTGTTCAATTACCTCCTCAGGATTGTGGGTCATCGAGAAGACGCCCTGGATTTGACTCAGGACGTCTTTCTGAAGGCCTACCAGAACCTGACCAAGTTGAGCGATGTGGATCGGTTTTCTCCTTGGCTGTTCCGCATCGCTCATAACGAAGCATATTCTCTATTGCGGCGCAATCGTCCGGATACGGCCGAGTTGATCTACGATCCGCCCACGGGTAAGTCCCGCGATGGAATGTACCCCGTCGAATTGAACATTGCTGTAGAACGTGCACTTGGCCGACTCTCGGACGACCAGCGCGAGGCAGTAGTTCTCAAGATCTTTCAAGGTTTCAAGTTTGAAGAAATGGCGGAGATCCTCGATCTTCCGCTCTCAACGATCAAGTCACGCCTCTACTCCGCGCTCGACTTGCTCAAAGGCGTTCTCGCGCCTGTGAAGGGATAAACACATGGAAAATTCGCCAATCGATCTCAATGCCTATGCACTCGGAGAAGCAACTCCTGCCGAGCGGGATGCCGCCGCTGTACTGCTCTCTCAGTCTTTTGAGGCCCGCGAAGATTTTGAACGCCTCCAACTTACTCTCGCTGCCCTGAGCGGGATTCGCGAAGAGGAGATGCCCCGCAGGATCGCCTTTGTCTCTGATCCAGTCTTCGAGCCTTCCTGGTGGCAGCGCTTCTTCAGCTCTGCGCCAAAGCTTGGTTTTGCTGGTGCCAGCCTGTTAGCCGCCGCGATTACAGCGCACGGCTTTCTCTTGCGCCCTGTTCCTCAGCAGGCCGCCTTGCCGATTGCCGCGATCCGTCAAGCGGACGTTGATGCGGCTGTTGGCGCAGCAGTTGGCGCAGCAGTTGCCAAAGCAGTCTCAGCTGCAGTGCAAACGGTTGACGCCCGCGCCGATGCCCGCGTACATCAGCAAGTCCAGGTTGCACTTTCTGATGCGGAAAAGCGGTTCTCGACTGAACGTCAGATGATGGCCGTCAGTTTTGAAGAAAACCTCAGTATCCTCCGCAAGCAGATGAATCGCATGTACGTCACAAACGCTGGTCTGACCGTTGGTGGTCCAAAGGAATAGTCATGAAGTACCTACTCGCCCTGTTGCTCGCCGCTACTCTATTGGTGGCTGCAGTTACGGAACCCATCCTCAACCGAGCAATGTTGATTCCTGTAGAAAAGAGAATCGACCAACGACTGGAGACGCTCTACGACGAGCCCTTCCTGCTGCTGGGTATGGCCAGAGGTCTTTATCTCGACAAGTTTGGCGCCGTCTTCAGCGCCGAGCTCCAGTTGGTATCCACCCCCGGGCTCGGCACCTTCGGCTTTACTGCGCCCACCAAGGAAATGCTCGTCTCTGTTCGCAACAAAAAGCTGGAGCGCCTGCCTATTCTTAAAGAAGCAATGCGGGCACAGCTGGCATCGGCGGCAGTTGCTCTAGAACGGTTGCCAGTGGACGAGAAAGTGGTTCTCGGCATTTCGATCTTTCGCCGTTCCTGGGAAGATTCGACGGGCCTTCCGGCCCAGATCGTAATGCAGGCAATCCGTAAGGATCTGCTTGCTGCTAAGACGGCCCCGGCGATTGAAGCAGCCATTCGCGTACAGGAATTTTAGCCCAGACATGCACGCTCCAGCAAAGCTAGGTGAGCGCCTTGTCGCCCGCAAGCTCATCTCTTCAGACGAGCTGGAGCAGGCGCTCGAACTTCAGAAGGAACGCAATGAAAAGATCGGCAAGATCCTTGTCGATCTTGGCTTTATTGCGCAGCGGGAAGTGTTGGCTGAACTCAGCTCCCAGTTGGGAGTAGCACTGGTCGTGCTCGATGCACCTCCAGCCTCAGCGCCAGAACTGGAAAGTCTCTCGCCGCGTTTTCTCCGGCAATCCAGGATATTTCCTTACGCCTTCGAGGGCTCCTCACTCACCCTCGCCATGGCGGACCCGCTCGACTTTGAGGTTCTCTCCGCAGTCACCAGTTGCACCGGGCTCAACATAGTACCCGTCCTCGCGAATGAGACTGAAATCATTGAGGCGATCGAGCGCCATTACAGCGAAGGCCGCCGCGCGGAAGCTACTGATGATTTCGGCAATGCCGACGCTGCCGAAGACCTCGAGCATCTTCGTGATATGGCATCAGAAGCGCCGGTGATCCGCCTGGTGAACGCCATGATCGCAACTGCCGTTGAAGCCCGTTCGAGCGACATCCACATCGAACCTTTCGAAAAAGAATTCCGGATTCGATTCCGCATCGACGGTGTGCTGCAGAATCAGGAATCTCCGCCCAAAGAGATGAAGGCCGCCATCATCTCGCGTCTCAAACTGATGGCCAAGCTGAACATCGCGGAGCGTCGCCTGCCGCAGGACGGCCGCATCAAGATCAAGACACTGGGCCGGGAAGTCGATCTTCGTGTCTCGACACTCCCTACGCTCTATGGCGAAAGCGTTGTGATGCGTATCCTCGACCGTTCTGCGACCGGCTTCTACGATCTGCGCAGCCTTGGCTTTGACGACAAAATGCTTAATCTGATGGAGCAATATACCGAAATGCCCCACGGCATCTTCCTTGTTACCGGCCCCACAGGAAGCGGCAAATCTACCACTCTCTATTCAGCGCTCAAGCGTGCCAACCGTACCGAACGCAAGATCATCACTATTGAAGACCCTGTGGAATATCAGATGGACGGGATCAACCAGATCCACGTCAATCCCGCAATCGGTCTGACCTTTTCCGCAGGCCTTCGTCATATCGTTCGTCAGGATCCTGACGTCATCATGGTTGGAGAAATTCGTGATCGCGAAACTGCCGACATCGCCATCCGCGCCGCACTCACGGGCCACTTTGTCTATTCGACGCTGCACACCAATGATGCGCCAAGCGCCATCACACGCCTTACGGACATGGGCGTCGAAAACTACCTGCTTACCTCTTCGATCGTCGCCATTCTGGCCCAACGTCTGGTTCGCCGCATCTGCCAGACATGCAAGGAACTCGTTGGAGAAACAACGTCCTTCGACGGCAGCACGGTACCGGTCTACAAGGGGCAGGGCTGCGAAAAATGCCTCCATACGGGCTACCATGGCCGTATCGCGATCTTTGAACTGATGCAGTTGAACGAAGAAATCCGTCGGCTCATCATGCGTAATGAAGACGCCAGCATCCTCAACGAAGCAGCCCGCCGCAACGGCATGCGCAACCTACGCGAAGACGGCTGGCAAAAAGTGGCCACAGGCATGACCACTCCCGAGGAAGTCATCCGCGTTACCCAGGAATTTTAGCGTTTGCCATGACAACATTTCAGTTCCGCGCAGTTACGGTTGACGGCAAATCTCGCAGTGGAAGCTACACTGCCGAGAACGAAAAACTCGTTGCCTCCGAACTCCGCCGGCAAGGGCTCACCCCCACCTATATTGGCCTTGACAAGCCCGGTGGTTTTGAGCTCAAGCTGCCTGAATTTGGTGGCGGCAAGCGTCGCGACGTACTCTTCTTTACGCAGGAACTTGCGACCCTCCTTTCTTCCAGTATTCCGATTGATCGTGCTCTCTCGATCGTGAGTGAACTTACCGAGCGGCCTGCGTTTCGCTCTGTTGTGCTCGATATCCTGCGGCTGCTCAAGGGCGGCAAAGCTCTTGCGGACAGCCTCGCAACGCACCCTGCTTACTTCTCCGATCTCTACATCAACATGGTCCGCGCAGGGGAAGCCTCCGGCTCACTCGCCATGGTCTTTCAGCGTCTCTCAAATTTTGAACGCAACCGCGACGAACTGCGAGGCTACATCATCAGCGCACTGATGTATCCTCTGCTGCTCGGACTCGTCGGCATTGGCGCGATCGTTGTTCTCATGTACTATGTGGTTCCAAAATTCGCCACCATTTTCGAGGGCGGCCGCATGGTAATTCCTCTGCCGACGCTCATCATGTTGCGCACCAGCGAATTCCTGCAGGCATGGGGTTGGCTAATGGCTTTAATTTTGATTGCCGCGACAACCGGGTTTTTCAGCTACATCCGCACTCCTGCAGGTCGCTGGTGGTGGGACGACTTCCGCCTTCGTGTTCCGCTGCTCGGCGACGCTCTTCGTAAAGCAGAAACGGCTCGCTTCGCCCGCGCCATGTCGACGCTGGTTTCAAATACTGTACCTCTTGTACAATCCATCCAGATTGCTGGTGGTACCTTGGGCAACCAACGCATTTCGAAGGCTCTCGAATCTGTTGCGCAGGGGGTCAAGCGCGGTGAAGGCATCGCCGTTCCGTTGCGTCGCTGTGGCCAGTTTCCTTCGCTCGCTTCGCACCTGCTCAGCGTCGGCGAAGAAACGGGCAAGCTCGATGAAATGTTCACCCGCATGGCTGATATCTACGAAAACGATACACGCGATGCCGTCAAGCGTTTTACTTCCTTGTTTGAACCACTGCTCATCCTTACAATGGGCATCGTAGTAGGAGCGCTGATTCTCAGCATGCTCCTCGCCATCACCAGCATCAATGAGGTTGCAATCTAAGTCATGAACTCACAAATACTCACCACCCGCCGAAGACTCACCCGTCAGGCCGGCGTCACGCTTATCGAAATGCTCGTCGTCGTGACGATCATTGCTCTGTTTGCCTCGATTGTCGGACCGCGACTATTCAAGGCAGCAGACGGTGCCAAGGTTACAGCAGCCCGCACACAGATCAACAGCTTCAATCAGGCTCTTCTCCTCTACAAGAATTCCACCGGAAATTTCCCAACTTCGCAGCAGGGCCTCGTCGCGCTTCGCACCAAGCCTTCTGACGCCACCAACTGGGATGGCCCTTATCTCCAGGCCGATGTGCCGCTGGATCCCTGGGGCAGAGAATTTGTCTACAAATTCCCCGGCGATCTCCCCGACGAACCAGAAATTATTTCTCTCGGTGCTGACGGCCAACCGGGTGGCACCGGCATCAATGCCGACATCAATTCTTCCCGCACCCACTAAATGCGCAAGCGCTCCCCACAGTCTGGTGTCACACTCATCGAGATCCTTGTCGTTGTCGGCATTATCGGGCTCATGGCAGGTCTTGCGTTTCCCTCCTTTACGGCGGGTCTGGATGGCCTGCGACTTCGCAGCGCCTCCTCCACTGTCGCCTCTGCGCTAAACATTGCAATCACTACTGCGGATCGTCGGCAGCTACCCGTGCAGCTCTCGATTCAGCCCGCACAGAATCGCATCGTTCTCCGCGCGGCCGAATCCCGCAGGGACCAGATTTTTGAAATTCCCCCCGGCATTCGTATTCGCCGCATTCTGCCCGCACTGTTTCTCGATGAGGAAAAGCGTGAGCGTTACATCATTGTTTACCCCAATGGCGCACCCCCGCAACTGGTGATTGAACTTGAAAATCCGCGCGGTTCCCTGCGTCAGATCAAGCTCGACCCTATCACTGGTATCGCTAAAGTTCTGGATCCACCACCCGATGCGAAATAACTCCCAACGCGGCTTCACCCTCCTTGAAGTTCTTGTCGCTACGATCATTCTGGCCGTGGCGGTCTCTGCCCTGCTTGGCAATCTCTCGGTCTCTACTTCCAATCTCTTCCGCAGCAACGAAATCGACCGCCTCACTTTCTTGTCCAAGCGCAAAATGGACGAGCTGCTATCCCTCCAGAATTTGCAGCGCAACGTAGTTCTCCAAGGCAGCCTCGAAGTGGATGAGGCCCGCAAGCCTATTGCCGGTTGGCGCGCGCAGATCCTTCCCTTTGGCCCTCCAGGACAATCCACTGGAGACCGCCTCGAACGTGTTCGTCTCGAAACATGGCTCCAGTCTGGCTCCCGTCGTCGCACCCTCCAGTTGGAATCCTTCCGTACAACGGTGGTGCGATGAACAAACATAGAGCGAGACGCCTTCGCAGTAATGCCGGTATGACTCTCATCGAGTTGCTTCTCGCTGTTACCCTGTTTGGTGCCATCTCCGCCAGCATGGGCGTTGTCCTGAACGTAGCCTTCACTTCTCTAAACAAAATCGACGCCAAGGTCGACTTCAACAGACGAGTCATCTCTTCGCAGCGGGCTCTGGATCAAATCCTCAATGGCCTCATCCCCGTTGTTACTCCCTGTGGAGGCAGACCAGTTGGCATGATGGGCTCCGCAACTGCAATGCGTTTCTTGTCTTCCTATTCTCTGACCGAGGGTTCGCGGGGCCGTCCCCAGATCGTCGAACTCTTCACTGCTCCCAGTCCAAACGGCGGTTTCCGGCTCCTTCTGAACGAGCGGCCCTACCTTGGAAAGCGTATGCTCACCGCCATCTGCGGATTGCCATTTCTCACCAATGATTCCTCATATATTCTTGCCGATCGCCTCGAGCGCTGCCTCTTTTCATTCCGGCGCATCGACCGCGAATCCGGCGGTGAAATGTGGACTCCCGCCTGGGTGTTCCCTGAATGGCCTTCCGCCATCCGCATTGATATTGCCCCTGTCAAGTTCCAGGCCAATCAGATTCAACCCGCCACTGTCTTCGCTCCACTCTTTGTCAGGAACAACAATCTCGATGACCCTAACCTCTAAACGTTCATCGAGGGGTACCGCCCTCCTCGCCGTCCTCTGGCTTAGCGCCGCTCTCTCGGCCATCGCCTTTTCCATTGCCGATACTGTTCGTGCCGAAACCGAGCGCGGCATTTCCACGCAGGAAGGCGTGCGGGCCTACTACCTGGCCCGAGGTGCAGTCGAGCGTACTCTCTATCAACTTCGCAATTCCGATGATGGCTTCGGCGGCTCTCCTGCCGAACGTTTCGCGAACCGCCGCCGCCTCTACTTTCAGGAAGAATTCGGCGACACCCTGGTTGAACTGATTTCCGAAAACGGCAAACTCCCGCTCCGTTCGCTCAACCCCGTTACATTCAACAGCATCCTTCTCAGCCTTGGTGAGTCTCCCGAATCCGCTAACGCCATCATCCGTCAGGCTTTCTCCGGATCAGCCATCCCTTTGGCCCCTTCTCTGCAGAATTCTTTGCAGACTCCGTCTTTTCGGCTCTCGCTCGCGTCTATGGAAAATGTCGAAGAGTTACTTCTTGTGCCAGGTATCACCTCAGAATTGCTTTACGGTCGCTATAGCCGCATGCCAGATGGTCGCTTGATCAATCTCGGCGGCCTCATCGATTGCGTCTCGCCTCATATCCTGACCAGTGAGGGAATTGATCCGTTTAGCGTGCATCCCACTCTGCTTGTTGCTCTTGGAATGGATCCTGCTGCCGCCCGGCAATTTGGCGAGATTCGCCGCCAGACTTTCGACCCTGCCCTGGTTGTGAATCAACTCCGTGTCATCCGTGGCGGAACGGGAACAGCCGCATTGCGCGCTGACCTGGGTGACGTTTTCCAGATCCGCGCTACTGCCCGGGTTCGCACCCCAAACGGCACCTTGTCCGAGACTCGCCGCACCGTTTCTCTTTTGCTCAAGTACATTACCCCCAATCCCAGATACATGTGGATCAGTCCCTGGACTCATCTGCGCTGGTATGACCAGACCTTCAGCGATGTGGCAAGCTCCAATGCTGTCTGGCGCACTCCTCCACCCCGGTCCGAGACGAAACAATGACCACTGATTCTCAAGTCTTTGCCTCTGAAATTCCGCACCAGACCGTGATCCCTTTCTTCCAGAAGTGGCGCAGCTTTGGCACCGGCCTCGGTGTTGAAATCGGTGCTGAAAATCTGCAGGTCACTCTCACTGTCGTGCGCCCTGCCGGCATCCGGATTCTCGACACTCTCGAAATTCTTCGCTACCGCGAGCGGCCTGCCTCAGAATGGGGAGCTGATTTCCAGGCGTTCCTCGACAAGAACAAAATCACCCACCTCTCTGCCACTGTGGTTCTCCCTGCAGGAGATTCGATTTCACGTTCTCTCGCGCTGCCCGGTGTCCCTGACAATGAGCTTGCCGCTGCTGTCCGCTATCAGCTGGATGGACTCCACCCGTTTTCGGAGGAAGAAGCCGCTCATTCTTTTAGCAGGCTCGCCGCTCCACACCAAGCCCACATCTCCCTTGCGATTGCACGCAACGCCGTGATCGAAGACTATGCCTCGCTCTTTGACGAGGCGGGCATCGCCGTCGTATCTTTCCTTACTCCTGCAGCGGCAATCTACTCTGCATTGCGCATACTCCAGGCGCCACCTGCCGAACAATTCCTTGCAGTGCAAGAAGACGCAAGTGGCCTGCAACTCTACGCGGAAACGAAATCCTTCCCGATTTACTGCGTCCGCTTCCCCACTAATTCCGACCGCGCCATTTCTTCTTCTTCCGCCCAAATTCGTCTACCCGATGACGCGCCGATTGCTCATCTCGCTTCGCTCTTGCCGCTCGCAGAAAAGCTTGAAATCAGCAGCCCTGTGGCCTATGCCGCTTCGCTCGCCGGTGCCTTGCCTTCGCAAGCGCTCTCGCTGAACCTGCTGCCGGTGGATCGGCGCAAAACCTCTTCGCCCTGGCGTTGGGTGCCAACCATCGTGCTCCTCGTCCTGCTCATGGCCATCGGTCTGACTCTCGCCTACTATCAGAATTTTGAAAACCAGCGTCTGCTGGGGCTCCTCGATGCCGAAATCGCCAAGCTCCAGCCGCGTCTCGCCAGTGTCCGCACTCTCGATTCTCAAATCCTCGCGGCGCAAAAGAAACTCGATTTCCTCACTGCCATCGCAGACTACCCACGGCAGGATCTCGAATCTCTCCGCGAACTCACACGCATCATGCCTGCCACTTCTTTCGTCTCTCGCATGGATATGACCCGAACCGATATCGCGCTCATCGGCGAGGTGGACCAGTCACTTGAACTTCTCAAACTGCTGGATAGCTCTCCCCTACTGCGTGATTCTGAATTTTCTTCTCCGCCGAGCCGCAGCCCGCAGGGCAAAGAAGTTTTCCAGATCCGCAGCAAACGCGAATTGCCTTCCAATCAGCCACCTGTAGCTCCTGTGCAGTTGCCCGCTGGCGCTCCCCGCCTCATGTTGCCGCCTGGCATCGTGCCACCTCAACCTCTCCAGCCTGGGATCAGACCATGATCAAGAAACTCAGCGAACGGGAGCGCCGCCTACTCATCGGGTTGATCCCCGCTCTGATCATCACCGCGGCCGTCTATTTCTGGACGGAACCATCCAGCTCGGTTGCCCCCATCATCGACCACACTGCCGCGATCGAAGCAGCCCGCATTCGTCTCGATAAATCCCGAGCTACCGCCGCGACGCTACCCAATCGCCAGGACGCCAGGAAGGCTACGGATGCCAGTCTGGCCGTTTGGGAAAAGCGCCTCATTCAGGCGGACACGCCTGCTCAGGCCCAGGCGCTGTTGAATCAGATTTTTCGCCGCATCGCCCGC
>JANXLY010000141.1 GCA_025354885.1 Acidobacteriota bacterium | reverse complement strand
TCCACCGCCCCCTCCACCACCCCCTCCGCCGCCCCCGAACCCACCCCCTCCGCCGCCCCCGAACCCACCTCCACCAGCAGTTGAAGTGGAGACCCCAAAGAAAGGACTGCTGAGGTTGCCATTAGGCGTGGCAAGGTTCACCGTATTCAAGAGATTGCGCGCCGAAACTGAAAAATTGAGGGAGTACTTGCGACTTGCGCTGGCACTTGCTCCATCTGGGCCACCGCCCATTGGACCTCCGCCGCCCATGCCACCACCTCCGCGACCACCCCCACCACCCATGCCGCCACCACCTCGACCTCCGCCACCACCACCTCCGCCGCGTCCGGGGCGACTTACCTCAGGGCCGAAGCCCCAGGTTTTGGCGAGTCGCAAATTGAGTGAGTAGTTCGCCGGTCCGCGTGCGTAATTACGCGGAATCATTTTGTCGCCTGCCCCAGGACTCTGGATGAAATTGCCGAAGCTCGTCTGGATGACGCCCGGTGCGTTCAGGTCTGTGGCAAAAGCTGGACGCTCGTTGAAGAGCGTATCGTTGTTGGTGTCTCGGCCTGTCGTGATGTTGAAAGGTGCGCCGCTATTGATCTGAAAGAAAGGACTAAGACTGACGCCCCATTTGGCAGCAACGGATCCGCCCACCATAACGCGATGGCGGATGTCCTGCCGCGACGGGCCATATTCGGTGCTCAGATCGTAAGGGTTCGCCGGGCCACTGCCGTCCGTATCGGAGCGAGCGCGGTTGAGCGAGTAATAACCAAAGAGATTCATCCCTGCTCTAAGTCGAGTCGAGAAGTTGGTCATGATCTGGTTTTGGCGGCTGAAGCCGGTGGATTCATTGAGGAAGAGATTGCCGGTTTCGCCGTAGGGCCGATCACCGCTCGTTAGAGGAGTGTTGATATTGCGCTGCCGCAGAAGATGCACTCCGCGAGAAAATATGTAGTTAACCGAGATACTCGAGTTGCGCGGAAGTGCGCGTTCGAGGCCAACAGAAGATTGCATCAGGTATGGCGTGCGAAGCACCGCATAAAGCTCTCGAATCGTGAGCGAATTGCGGAAAGGGGCGAGCGAACTGGAAGAAGGGATGGCCGGAAAGAAGTCTGGATTACGCACTACATAACTAACCTGGTTGATGCCGTTGAAGCGGCGCGCGTTCAAGGTCAGGCTATCGTCAACGCGATCATAAAACATGCCTGCACCAAGGCGCAGAATGGTCTTGGTTGGTTTCTTGTTGCGGCCATCAAGGGCGTAGGCAAGGCCGACGCGTGGTGCGACGTTGTTGTGGTTGCTTATGTTGGTCTGGTCTTCCCAGCGAAGCCCGGCCGAGAACGTAGTGCGCTGGTTGGCGCGCCAGTCCCAGGTGGCAAAAAGGCCAAGGTCCATTTGAGCTACACCAACTTCGGGGTTGCCGCCGTTGATCGTAAACTGGCTGGCACCGCCACCGAGAGTACGAATCAGGCCGGGTGCAAAACCGAAGGACTGGAAGAGCAGAGTCCGGCGATACTTCTCAAGCGAAGTCAGTTGCTGTGTGACCGGATTTCCGTTTGCACCGAGAACTGGGTTGTTGTTCCCGTCGAGCGTAGGGCCGAGACCGCCGGCGAAGGCGTATGTGCCGCCGAAATTATTGGGAGATAGACTGTCCTGCCCTACGCGCCTCCAGCGCCCGCCGATCTTGATGGCGTGGGCGCGGATTGCGAAGGTAGTCATATTTGAGAGCTCAAGTCGCGTGTCGATGGTCTTTGCCGCGCCATTTTGCGGACCGCCGCTATTAAACGCATCTTGCACGTTGAGGGCATAAAGAGTGTTGTCGCCGAGCTGCCTCGTATCGGAGTGCAGGAACTGGAAGCGTGTTTCGTTGATGGAGCGAGCGGAGAGCACTGCGGTCTCGGTGAGCTGCACTGTGTGGTCGGTGTCGACCGTGTTGTAGGCGCGAGAGTTGAGGGAGAAGTCGCCGACGCCTCGATTATCTGCGTGCGTGGGACTGAAGCCATAACGCGCGACCAGAGTATGTTTGTCGCTGATGGCAAAGTCGACGCGCTGTGTAATATTAAAGCGGGTTTGCGGAGTAATGACAGTCTGTCGGAAGGGAGTAGGAAGGAGCTCAGAATTGAGGATCGTCGCATTAATGATGGCGTTCTCATCCACGTTGCGGCCCTCAATGTCGATAGAGAAAGATGCCCGTTTCGACAGAGGCCCGGAGAGCCGACCGCCCCAGAGTTTGGACCGAAATGGAGCCCGAGTTGGCGAGAAGGGATTGCGTGAATTTAGAGAGCTGTCAGAGAAGCCAAAGTGGACTTCACCGCGGAATTTGTCCGTACCGGGCTTGGTGAAAATCTCGATGCGACCAAAACCGATGCGGTCGTATTCGGCAGAGTAAGGATTCCGATTGATGCGAATTTCGCGGATGGAAGACTTTGGCGGCAGCTTGCCACCGGAGAAGCCATCAATGTAGAGCTGGCCGCCATTCGGGCCCGCACCAGGACCGGCAAGAGCCATGAGTTCATCCTGCAAAGCATCGGGGTCGTCGGAAAACGCCTCGAGGTCTTCTGCCTTCAGAACGAGCGCACCAGCATTTGCAAGTGGGTCCGTTGTGACCCCCTGGACTTCGCTCTGCACGTTGACCACTTGCGCCTGCGAGTCGAGGGACAGCTGAACGTTGAAGACCGTAGTGCCCGATACTTGCAACTCGTCGACGCGGTAGGCAGCGAATCCTGGCTTTTCTACGCGGACGGTGACCTTTGCGTACGGGACGTTGCGAAGTTCAAAATTGCCTGAAGAGTCGGTGTTCTTGCGTTGTTCCTTGCCTCCTGGTTGTGTGAGACGTACCACGGCTCCGGGCACGGAAGCCCCTGATGGATCGGTGACTTGGCCGCGGAAAGTGTTCAGATTTTGGGCGAGGAGGGGCGAATGGAGGCAAAAAAGCAGGAGAAGGGAGCGCATGTTGGAGTCCTCGGGAAATGGTTGAGGAGCCTGTGCCGAACGGGGGAGAATGGCACAGGCTCCATCAGTGCCCTCCAAGGGGAATCGGAGGGAGCTTTTGAGAATAGACTAGTTTTGGGGAGGAGGAGGCGGGGGGCCGCCCGGGCCACCGGGACCACCGGGCCCGCGGCGATTCCGGCGCTCTGCCTGGAACTTATCGAACTTCTCGATCTGGTCTTCTTTGAGAACCTTTTTGATTTTGGTGCTGGAGTCAGCCATTAGTTTTGCCATCTGCTCACGAGTTTCATCTGTGAATCCATCCTGCATGAGTTCGCGCTGCTTTTTCTGCTGGTTGGCGAGGATGGGACGGATCGCTTTTTCCTGATCCTCGGTCAGACCGACGGCTTCTTTCATGGCAGTCATCTGGCGGTTGAGCATCTGCTCGGGATCGCCCCCACGACGGCCACCTTCGGGGGGTTGGGCATAGCTGATAGCCGGTAGCAAGGTGATTGCCGCGGCGAGGACGAACTTGGTAATTGTGTTCCGCATAATCTGAGTTTGCTGCGTCATCGTAAAGACAGTGTGTGAAATGACGGGGAAAGTGTAAAGTTTGCGTAAATGTGGCGCGCTATGCAGTTGGGGCTGATTAAGCTTAAGCTGGAAGCCAATGAGCGAGACACCTCTGTTGATCATCGACGATGACGTGAAGCTGGCGAGATTGTTGAAAGACTATCTGACCCCGCTGGGCTATGAAGTCGATGTTGTGCACAATGGCTCGGCGGGGTTGAAAAAAGCTATGGAGATGCCATATGCTGCCGTGATTCTGGACGTGATGTTGCCGGGGATGAATGGAATGGAAGTGTTGCGGGAGTTGCGGCGGGTATCGAATGTCCCTGTGCTCATGCTCACAGCGTTGGGAGACGAGCCGGATCGAATTGCCGGTCTTGAGGTTGGCGCAGACGATTATGTGCCAAAGACTTTTTCGACACGTGAGTTGTTGGCTAGATTGAGGGCGGTGCTGCGCCGGAGTCAGATGAGTACGCGAGTGCGCATGGAGGCGGAGTCGACCGTTGTTGTGGGAGAACTGAAGATCGATGTAGATGCTCGCTCCGCTGAACTGAGTGGAGAGACGCTGGTACTGACACCCATCGAATTTGACATGCTGTTGAGTCTGGGTAGAGCGGCCGGACGCGTCAAGTCGAGAGAGCAATTGTTGCTTGAGGTGGCCGAGCGGGACTTTGAAGTATTTGACCGATCGATTGACGTACACATCTCGTCGCTGCGGAAAAAACTGGGTGATGATGCCAAATCGCCGCGATGGATTGAGACCGTTCGCGGCGCTGGATATCGATTGAAGAAATCTGGAACAGAGGCATGATCGGGAAGACAAGCTTTCGCCTGACGACGAAGATTCTTTTGCTGGCACTGGCAAACGTGGCGGTGTTGGGAGGCTTGTTTCTTGCCTTCGTTCGTTTGCAGCTTGGACAGGATTTCGAGAGCTTTTTGATGACGACGGCGAGGGAGCGGATCTTGAGTGAGTCGCGGAGTATTGCGCTCGAGATGCGGGACAGCGAGGCGAGTTCGTGGACTCAGGTGCTGGCTGAGCATAGCGCGACGCATGGCGTTACTTTTGCTCTGTATCGAGGTGATGGGGATTGGGTGGCAGGGCCGAAGTTGAGTTTGCCGAAGGAATTGAAGGAACGGTTTGTTGCGCCAATGGGTGGACGAGGCCGTGAAAGTGGGCGGCCGTTTGACGGACGCCCACGTGAAGGCCCACCACACGAAATGCCTTCGGCACGAATTATGGCGAGCTTTGGAGCTGGTCCATTTCTAACTACTGCCAAAGGAGATGGCGATTACAACTACTGGGTGACGATGCGGACTTTCATTCCACCAGACGGGCCTACGGAACGGCCGTCTCGCGGCATGCTGGTGATTGCTTCGCCGAATCTTTTAACGAATCCATTCTTTTTCCAGCTAACCCCATGGATCCTCATTGGATTTGCAGCGATGGTGGTGAGCATGCTTTGCTGGCTGCCGCTGGTGCGGGGGATTACTGGCTCGATCACGCAGATGACGGATGCCACAGCGAAGATTGCAGAAGGAGATTTTGATACGCAGGTCTCGGTAATGCGGCATGACGAACTGGGTCTGCTTGGGGTTTCGATCAATCGCATGGCTGCACGTTTGGGCGCCTTTACCCATGGCCAGAAGCGTTTTCTCGGTGATGTAGCGCACGAGTTGCGGTCGCCACTGGGCAGGATGCAGCTTGCACTGGGGATTCTGGATCGCAAGGTGGATGAGAGTGGCGAAGCTTATGTGAATGATCTGGCAGACGATGTTCGCGTGATGGCTGCGCTGACCGATGGGTTACTCGAATTTGCGAAAGCCGAAATGCGTCAAGGGGTACTGGAGTTGGGCCCGGTGAACCTTGCGGATGTCGTTTGGCGGGCGGTGAAGGCGGAGTCGCGAAACGGCGTGCAAGTGGAAGTGGAAGTGGATCCGCTCCTGATGGTGACGGGAGAGGCTGAGTGTCTGTTCCGTGCGGTGGCAAATGTGCTGCGAAACGCAGTTCGCTATGCGGGCGAGCAGGGGCCGATTGTCGTGACGGCCGGCCGAATCCGGGGAGAGGTGAACCTTATCGTAAGCGACGGAGGGCCAGGCGTTCCGGATGAATCGATGGACCAGATTTTCGCGCCGTTTTATCGCCTGGAATATGCGCGTGATCGCGAGTCCGGCGGGGCGGGGCTCGGGTTGGCAATCGTGCGGAGTTGTGTTGAAGCATGTGGCGGCAGGGTAAGTTGCCGCAATCGAGATCCACAGGGACTTGAAGTAAGTATGGTGCTGTCGGCGACCTAGTTCTTTGTCGGGATGGCGCTATCGATGAAGGCGGAGATATCGGCTTTGAGCTTGAACAAGGAAGGCACGTGGATGTACATCATGTGACCGGCTTCGTATTCTTTCATCGTGATCTGCTGGTGATGCTTTGGGGCGAGTCCCATGTGGGCGAAAGTGTATTCGGTGGCAAAGAAGGGTGTGGCGAGATCGTAATAGCCGTTGGCGACGAAGACCTTCATGTAGGGGTTGCGGTCAAAGGCAGCACGAAGAGCATTACTGGTGTCGGCGAACTGGTTTTGCGCGCTTGAATAATCCCATGGCAAGATACCGCCGCCGAGAGCAAAGTAGATGGCATCGGTCTTGTATCCAAGGTCTTCGCGGGCGTACTGATTCATGGCGTGGGTGTAAGGCGGGAGGATTGCGGCTGCGCTTGGGTCGAACTCGTTGGTGGCGGCACCCTGATCGCCGTCGGTGCCTGTGAGGCGGGAGTCGAGGCGGCCCACTGTGATGCCTTCTTCGCGGCGCAGTTCTTTGGTGAAGCGTTGGATCTCGATGCGCAGATCATTTTTGAAGAGAAATGATTTGGACATACCGGTGAGTTTTCCGAGCTTGGTGGCAATCGCATCGCGCTCGGCCTGCGTGAGGCGGTCCCCTTTCATGAGGGCGGTTGCGTAGTCTCCTTCGGCGAAGGCCCGGGCTTCCTTCAAAGCGGCTTTGAGGTCCTTTTGATAGGCTGGGTCAATCTTTTTGTGATACCAGGCAGCGGCTGTATATGTGGGAACGAAGAGGGCGAAGGGCAGGTCGTTTCCCTTGGTGAAGCGGGCAGTCTGGAAGTTGAGGATCGAGCTGATGAGGAGTACGCCGTTGAGTGCGATACCTCGGTTGGCGAGTGCGCCGGAGAGACCGGCGGCGCGAGTGGTGCCATAGGATTCTCCCGCCAAGAAGAGGGGTGAGGCGAAACGATTGTTGCGGGCGAGATAGAGACGGATGAATTCTGCGACGGAATCGATGTCGCCGGTGAGGCCGTTGAACTTGCGGGCCGTTTCAAGCTTTGTGGCGCGGGAGAACCCCGTGCCGACAGGGTCTACGAAAACGAGATCGCATTTGTCGAGCCAGGTGCCCTGATTGTCTTCGAGGCGGTATGGGGCGGGGGGCATTGTGCCGTCATCTTTCATTCGAATGCGACGAGGGCCGATGGCGCCGAGGTGGAGCCAGAGCGAGCCTGCGCCGGGGCCGCCGTTGAAGGCGATACAGAGTGGGCGGTTGGCTGAGCCTTCCACGGTGTAGGCGACGAAGAAGAGGCCGGCTTCGGCTTCACCTGCGGCGTTTCTGATTGGGAGCATGCCTGCGGTGGCTTTGTATTTGAGAGCCTGGCCGTTGAGAGTGATTTCGTGAGAGGTGACGATGGGGGCTTCGTCCTTATAGGGTTGGGTCGGGACGGATGATGGGGGTGCTGTTGAGCCAAGTTGTCCTTGGGCGAAGCTGGAGAGTGACAAAAGCAAAGAACAAAGTAGGAGCCGCATCTGATTAGGGTATCAAGCGCACTTGACGCTATCGATGGGTGAGGAGGCGGACGCCAGTGAGGGCGAGAGAGCCACCGATGAGTGTTGGCCAGGTGATGGGTTCTTTGAGGATGAGATTACTGGTGACGACACTGAAAATTGGAACCAAATTTAGAAAGATGGAGGTACGGGCGGCACCGATCTGTTCAAGCCCTCGCAGGTAGAGCAGGAATGCGAGAGTGGTTCCGATGAAGCCGAGGTAGGCTGAGATGGCCCAAAAGCTTGGGGTGTTGAGGTTTGGTGTTGGAGTTTGTGTGATCACGGCATAAATGATCAACATCAGCAGGCCCGCCCAGATGGAATAGGCTGTTGCGGGGAGTGGCTCGATTCTGTTCGCGAGGTCGCGACCAACGATGGTGTAGGCGAACCAGGCGAGGACAGCAGCGAGAATCCAAAGGTCACCGGTGCCGAGCCCTGCAGAGAAGAGCTTCTGTGGCTCGCCCTGCGTGAGTACCAGGGCTGCGCCGAGAAGGCTGAGCAACAGGCCGAGGAGTTTCTTGAGCGTGACCTTTTCTCCCCAGACGAGCCGGGAGTAAATGAAGATTAGTGAGGGCTGTAGAGAAGCCATGAGGGAGGCTCGCCCGGAGGGGACGGTGCGGAGGCCGCTGAAAAAGCAGATGTTGTAGAGGGCGACGCCGAGAAAGCCCATTGCGATGAGGCGGTAGAGAATCGGACGAGACGGTTTGGGCCAAGGCCTGACCGAGAGCATGATCAGCAGGAGGCCGAGGGAGCCGAAGCCGAAACGGCCGAGACTCGAATAAATGGCAGGAATTTCGTTGCGGGACAAGACGCTGCCGACCATCCAGGAGGAGCCCCAGATGGCCGCAGTGAGAGTTAACAGGATGAACGGGCTGCCCAATGCATCAGTCTAGCGGCTTAGCTCCATCCGTAAAGCTGACTTGCGTTGATGCCACGGATTTTGGCGCGGTTGGCTTCTGTAGTAAACGAAAGGAGGCGATCCAGTTCTGCGCTGGACTTTTTAAACGAAGGCATGTCCATGCCGAGGCCGCCCCAGATGATGCGGTCGGGGCCGAAGGCTTCGAAGACTTGCTTGATGCGTGCGTCGAGCTGTTTTGGCGAGTAGTCGAGGCCCGAGAATTTCATGATCGTGTTCGGCGACTTGGCGAGGTTGAGGACTTGCAGCCATTCGGCGTCCGTGCCCTGATTGTTGCGAGCAAGATGGTCGAGGGTCACCTTGACACTTTTGAATTCGGTGGCGAGTTTGTTGATGGCATATGCATGCATCGGGATGAAGTGCATCTGAATCATGAGCCCGCGATCAGAGACAACGCGCCAAGCTTTGCGCATTTCCGGAGAATCCAGGGGACGTTCGCGGATCGGGCCAGAGGTTTGCGGCGCAGCAGCGACGCGGTGGATTCGCAGGGCACGGATACGGTTAGGCCACTTTTTTGTGAGCGCGTCGATGCGGTCCGGAGTGTCGGCGCGGTAGGTATCGAAGAGACAGGTGCCTTTGAAGAAATCTTTCGACGGTTCGTTTGCGAAGCAATGTTCGAGGTAGGCGTGGTCATCCTGGTAGGGTTCCGGATGAACGATAACGGCGTGAGCGATGTTGGCTTGCCTGACGAATGCGGAGTAGTCTTCGAGCGTGGATGGTTTGGGCTTGTAGGTGGCTTGGGGATGGAAAGGAAATTTCTTTGTGTCGGCGGCGAAGAGGTGGACGTGGCTGTCAATCAACAGGGGTCTGGTTTGAGCGGCGAGGGCGAGGGGAAGTGTCAGGAAAGCACGTCTTTGCATTGGTCCATGATATGCCCGAAGGCAGTGATCGTAGAGGTGCGGATTTGATAAGCTGCTTACATCATGAGGCTGTGGCTCTTAATAATGTTATGCGGTGCTGGTTGGGGACAGGAGCAGTTGCTGCCTCTGCTGGCGAAAGAATGCGGGGCTTGCCATACAGGCACGCAGACTCAGGGTGGCCTATCTATGGATTCGCTCGATGCAATCCGGAAGGGAGGCAAGCACGGGCCTGCTCTTGTCTCTGGAGTGAGCGGCGAGAGTCTTCTGGTGCAGCATGTCACTGGAGAGAAAACGCCAAAGATGCCGCTCGGCAGAGAGCTGGATCCGAAAGCTTTGGCGCGTCTGAAGGAAGCAATTGACGCGATGCCAAAGGGGGTTGTCGTCGCGCGTCAAGACAAGTCTCTCGAGTGGTTGCTACACACTCCTGCAGCAGTGGCAGTGCCGGAAGTGAAGCAGAAGAGCTGGGTGAAAAATCCGATTGATTCATTTGTGTTGGCCGAACTGGACAAGCGTGACATGCGGCCTGCTGAGGAGGCTTCGAAACGGACCTTGCTGCGGCGGATCACTCTCGATCTGATCGGAGTGCCGCCGACGCCAGCGGAGATTCGCAAGTTTGAGTTGGATACTGATCCGAAGGCCTATGAGAAAGCCGTGGATCGGCTGCTGGCAGACCCTCGCTATGGGGAGCGATGGGCCAAGCCCTGGCTGGATTTAGTGCGCTATGCGGAATCGGACGGATTCGCGATTGATAGCGAGAGGCCCTCGGCATGGCGCTACCGCGACTATGTGATTCGGGCGTTCAATCAGGATAAGCCCTACAACGTGTTTGTGCAGGAACAGCTTGCCGGCGATGAGTACCGAGGTAAGAATGCTTCGCCGGCCGGGGACCGATTGGTGGCGCTGGGTTTCTTGCGCTTTGCCCCTTGGGAGGCGGATGCGAATTCAAAGAAGCAACTACGGCAGGATTTTCTGAACGATATTACTGGAACGGTAGGAAGTGTTTTTCTTGGAATGACGACAGGTTGTGCACAGTGTCACGACCATAAGTACGATCCGATTCCACAGAAAGATTACTACCGCTTGCAGGCGTTTTTTGCAGGAACAGCGACGGCGGATTTGTCTGTAGGTTTTGAAGAGGTTGAGCATCCGAAGGAAATGAAGAGGCAGATGCGGCAGCACGAAGATGCTGCTGAAGCGGCGCAAACGGAACTTGAGAAACGGAAGGAAGACCTCAAGCAGCGCTATATGAAATTGATGAAGGTGGAGGCCACCGATGAGGGTTTGAAGAAGTTTCTCGGGAAGTTGAATACGAGGAATTTGTTTTTCCTGGAGCAGGATTTGCCGCTGGTGAAAGAGCCGGAATGGCGTGCGCCGATGTCTGAATATTTCGCCACACGGGACGTGATGCAGCGGGAGCAGGAACTGGCAAAACGGTATCAGGCAATGGCGTATGCGGTGAGAGATGTGTCTCCGCCGGCTGCCCCCGATGTGCCGGACACCTTTGTTTTAGCTGGTGGAGATTTGTTCGCTAAGGGCGAGAAGGTGGAGGCCTCGTTTCTCTCTTGCGTGACAGGGAAGAGTGTTCCGGCAGAGATTCCATTTGCTGGCGGGAGCAATGGGCGGCGTCTGGCTTTGGCCGAGTGGATTGCATCGGAGAAGAACCCGTTCACGGCTCGGGTAATGGTGAACCGGATTTGGCAGAGACACTTGGGCGAGGGGTTGGTAAGGACTCCGAGTGACTTCGGCAAGAATGGTGACACGCCATCGCATCCGGAACTGCTCG
This sequence comes from Acidobacteriota bacterium, assembly GCA_025354885.1. Classification (GTDB taxonomy): domain Bacteria; phylum Acidobacteriota; class Terriglobia; order Bryobacterales; family Bryobacteraceae; genus Bryobacter. The sequence continues at coordinate 4,990 of JANXLY010000141.1, read as the reverse complement.
ACTGGCTGGCAACGGAATTTGTGGCGAAGGGCTGGAGTGTGAAGGCGATGCATCGACTGATGCTGACATCGGCGACTTACCGGCAGGCGAGTCGGCATGCAGAGCAGAAAGAGTACGCGGCGAAGGATGCGACGAACCGGCTGTTGTGGAGGATGAACTGGCAGCGGCTGGATTCAGAGGCTTTGCGCGATTCCATTTTGTCGATCAGTGGAAGATTGAATCCTACGATGGGCGGTCCTCCAGTTTTGTTTGCGGTTCCGGATGATGTGGCGCAGGGTTTTGAGTTTTTCAAGTGGTTCCCCTCGTCGGAAGAGGATCAAAGGCGACGCAGTGTTTACCTGATCCAACGACGCAGTGTGCTGTTGCCGATGGCCGAAACATTTGATGCACCGAACTTGAGCACGTCCTGCGCACGCAGGCAGTCGACGATTGTTGCGCCGCAGGCGTTGACGCTGTTGAACGGCGCGCTGACCCGAACGGAGGCGAAGCAATTGGCATCGCGCGTGGCGAAAGAGAAGGACCCGGTGGGCGCGGCTTTCTGGTTGGTGTTGGGACGGGATCCTGCGCCCGAAGAGCGTGCGCAGGGAGATCGATTGGCCGCGCAGGGTCAAGCCGGTTTGGCTTCCCTCGGTGTGGTCTTGATGAACCTGAACGAATTCCTGTTTGTGGAGTAGAGAAATGAATCGAAGACAATTCACATTCGGATTATCTGGTGCAGCGCTGAGCCATCTCGAAGCGGGTACGCACCATGAGGCGAAAGCCGACGCCTGTATTTTTCTGGCGATGCTGGGCGGGGTGAGCCAGATTGATACCTTTGACCCGAAGCCGAAACTTGCTGCCCTCGATGGCAAGATCATGGACTGGTCGAAGGAAAAGAAGACGGATCAGCCTGGGTTATTTGCCAAGCCGAGGAAATTTGTTGGGAGCCCGTTTCAGTTTCAGAAGTATGGGCAGTGTGGCCGGGAAGTTTCAGAGTTGCTGCCGCATACGGCCAAACACGTGGATGAACTGGCGATTTGTCGGAGCGTTCAATCAGATAACGGGAACCATCCGGCAGCAGTGTTTCAAATGAACACGGGCTTCATCAATCCTGGAAATCCTTCGATGGGAGCGTGGGTGACTTACGGACTGGGGACGGGGAATCAGAATCTGCCAGCCTTTGTAGCGATGCCTGACTTCCGATCAATTCCATTCAGCGGAGCGCAGCAGTGGGGGAGCGGGTATTTGCCTGCAGAGTATCAAGGGACGATCATGCGGGCTGCGAGTGAGCCGATTCGGGACCTTGCGTCGCCCGGAGATGTTGCACCCGGTTTGCTGGAAGCGGAGCGGGAAGCATTACGAGGCATGAACGGCGGTTATGCCGCTTCGCGCGAGGACAATCCGGACTTGCGGGCACGCATGAATTCGTATGAGTTGGCGTACCGGATGCAGATGGAAGTGCCGCGGGTGCTTTCGATTGATGCGGAGTCGGCCAAGGTGAAGGAGGCCTACGGATTGAATGATCCGGTGACGGCTTCGTTCGGCCGACGGTGTCTGATGGCGCGGAAACTCGTTGAGGCCGGGGTGCGGTTTGTAGAGATTTTTACGCCTTCGCAGAGTTGGGATGCGCATGGTGATATTCGCAAGAACCACGAGAAGAATGCGAGAGAGACGGATCAACCAATTGCTGCTTTGCTTGCGGATCTGAAAGAGCGAGGGATGCTGAAACGAACGCTGGTTACTTGTATGGGTGAATTTGGCAGGACGCCGGACACGCCGGCCGATCAGCCGATGCCGGGTCGGGACCACAACACGAGATGCCAGAGCATGTGGTTTGCAGGAGGCGGGATGAAGGGCGGTTCGATGATCGGAACGACGGACGAGATCGGGCACAAGGCAGTGGAGAATATTTATCACATGCATGATGTGCACGCGACGATTCTGCACCAGATGGGCCTGAACGATATGAGGCTGACTTACTATTTTGGCGGACGGAATCGGAGGCTGACAGATCTGGGAGGACGAGTGATCCGCGAACTAGTTGGATAGAATTCGATCTGCAATGAAGTGGTTGTATTTGTTTGTCTTCGTTTGGAGTGGAGTTGAGGCCAAGGCAGGCCTTGAAGATGAGGCTCGACGCGTGCTTGCGAGCCGGTGCGGGGCTTGCCATGGAGCGACGGCGATGGGGGGATTGCGGCTCGATTCGGTAGAGGGATTTCGGAAGGGCGGCAAGAGTGGACGACCTTTAGCTGAGGTGTTGTTGCTTGCTGTTCGGGGTGGGGATGCGACTGTGAAAGCGATGCCTCCTGGCGCGAAGTTAAAGGCGGAGGAGGTTGCGTCGCTGGAGAACTGGATCGGGAGTGGGGCGAAGTGGGCGGGTGAGCATTGGGCCTGGCAGGGATTGAGTGTGCCGAAGGCTGGGGATTCCATGGATGCTGCGATTGATGGGGCTTTGCGTGCGAAGGGGATTGCGGCGAACGGGCCTGCCGACAAGCGGACGCTGATACGCCGAATGCACTTTGACCTAACGGGTTTGCCGCCGACGGATGTGCAGTTTCAGATGGCTGATCGAGACCGTCGTGAAGGCTGGCAGGGGCGGCTGGTGGATCGTTTGATGGCAACGCCGCAGTATGGGGAACAGTGGGGAAGGCACTGGCTGGATGTTGCGCGCTTCGGCGAGGATGACTTCGGAGGGACGGCAATGGTGCCTTATCCGAATGCATGGCGTTACCGCGATTGGGTGGTTGGAGCTGTGAATCAGAACCTGCCTTATGATCGTTTTCTCATGGCGCAATTGGCTGGAGATTTGATGGGTGAGAACTCGCTTAGCGGTGGATTGGGTTTCACTGGCTTGGGGCCCTGGTATTACGGGATTTCGCAACCGTTGCAGGCGCGAGCCGATGAGCGGCATGATCGCGTGGATGTTGTGAGTAGGGGGATGCTCGGTGTGACTCTCGCCTGTGCGCGGTGTCATGACCATAAGTACGATCCTTTTTCGCAAAAGGATTACTATGCGTTGTCGGGTGTGTTTGCGAGTTCGGCTTATAAGGAGTACCCGCTGGTTCCGGAGTCGGAGGCTGTCGCTTGGAGGGCCAAGAAGAAAGCGCTTGATGATGCCGAGAAGAAGCTGGATAAGTTTCTTGCTGCTCAGGCGGAATTGTTGAAGGAGCGTTATGCGGTGGGGATGTGGCGCTACATGATGGGTAGCCTGACTGGGGATGCGACGGGATTGAACACGGAAGTCCTGAACCGCTGGTGCGAATATCTGAAGAAGCCGGAAGAGTTTCATCCCTACCTGAAAGCCTGGTTTGCCGGGCCGACTGAGGCTAAGGCACGTGAATTTGAAAGCTTGTTGGTGGGGATTCTGGCTGAGAAGAAACAGTTGGATGAGGAGAATCGGATTGTTGTGGAAGCGGCGATGAAGGTGGCCGTGAAACCGAAGCGAACGATCGTATTGCCGGGCGGGTATCGCAGCGATGAGGATTTCAATCCTGGGGCAGACGTGCCGGTGAAGTCGATCGCACGGGATCGCTATGTGGCCTACAATCGCACGTTCAATGAAGGCGGAGCGCCGCTTCGATTTCCAAATGAGTTGACTGCGAAATTACTCGAGGGTGAAGCGCTGGCACAGTATGAAATCTTGAAGGCGGAGCGGGATCGCCTGAAGAAAGAGTTGCCTGCTCAATATCCGTACTTTGACGGGATCAGTGAGTTTGAATCCTGGGATCTGAATTTGGACAAGCGTGGGAATCCGGAAGATCCGGGTGAAGTGATTCCGAGGCGCTTTCCATTGGTGTTGAGCGGTGGAACTGCTATTGCATTTACGAAGGGGAGTGGGCGATTGCAATTGGCCGAGACAGTAGCCCATCATCCGCTGGCGGCGCGAGTGGCAGTGAACCGGATGTGGATGCATTTGTTTGGGCAGGGAATTGTGCGAACTCCTTCGAATTTTGGATTGGCTGGCGATCGACCTGGAAATCCGAAGCTACTCGAGTATCTGGCGGGACGCTTTGTTGCGTTGCAGTATGATTCGAAAGCGATGATCCGAGAGATGGTGATGAGTGCGGCATATCAGCGGAGTGCGGATGGGGATGTTGCAGCAGATGTGGAGAACCGGCTGTGGTGGAGGCAGAACCGAAAGCGGCTGGCAGCAGAGCCGATGCGGGACTCGATGCTGGCTGTTTCTGGACGACTGGACTTGAAGGTGGGTGGTGCAAGCGAAGAATTGAAACCGGAATTAAAGCGGCGTACGCTTTATGCTCGGGTGGGCCGTTTTCAGGCTGATGAGACGCTTTCGCTGTTTGACCTGCCGAGTGCGGCTGTGACGTGTGAGCAGCGAGTTGTAACGAATGTGCCGCTGCAGAAGTTGTTCTTTTTGAATTCGGAGATGGTGTCTCGAGAGTCAGAGGTGCTGGGTGAGCGGTTGCGGAAACTGGGTATCGAGCGCGGCTACCGGCATGTTTTTCAGCGTACGCCGAGTGAGGCGGAGAAGAAGTCGGCGAAAGAGTTTTTGAAGGCTGGCGGTAGTTGGAAACAATATGCGCAGGTGTTGCTAAGTACGAATGAGTTCGCCTATGTCGATTGACCGATTGCCGATGCATGCCGCGGGTGTGCACCCGAGATGGACGCGCCGCGAGATGCTGGCCCGAGTGGCTGGAGGCTTTGGTGCGCTTGCAGTTGCAAATGGAGCGACGCATTTTCCTGCGACGGCGAAGCGGATCATTTACATTGTTTTGAACGGTGGGATGTCTCAGGTGGACACCTTTGACCCGAAGCCGATGTTGACGAAATACAACGGGCAGCCGATGCCGGGGGGAGCACCGAAGACGGAGCGGGCGACGGGGATGCTGATGCAGTCGCCGTTTGCTTTTCAGCGGAGTTCGAAGTGCGGGACGGAGGTGTCGGAGATCTTTCCGCGCCTGGGGAAATTGATGGATGACTGCTGTGTGATTCGCAGTATGCATACGGATGTGCCGAATCATGAGCCGTCGTTGTTCATGATCAATTGCGG
>JANXLY010000094.1 GCA_025354885.1 Acidobacteriota bacterium | reverse complement strand
ATCAAGGCTTTGGTGGGTGGGCGCAGCTATGGGCTTTCGCAGCTGAATCGTGCCATTTCCAAACGCCAGCCTGGCTCCATTTTTAAGCCGCTTGTTTATGCGGCTGCTCTCAATACGGCCTTGTTTGACAGCGAAAAAGTTTTTACGCCGACATCCATTCTGATCGATGAACCGACTACTTTTCATTTCGACGGCAAAGAGTACGAGCCTGGGAACTTTGGTGAGAAATACTATGGCGCGGTAAGTTTACGCACCGCGTTAATGAAAAGTCTCAACATTCCTACGGTGAAACTGGCGGAGGCTGTCGGTTACGGCGAGGTAGTGAAGCTGGCGCGGCGTGCGGGTTTGAATTCAGAACTGCGTGCGACTCCAGCTCTTGCCCTTGGTGCTTACGATGTGACGCCGATTGAGATGGCGGGTGCCTACACTATGTTTCCTTCAGGAGGCACTGCTTCGCGGCCGGCCTGGGTGCGATCCATTCGCGACCGGTTTGGTGGCAATGTTCTGGATCAGAAGACGGAGCGTCACGAAGTGCTCGACCCGAGAATCAATTACCTCATGGTGAATCTTATGGAAGACGTGCTTCGTGCAGGCACGGGGGCCGAGGTTCGCTCACGTGGATTTACGTTGCCCGCCGGTGGGAAGACTGGCAGCAGCCGCGACGGCTGGTTTGCCGGGTTTACTTCAAAGCTGGTCTGTGTCGTATGGGTCGGCTTCGATGACAATCGCGATATCAAACTATTAGGCGGCAAAAGCGCGCTGCCGATCTGGACGGAATTTATGAAGCGGGCGCACACGCATCGCGAATACCGCAACGTGCACCGTTTTGAGCTGCCGCAAGGAGTAGTGTCGGCCGAAGTGGATGTTGCCACCGGCAAGTTGGGCGCTGGACGGTCTGAAGTTTATGTAGCGGGTACGCAGCCCGTAGAGGGCGTGAGCGGCCAGACACAAGTTTTCGCCTGGGATGCGCCAGAGGAGACCAAAGCAGGAGATTCCACACGGTCTGCTTCGGCGGGAAACGGCCGCAGCGTGACAATGCAAAAGAAGGATAGCGATGCCGCTCGCGCCGAATCTGGCGATGCAAATCGCCGCGCCAAGTCGGGTGCTGGAGGCCAGGAAGAGAAAAAAGGTCTCTGGGGCAAAATCCGCTCGATTTTCAAATAGACAATTTTCGATTAGAATTACAAGCAAGTGAGGTGCTCTATGCGTTTTCGCACCCTTTGTATTTCCGTCTTTGTTGTTGCGGCCATTCAGGCGCAGCCAACGGCATCCAGTTTTGCGCCCAATGCCCCTGCGGCTCCCGGGCCTGCCAAGGTCGATCTGACCCCTGAGATGCGCGGTGACATTTTCATGGCGCGAAAGATGTATCGCGAAGCTGTGGAGATGTATCAGCAGATGTCCCAGACTTCTCCCATTACCTGGAACAAAGTCGGCATTGCCTACCATCAGATGGGTCAGCTGAATCTTGCCCGCAAAAACTACGAACGTTCTATCAAGCTCAATCCAAACTATTCCGAGGCGATCAACAATCTCGGCACTGTGGCCTATGCCGAGAAGAACTATCGCCGCGCTGTCAACCACTATAAGAAAGCGCTTCAGTTTGCTTCTGAGTCGGCGAGCATTCATTCCAACCTGGGAACTGCGTATTTTGCCCGAAAGAAATACGAAATGGCAGCCGTCGAATATCAGCGGGCTCTTGAGCTCGATCCAAATGTGTTTGAGAACCGGGGCTCCCAAGGCACTGTTCTGCAGGAACGAAGTGTCACGGAAAGGGCGAAGTTTCACTTTCAACTGGCGAAACTATACGCCAAAGGCGGTCAGCATGAACGGGCGATGCAGTATTTGCGGAAGGCGCTGGAGGAAGGCTTGACCGAACGCGACAAGATCGCAACGGACGAAGCATTCCAGGCGTTGCGCGATTATCCTGAGTTTCAGACACTTCTGAAAACGGAATTTCGTGCGCTCTAGCAAACACCTTTTCTCCATTCCACTGATTCTTCTTTTGATTCTAGGCGCTTGCTCCCGGCAGCTGCCCCTGCCGCAGAATCCGAGACTTGCAGTTCATCTTTTCGACAACCAGGGTGCTGATGGCTCAGACCGCTGGATGAGCGCGCTGCTTGCTTACTCGATGGTCTACGGGCTTGGCAATGAGGCGCGCCTGGCACCAAGCATCGTGAATGATGCGGAGGGTTGGCGCACGCTGGGTGCCGGGCGAGTTCTTAGCGGCACTATCCGCCGCGAAGGAAAAGCAATTCGAATTGAAGCACGGCTTACGGATACCGCGACTTCCGCCATCCTGAGGCGCTTTGAAGACATTGTTACCGAGGAAAAGCTGCTTGTCTGCTCGGCCCGAATGTTGGAATCGCTGCTGGGCGTAAAGCCGTCGATCCCTGTTTATGACTATGCCGCCTGGAAAGCGTTTTCAGAAGCACAATCGCCTGCCAGCATCGACGGGTTGAGCGCGTTTGTAGAACGTTATCCGTCCTTCGCGCCGGCATATCCAATCCTTGCAGATTTGTATTTGCGATCCGGCAAGCGGACAGAAGCTGTCGCGCTGTTCGACCGTTTGCCAAAAGTTGCCGACGCGTTGTCGAGAGCCCAACTCGCCTTTACGGTCGCCACTGATCCGCAGTTGAAGCTTAAGGCTTTGGCGGATGTTGCGAAGTTGCGTACCGGAGATCCGAGGCTGCACGCGGAATTGGCTCTGCTCGCCGCTTCCACTGGAGACTGGACGCTTGCCGCTTTGCAATTCCAGGAATTGACCCGTCTGGAGGCGGGCAAAGCGGAGTGGTGGAACAGTTTGGGTTATGCCGAAGCAAACCTGAATCATCTGCCGGCTGCCGTGGCGGCACTCAACGAGTACCGGCGCCTTGCCCCCAAAGAACCCAACCCAATCGATTCCTTGGGCGAAGTTCACTACATGAATCGACAGTTCAAACAGGCCGGGCAATATTTTGACGAAGAGAATCAGCTCTTCCCTTCATTCCAGAACGGCGCCGCATGGCGTAAGGCGGCGTTTTCTTACTTCTTTGCAGGCGATCTGAAGACCGCAGATCTGCGCTTTGAAAATTGGATGAAGCTGGTTTTGGCAAATGCACCGCCCAGCACGCAAAGTTTTGAACGCGCGATATGGTTCGCTCGCACAGGAAGGGCAAAGCAGGCGGAGGATTTGCTCAAGCAGGACGCAGTCGCTTCTTCCGGGGATCGAAAGCTGGCAACAGAGCTACACCTGGCAATGATTCAGTTTGGCTTGACGGGTAAACGGCCGGAAGCTGCGACGATGATGGCGTGGAACACACAACTGAAAGAGCCGAAGCTGCGGAATGAGTTTTCGATTTTCGCTCTCTTGAGCCAGGCCGTCAGGAATGAAGCGGAACTTGCGGCGAAAATCAACGCAGCGATTTCCCAGCCACAATTGAACCCGTTGCGCCTCGAATTGCTGGCAGCGGCAAGCAAGCTGATGGCCTCACTACCGCAAGAAAAGCCAAAAATATTCCCGCTGCCCAATACCGCTGATACTCCAATTGATGCTGTGCTGCTGCGTTGGCACCTCGCTGTGATACCATAAAAAAGTTGTCAGGCGGCCTTCTTTGCGAGACAGTCGTCTACGATAATCTCCTCAGGGTATTTCGTCCTTCGAGTGGTTTCGTCGAGAGGGTTCGTGCGCATCTGGATAGGTGGCCGAGCGGTCAATGGCAACAGACTGTAAATCTGTCGGGTCTTGCACCCTACGAAGGTTCAAATCCTTCCCTATCCACCATATTTTTGCGTTCCTCCTGATACAGTAGTACTGGTAGGCTCATGTAGTAGAGGCGGGCTGATGTAGCTCAGTTGGTAGAGCGCGTCCTTGGTAAGGACGAGGTCACCGGTTCGATCCCGGTCATCAGCTCCATATTTATTTCCCCCTCCAAAAAAATCTTTAAGGCGCGAGCAAAATGGCGAAAGAGAAATTTGACCGTAGTAAGCCACACGTAAACGTGGGAACGATTGGACACATCGACCACGGCAAGACGACGTTGACGGCTGCTATCACAAAGGTGTTGTCCAAGCACAACCCGAAGAACACTTTCCGGAGCTTCGATTCGATCGAC
>JANXLY010000068.1 GCA_025354885.1 Acidobacteriota bacterium | reverse complement strand
AGTCCCAGCCTCTCTTGTCTCCGCTGCCAAGCCTCGCTATCTCATCTGGACTTTCGCCATCGCAATCCTTGTCGCTGCCTTCCTCTGGCTTCGTTTCCCCAACTCAAATCGCGATTCCTCATCAATCCACTCCATTGCAGTCTTTCCCCTCACCAGCGGCGGCGACCTCAAAGATGTCGGCTACTTCTCAGTTGGCATCACCGAGAACCTCATCAACAGCCTTTCCCAGCTACCCAACCTCCGCGTCATGGCTCGTAGTACCGTCTTCGCTTACCGCGAAAAAAAAGACCGACCCGCGCGTCGCAGGCCGCGAACTTCGCGTCTCTGCTGTCATTACCGCCAGCATCTCTCAAGTCGGCAACCAGATAGAAGTCGATGCCGAACTGGCCGATGTCTCCGATGGTGCACGCCTTTGGGGCCAGCGCTTCACTGTCCCGTCCCGCAACCTCGCCACTGTCCAGACTCTGCTTGGCTTCCAGATCGCCTCCGCTCTTAAGCAAAAGCTCAGCATCGCCCCCAAGGGCTCCCCCACCAGCGTCCCTGAAGCCTACAAGTCCCTCCTCCTTGCTCGCTACTTCTTCAATCAGCGATCCAGGGAAGGCTTCAACAAAGCCATCCAGAATTTCGAGCAGGCTATTGCTCTCGATCCCAACTTTGCAGCTGCCTATTCCGGTCTCGCCAATGCGTCCGGCCTCCGCGCTTTCTCCGACTCCAGTCCCAAGCCTGGTTTCGAGAAAGCCCGACAGGCCGCCACCCGAGCCCTTGAACTCGATCCCAACCTTGCCGAGGCATACACCTCCAATGCCATGATCGCCGCTCTCTACGATTGGAACTGGGCCAAAGCCGAAGCCTCCTTCCGCCGCGCCATCGAACTCAATCCCGGCTACTCCACTGCCCACCACTGGTACGCTATCCACCTTGCAGCCATGGGTCAATTCGATACCGCCCGGGTCGAACTGGGAAAAGCCCTCGAACTCGATCCTCTTTCTCCTATCATTCGCTCAAACTCCGGCTATCCCGACTACTACCAAAGCCGCTTCACTCCCGCCATCGCAGCCTACCGCCAGGCTCTAGAGCTGAACCCCGGCTTCGCCGTCGCTCATCAGGACCTCGCGACCATCTTCCACCTTCAGGGCAACACCAAAGAACAAATGGAATAAATCGTCCTCTCCCTAAGCGATGAGGGTGACTTCGGCCTCGCCGGTGCCATCGAACAAGCAAATGCCAAATCCGGTCATCTCTCCGCCCTTAAGCTTTGACTCGCCACTCTGCAAAAGCGCAGCAAAGACCGCTATACCTCCCCCATGGAACCCCATGGAATTCGCCCGCATTCACCTGTTCCTCGGCGAAGAATCTTCTGCCCTCGATGCCCTCGATCTTGCTTTCAATGAACGCAGCGCCTCCCTTGTTTACCTCAACGTCGACCCGTTTTTCGCCCCGCTCCGCTCTGATCCCCGCTTCCAGTCTCTACTTTTCCGCATCGGCCTCTCTGCTCGCAAATAAAAAGTAAAAACTTTATTTCCCATCCTTTCAATCACTTCCAGATCTGGAAGCGCTTTGGAAGTCCCCCGGAACCTCATCGGAAACCCTCTGGCAGTCCATTGGAACTCGCCTCCGCCATGCTGCCAACATGTTCACGCAAAGCTCCTTCCTCATCCGCTGTTGGCTCGATCCTAACGACCGCTCTGGCGCTGCCAAACGCTACCGTATCGAACATGTCCAGACCGGAAAATCTCTCGATTCCAATTTGCTTGAGGAAATCCACAGCTGGATGGCAGACTCCAACCGCAGCTACCTAGTGCTTACTTGCAATAGTACATATTTGTATTAAAATGTTTGGAGATGCCCCGGCACGCTCCTCCGATTCATTGCACCGCTGAAGTGAAGTCCGCACTGGCCGCGATTGCTCGAAGCCGCAGCGAGGAAGCGCGACTGGTGGAACGGTCCCGGATTGTTTTGAAGTGTCTTGAGGGAAAACAACTTCAGCAAGTAGCGCAAGAACTGGAAATCACAGTGCCGACTGTTCGCAAGTGGCGGCAGCGGTTTGCCAAAGGAGGACTGGCAGCGCTTCACGATGACGCGCGATCCGGCAAGCCTCCGAAATATGATGCAAAGTTTCGCGACCGTGTGCTCGCGCTGCTGGAGCAGGCACCGCCGCCGGGCTTGAGCCATTGGGATGGCCGTATTGCGGCCGAGACATTGAATGCCAGTGTTCATGCCGTGTGGCGAGTGCTGCGCAAGGAAGGCATCTATCTCCAGCGTCTCCGGACTTGGTGCGTTAGCACTGATCCAGAGTTCGCCCCTAAAGCGGCCGAAGTGGTGGGACTGTATTTGAATCCACCGCTCAATGCGTTGGTGATTTGCGTCGATGAGAAGCCCAGTATTCAGGCGTTGCAGCGACCGTCAGGTTATGTTGAAACCGACAGCGGCGCAGTGGTGCGTGCGATGAAGAGCACTTACAAGCGCAATGGCACGCTCAACCTGTTTGCAGCCTTGGAAGTTGCGACCGGGCAAGTACATGGCCGAACGACGGAAAGCAAGAAGCGCGAAGACTTTCGCGGGTTCCTCCAGTCGGTGATATCGGAGCTTCCCGCCGACAAGGAGATCCATGTAATTCTGGATAACTATTCGCCGCACAAGAAGAACGAGGATTGGCTGGTTCAATTCAAAGGCAGGGTACAGTTGCATTTCACGCCGACCTCCGCTAGTTGGCTCAATCAAATCGAAATCTGGTTCGGACTCCTGACGCGGAAGGCGCTTCGCGGCGCGAGTTTTGTCAGCAAAGACAGCCTCCGTTCAGCGATCGAGGCATTCATCAACCGCACCAACGAACATCCCAAGCCATTCAAATGGCGCAAGCGGGAAGTAAAAGGAAGTCAGCTAAGGAATACGCTCATTAACTTATGCAACTAGGCACTAG
>JANXLY010000058.1 GCA_025354885.1 Acidobacteriota bacterium | reverse complement strand
CTTTCTCCCGCCAGCAAAGCTCAGCTTCAGCCATCACGTCGCGATCCAATCCCCATAGCCCCCAAGTTCTGTCTGCGCCTTAGCTCAACGCACGTTCCCATCACCCAGACTGGTGCAAAAGCCTACTCATCCCCCAACAGCGCACTCCCGTCTGGCCGATGCGAACTTTATCATTCACAGAAAGTTTAGAACTATATTTCTCCTCGATTCAATCACTTCCCCAATTAAGCCCATTACCCACCCTCTACGCCTGCTAGATTCTGAATCGAGAAAGAGCCCGTGAGCCGCAAGGCAAACGGGCCTTTTCCATCTCACAATTTAAAGGAAATATCCCAATGTCGTCATCTGCACAAATCGAAGCCAATCGCGCTAACGCTCAAAAGTCAACAGGTCCAACTTCGGCAGAAGGCCGCGCCGCCTCTTCGAGAAACTCCGTAAGTCATGGCCTCAACGCCAGCCCCAACACCCTCTTCGCTTCCGACACAGAAGCGCAAAACAATTTCGCCCAACACATACAAAAACTGCGCAAAGACTGTCTCCCCGAAGGCAGCCTCGAAGAGGAAACTTTTCGCCGCTACGCCTTCGCCACATTCCAGATCAATCGCGCCCAGGCTCTCGAACTCCAGGCCCAAGACCGCTGGGTCAACGACCCCGACCACCCCAAATGGTTCTCCCAAATGGAGCGCTTCATCAAACTCGGTGCCCTCCAGGAACGTCGAGCCGACAAATCCCTCAACGAACTCCGCAAACTCCAGCGAGACCGTTTCGCCGCTCTCGAGGTCCAAGGAGAACTCTACGCTTACGGCAAAGAAGTGAATTTCTCCAAAGTCCTCCCCATCGCCGACCTCCGCACGCAGAACTTATACAAAACCAGCGCCGGCCTGATCGCAATCTCTTTGTTAGCAACAACCGACGAAGCAAAAGCGATCGCCAAAACAAAGCCAACCCCGGTCGGAGAAGGTGACGATTACATCAAGCTCTCCCACGAAGACCTCATCCGTCTCGGTGTGGAAGCTGGTCACCTCAAGCTCTAACCAAACAAACCCAAACCGCCCGGCTCGCGAGCCATCAGATCTTTGAAATCTTGCTAGAAAAAGGCCCGACCGCCGCCTCGCCTGACTCTTACACCCCCAGTGTCTTCAGGCGGGGCCCCGAGGATTCTTCATCCCGTCCATCACATCCGTCACCAGTTCCTTACTGTCGTTCAACAGCTTCAGAATGATCTGCAAATCCATTGCCGGCTTCCCAGGCTGCCGCACGCTTTGGCAATACACCCCGTGCTGCCCCACCAGGCTCAGCGCATCCGTCAACAAATCCTGCGCCATAGCCAGCCTCCCACGCTCCACCCCAAACTGAAACTCAAACCGTTCCAGCTCATCTGATCGCTCTTGATAAATCGAAGCCATCTCGCTTCCTCCCTACAATTTCAAAAACGCCCGCAGCTTCTTCGAATGCGCTCGGCTCACCGGCACTTCAGTGCCCTTCTCATCGTCCATCTTCAGCATCAGGCTCGAATGGAACCACGGATTCACTTCGCGGATCCGGTTCAAATTCACCAGATGCCCCCGATGCACTCGCCAAAATACCTCAGGGTCAAGATCCCCCTGCAATTCATCAATCGTCTTGTAGCTGCTCTCTCCGCTTACGTTCGTCGCCACAATCCGTATCAATCCGTCCACAATCGTCGCGTAAATCACTTCACTCGTATCGATCAGCAGATTCCGGTTCCCAGTCTTCACTACTACTTTACTTTTAGGTGAAGAAACTCTCTCCGGAGCCGATTCAGCCGGTTCTTCCACTCGACCCTGCTCCGCAAGGTAGCGTTTTGCCCGCTCAATAGTCACCGAAAGCCGCTCTTTGTCCACCGGCTTCAGCAAATAATCCATCGCTTCCAGCCGAAAAGCCTCTACGGCGTACTGATCGTAGGCCGTCGCCAAAACAAAATAGGGTAATCGAATTTTTTTATCTTGCAGCCGACGAATCAAACCCAACCCGTCGAGGCCCGGCATTTGCACGTCAAGAAAAACGAGATCAGGATCAATCTTTTCAATGACTTCCAGTGCCTGCACCCCGTTTTCAGCCACCCCTGCAACCTCAACATCCCCGAAGTCACGCAACAGGAATTCCAGCTCTTCCCGGGCTAATCGTTCATCATCGACCAGTACTGCAGTGATGGTCGCCGTAGCGCGAAGGCTCATCCGATTGGTAGTATAGCAATTGGTGCTTTAGCTCAGCTTTTACTCCCACTAAAGTTGCAACAAGAAAGGTCTCCTTTTGTCTTCGAATCCGAATGAACTCCGCGAAAACGTCAAAATCGCTCCCGCCGAAGGAAAACTGGGGATTCTCATCCCTGGCCTCGGAGCTGTCGCGACCACGACCATCGCCGGTGTCGAAGCAGTAAAACAGGGCTTGGGTAAGCCAATCGGCTCGCTCACCCAGCTCGCAACCATCCGTCTCGGCAAACGAACGGATAACCGCACGCCTTACATTAGAGACTTTGTCCCCCTCGCCAGCCTCGACCAGCTCGTCTTTGGTGGCTGGGATATTTACGAAGACAACGCCTACCAGGCCGCCACAAATGCCCGGGTTCTCGATGCCCCTCTGCTCGAAAAGCTGAGAGCACCCCTAGAAGCAATCAAACCCATGTCCGCGGTCTTCGACCAGGAATATGTGAAGCGCATTAGCGGCCCCAACGTCAAAAAGGGTAAGGACAAGTTCGAACTGGCCCAAGCCGTGATGGACGACATCAGGACCTTCAAGGAAAAATCCGGCGCTTCGCGCGTCACCATGATCTGGTGCGGCTCGACAGAAACCTTTAAGAAGCCGGCCCAGGTCCACCAGTCGGTGAAGGAATTCGAGGCCGGCCTAAAGGCCAGCGACCCGGATATCGCTCCTTCCCAAATTTACGCTTACGCCGCCCTCATGAGCGGGGTGCCCTACGCTAACGGCGCACCAAATCTGACAACCGACCTGCCGGCGATGCTCGAACTCGCTCGCGAACGCAACATCCCCATCTGCGGCAAAGACTTCAAGACCGGTCAGACCTTCCTAAAGACGGTTCTCGCCCCCGGTTTCAAGGCTCGCATGTTGGGTATGAACGGCTGGTTCTCTACCAACATCCTCGGTAACCGCGACGGTGAAGTGCTCGAAGATCCGGGCAGCTTCAAGACCAAGGAAGAAACCAAGCTGAGTGTGCTCGACTCGATCCTTCAGCCTAATCTCTATCCCGACCTCTACAAGGACCTTTATCACGCGGTCCGCATCAATTACTACCCACCTCGCGGCGACGCCAAAGAGGGTTGGGACAACATCGATATTTTTGGCTGGCTCGGCTACCCGATGCAGATCAAGGTGGATTTCCTCTGCCGCGATTCAATTCTGGCCGCGCCACTCGTTCTGGACCTGGTACTGTTTCTCGATCTTGCACAACGCGCGGGAATGCGCGGCATTCAGGAGTGGCTCAGCTTTTACTTTAAGGGCCCCATGACTGCTCCTGGCCTCTATCCCGAGCACGACCTGTTCATTCAGCTGATGAAGCTGAAGAACACCCTGCGCTGGATGCAGGGCGAAGATCTGATCACGCACCTGGGCCTTGACTACTACGACTAACCCGCTCTCGACGGAGCTGAAGAAAATACAGTGTTTGAATCATTAGCTAGAAGCAATACCTCCGGCATGCGCATCCTTGTGATTGGCGGCACCCAGTTTGTGGGCCGTCTGCTGGTGGAAACCCTACTGAAGCAGAAGAACGACGTAACGATTCTTCATCGCAAACAGGCGCATCCCTTCAAGAAAAAAATCGGCAACATCGTCTGCGACCGCAACGATCCCGAGCAGATCAAGAAGGCCCTCTCACGCGAAAAGTTCGACGTGGTCTTTGACAATGTCTACGACTGGGAACGCGGCACCACCGCATCCCAGGTCGAACACACCATCAAGACCATGGAAGGTAACTTCTCGAAGTACATCTTCATGTCGAGCGTTGCTGCCTATGGCGATGGGCTCAACCACCACGAGGCCGACGCCCTTGCTCCCGATGACCATCCGGATGCCTATGTGCGAAACAAGGCCATGAGCGAACGCATGCTCTTCCGCATGTTCTATCGCTACCATGTGCCGGTCATCACTCTTCGCCCGCCCTTTATTTATGGGCCCGGCAACAACTACTACCGCGAAGCCTTCTTCTGGGATCGTCTCCGCGCCGGTCGCTCGCTCATCCTCCCGGGTGACGGTCGCCGCCTCATGCAGTTCGTTCATGTCGCCGACTTGATCCTCGCCTGCCAAAAAGTACTCGAGCATCCCCAAGCCATTGGCAATGCTTTCAACATCGCCAATTCCCGCCCGCTCACGCAGGAAGAAGTCGTTCACGCCCTCGCTTCTGCCACTGGCAAAAAGCCGCAGATTATCCGCGTGCCTCGCCGCCAGATCGCGCTCGCCGGCGGCCACCCCATGGGTCCGCAGCTCTACTTCGGCTACTACTTCGATGTCGCCCCGATCACCATGGTCACCAACAAGGCCCAGCGCATGCTCAAGCTCAAACCGCGCGACTTCGCCACCGGCCTCAAGGAAACTTACCGTTGGTATCTTCGCAACGCCGTCAAGCGCAAGCGAACAGATTACTCGTTTGAAGATTCTTTGCTCGAAATCGCCCAGGCAGTCTAACTACACTGGTTCTAGCCCATCCAAATGCTAGTCCGGCTGTTTGCACTCCTTAGCATCGCTTTCCTCTCCGGCCTCCTTTCCTGCCAGAAGCAGAAGGAGGCTCCGGTTTATCGTGTCATCGGCGAAGCCTTTGCTGGCCCCAATCAACTCCCCCTTCGTCAGGACGTCTCTCTCCGTTCTCCTGTCATCGCAACTGTGCAGCACGGTGAAAGGCTCGATATCCTCGACCGTCGCCGCCGCTACCTTCAAGTCCGCACCAAGACTCAGCTTATCGGCTGGGTCGACATCCGCCTCCTCATCAGCGCCAAACAGATGGAGCAACTCGACGAGTTGGCCAAGCGCTACAAAGACTCCCCAAGTATGGGCCGCGCCACCGTCTTCGACACCCTCAACATACACACGGACCCCAATCGTTCTTCGCCCACCTTCCTCCAGATCCAGGAGAAGGAACACTTCGACATCATCGGCCACAGGGTTGTCCTTCGAGTCCCCTATCAGGGCGAAACGATTGAGATCGATGACGACACACCAAAGGTCATAGCAAAAAAGAAGCGCCAAAAAAAAGAGCCTGCGATCACGCCTCCACCCTCGCCTGCCGCCCCCAAGCTCCCCGACAATTGGCTTGAGCTGTCCCGCAGTGCAAGCGAAGCTTCAAGTGCCGACTCCAAACCCGTTCCCTCAAAACCGATGGACGACCTCGCGCTCGTCCGCAACAAAGATGGGCGCGTGGGCTGGGCCGTCAGTAATGCAATTTTCCTTGAAGTCCCCGATGACGTCGCACAGTACGCCGAAGGCAAGCGTATCACTGCTTACTTTCCCATGGGCGAAGTCCACGACGACGGCAAGGTCCACAACCATTACCTCTGGACCACTCAAAGTCAAAAAAACGCGCCCTTCGAATTTGACGGCCTCCGCCTCTTCACCTACAACCCTCGCCGCCACCGTTACGAAACCGCCTACCGCGAACGAAACATCCGTGGATTCTTCCCTGTCTTGGTGAGTGCTCCTGAATTCCGCATCATCGTCGAAGACGATTCCGGCAAGCTCTGGCTCAAGGCCTACGCTTTCGACGGTACCCGCGTAAAATCGCTTGGCAAGCAGCCCTACAATCTGCCTTCCGACGCACCGCCCGTCAGTACCAAAGCCCCCCTCCCTCCCAACACCGACACCAGCCTCTTCGACCGCCTGCGCAAACTCTTCCCTGGCCAGGACTAGATACAATCGCACTATGCAACGCCGCAAATTCATCCAGAGCACTGCCGCACTCGGCATCTCCTCCGCTGCCCTCGCGCAAATGCCCATGCCGATGGATATCCTCGGAAAGTCGCAACTCAAGGTCTCCAAGTTCTGTCTTGGCGGTTATCACATGCGTGTCGGTGGCGAGATCTCCGGCGTCCGCATCATCAACCGGGCCCTTGAACTCGGAGTCAACTTTTTCGACAGCGCCGCCAAGTATCATGGCGGTGAAAGCGACGTCACTTATGGCAAGGCCTTTGGAGATTCTCCCAGCCTCCGTCAAAGGGTCCTCCTCATGTCGAAGGCCGAAAAACGCGACCGCGATGGGGCCATGCTCCAGCTTGAGAACACCCTGAAGCGCATGAAGACCGACTATCTCGATCTTTGGCAGTGCCACGAAGTAGTCACCCTCGACGAAGTCGAAAAGATTTTCGGACCCAATGGTTCGCTTGAAGCCTTTGTCAAAGCCAAGGAACAGGGCAAGGTTCGCCACATCGGCTTCACCGGACATGCTGATCCCAAAACCCATTTGAAGCTGCTTGAAGGTTACTCCGGCTGGGAAACCGTCCAGTGCCCTGTCAATCTGATCGACCCACACTACCTGAGCTTCATCCAGAACGTTCACCCAAAGGTGCGTGAGCGCGGCCTCGGCCTGATCGGTATGAAGTCGAACGCCATGGGCGGCATCGGAAAGATGCGCATCGCCACAATCGAAGAATGCCTCCGCTTCGCCTGGACACAAAACCCGAACACGCTCGTATCTGGAGTCGAGTCCGTCGATCAGCTTGAACAAAACATCGCCGTGCTCAAGACACTCAAGAAGATGTCCCCAGCCGAGATGTCGTCCATCCTCGACCGCACCTCAAAGGGCCCGCACGGCTCCAAGATTGAGACCTACAAGAGGAAGGAATCCACCGCGATGCGTCATCGCGTCCACCGCGACGGCGAAGTCGCCTAGACTGGTCTTCTTAATACGACACGAGCGGGCGCCCCATCGGCGCCCGCAATCTTTAGAGGCAGACAAATCAGTTCGTATTCGCCGGCTTCCACTTCACTCAGATTCAGCCCCTCGATAACGGCAATCCCCGCCCCAAGGATCGTCACATGCGTCTCTACTGTGTCGTGATAGAAGCCGCCGATCGATAGATAATCCACCCCCACCGTCTTCACGCCCCGCTCCACCAGATACTGCGCCCCTTCGTCAGCAATATAAACGAAGTCTTTGAAAAACTCGGGCTGCTCCCACGCATAGCTTGAGTTGCGGGTTTTGAAGAGGATCCGCTCTCCCGCTTTCAAGTCCAACCCTTCGAGTTCCGCCCGTCGAATCGCCACCGGGTCATGAATCTCCACCACCCGCGCCTTCCCGATCACCGAATCGAACGGCATTTGGTCAATGCCAACTCCCTCGTTGATGAAGTGTCGCGGAGCATCCATATGGGTCGCAGTGTGCGCGCTCATGTGTAGCTTCGTAACGTTGCAGACTGAGCCCTGATCCATAAAAGCAACCTGCTCGATGCGTGGCGCAGGATCGCCAGGCCAACAGGCCATACCATCTTTCAAAGCAACGCTCACATCCCAGTAAATCCAGCTCATTCCTCATCCACCTTTTTCGCACGTCGCTTGAACAGCATTTCCGATCGATTGGGAGCCTCGCGCCAGACAAGCAGCCAAACGCCCAACAAGCTCACCAGCGTTCCTACCCCGCCAGCAAGCAGATAGTCTACGGGCTTCAGCGGCCTGGGCATCCACTGCAGCATGACAAAAGTCACGATTCCAAAGATGACCAGATCCAACAACACCAGAGTGACAATTCGGGTTCCACTTAGTTCCATTTGTGTGATTAATCGTATTTCTCAACAATGATCTGCTTGCGATCCAAGCCTCGTGCTTTGAGTTCATCGCGCACGTTCTCTACCATTTCCTTCAGCCCGCAAACGTAAACGTCCACATCCGTCCGCTCCCCCAATACGTCCCAAAGTAAGGGTTGCACTCTACCGCTACGACCTGCCCAGCCTTCTGGCGGACGTGTGACCGTCGGCAGGAACTTAAAATTCGAATGTCGTTGCGCGAGAACTTCAAACTCGTCGCGAAACATCAGCCCCTCCGCATAACGCGCCCCAAAGATTAAAGTCGTTGGACTTCCCTGCTCGAGGTAACCAGCCTGAGCGAGCATCGGTCGATACGGAACCACCCCCGTGCCGGTAGCAACGAAGATAGCCTCCCGGTCTTTCGCTCGCAGGGTAAACGACCCGACAGGCCCTTTGGTTGGCACACTGTCGCCTGGCTTCAAGGAGAACAAGTAGGGAGTGAACATGCCGTCTTCGACCTTGTTCAGGCAGATTTCAAATTGATTCGCATGCGGAAGCGAGGCGATCGAATAAGCCCGCGTCACTTTTTTGCCGTCAACCGTCTCTGTCATCGAGACCCACTGCCCCGGAATGAATTCAAAGTTTTCGACGTCCGGGAACTCAAATCGGAAGTGCCGGATTCCAGGCCCCAGATCGAAGATCTCAACGAGCCTCGCCTGCCGTTCTATGAGGGCCATTGATCCAAACCCTCTAGCGCCCGATCCCGCAAAATAGCCCCGAGTCCTACATGCCCATCGAGTGGATGCGTCACCTGAATGGGCAGATCCGCGCGCTCTTCCTTGATTTTTGCAATCAAGTCTGGAAGGTCTCTTTTCAAGTGAAGTCCCACAGTAAGGAAGTATGGAACGACCAGGATCCGGTCCGCTCCCCGTGAAACAAGATCATCCACCGCGCCAGGCAAGTCTGGCTTGCCACCATCGAGGAAACATGTTGCGACAAGAGGAAAATTCTTGTCCTCGGAAATGACTCTCGCCACGATCCGTACTGCTTCATTAGCGCTTTCTACACTTGAGCCATGCGCGAATACGACTACTCCGGTTGCCATATTCCTATTGTCGCGGGATTTGCCGGTACCGGGGGAGGAATAAAACGTCGAATTGCATCGAGAAAGCTCCGCCCACGCCTGCGGCCGTTGTTTAGTTGCAACTCCATACGCTGGAGAAAGATAACGACACCAAGCACATGACTATCAAGGATGCCAGCGTAACCGGCCTGTTGCTGGATTCGTTGCCGAAATTCACTGACCCGCAATTGCACCAGTTCATGAAGAGCTGCGGCGATTGGATTCTTGGGTTTGGTCTCGTAGATGAGGCCACTTCCAAGCGTGCGGTAGGTCTGAACAAGACTTTCAAGTGCCTCGCGAGCATCCTGATCGATCAGCCCTTCCAGCCGATCCACTCCTTCGGCAATGGCTGCAGCCGACACGAGCACCAGTGGTTCGTGATCTCGGAGGAAGTCTTCTTTGACGACAATGTCTGCGTGAGGAATTTCTTCGGGTTTGAGTTCGCGCAAGCACTCATGATCCCGCCCCTGATTGAGATATTCGCAATCAAATGGGCAGGCGATGGTTTCTTCGCGCTCTTTGCCGCAGCACTGCGGGCAGATATCAGCCCTGAGTGCAGGGCAATAGCGCTTTGACCTTCGAGTGCCACAAGTGGAGCATTTTCCCGTCATCCCTCCCCATCCTAACTCGCGATCGGGGCTAGAACGGTTTAGAACAGTACGGAGACGCCGAACAAGGCAACGAAGTTATGGAACCAGCCATCGATTTTGGCGCCTGGCGCTGGAGTGAGGACTTTGTTGGGTACAGGCGAGAGGTAGTCCCGGAACTCGGCACGGAAGGCGAGCCGCTTGGAGGCCATGAACTTGATGCCGCCGCCAACCGAAACTACAGGAACCCACTCCGATGTCTTGGTTAGATAGGCGAAGTTGTTGAGCGGTTGCACAGCCAATTCTTTGCCCGTGCCTTCATATCCTCTGAAGCCTGCGCCAGCAGCGAGAAAAGGCCTGATTTTCGATCCTCTAGGAGCAGCATGGATTAGAAAATCGTAGTGGATGGTTTGTGAGCGAGACCCAAAGATGTAACTCTTGCCGCCCTGTTCCAGCTTCAAGTCGTTCTGTTGAAACATGTAGCGGATTTCTCCACCAATATACTTGTGCATGTCATTGCCAAGCCAGGCGCTGCCACCCCATCCGCTCTTGAAGCCAGCTTTTGCTTTCAGACTGCCCACAGAGACATCTTTTGATGTGTAGAAGGTGCCAGCAGCGCCAGCCCCAAATTCCCAGCGCTGGGCCATTGCCGAAGTGGTTGCCAATAAGCCCATGGCAAGGATCGTGCCCACGCGGGCGGTCAGACGCAAATCAAGCATTCGTTAACTCCTTCTACGAAAATTGTAATGAAAACATTTTTAAGTATAAATGTTTTATTCGATCACTCGTACTTCGATCGTTGTGATCGAACCGCCCTGATTGATTTTCAGAGGGATACTGAATCCGGTTGGGACCCAGCGGAGGATTTGAGCGTTGATCTGATAGACACCGACTTCACCGGGCGTTAATCCAGAGTAAGTAACCGGAAGTTCGACACCGCCCAGCGAAACAATTGGCTCCACAAGCGCCCTGGCCAGCGGGTCTGATGGCGAGCTCAGGCCGGCATCTACAGTTGGAAAGGTCTTTCCGAGACCGGTCAGGTAAATGACGATCGTATCGCTACGTTTGACAGGGTTCGAGTTGGTGGTCAGGAGCCCGTTACGTCCATTTACAATAGTCGCAACAGGGCCATCGATGCCCTCAACCAGTGTACGGAAGATGCTGGGCGCAGTGGGCGCTACCGAGAGATTGAAGTTGTCACTCACACCACCGGGGGTGCGGAGGATCAAGGTTGTATTACCAACCACTTCAAACGGAATCTGGGCATTGATCTCTTTGGCGCTGACGAAGATCAGCGGAATTGGGAGACCGTTGACCGTGATGCAGCTCTCGCCGAGAGCGGTCGGAAGCGGGCGTTCACGTGAAGCCTGATTGATCGGGCTCAAATCATTACCTTCAATCTTTACGAGGCTTCCAGGAGCGATGGCAGTTGTGCCATCGGCGAGGTTGGTCACCTTGGTGATTTTGGGAGTTGCGACAGCAGCGTCGTAGGTCCAGGGCAATACGGTAAAGCCTGAAACAGTCAGCATTACGATCGAATTGCGCGAGAACAAGGGAGCCACTGTGCGGATGAAAGGCTGCGTAGTAGCATTCGACAAAAGAGGTGACTCAACGGTTCGAGTGCCGATCTGAGCTGTTCCTGTGGGGAACGAAATGCGTTGAATTGTGCCTGGGCCATCAATAGCGGCTGAAGTAGTGCGGAAGCCAATGTTGTCCACAAAAGCGAAGCCATAAGTCGGCTGCGTATCAGGAGCAAGACGACGGATCGGAACCAGAGAACCGTTCAGGACAAAGTTGCCGACAATGAACTGATCAAAGCTCGAAGCGGCGTAAGAGCCCCCGAGAGCTGTATTGTCTTTTCTCGTTGTGACAAACGAGTTTGAGTTGCCATCGAAAAGGAAAGTCGTACCATCCTTTGAGGCTCCGAGGATCTTGGCCCCGTTCGGCGAGGCAACGAGAACTGTATCAACGTTGATGTTGTTTTCGAATACATCAAGTGTCGCCAGTTCGGTTGCGCGACGGGACGCGAAGTCGACCCGGGAAATTTTGTGTTGTGGTCCTGCGACACGGCTGGCAACCAAAGTGGCGCCGGCGGCGCTGGCAATGCTTCTCGGGTAGTGACCACCGGGCATCTGGATCGATGGCTGCTGCTGCAGGGTCTCAAGGGAGTAAACGTAGATGACCTGGGAATTATCGCTGCCGATCAGGAGGTTGCGACGATCAAAGCTGACTGCAAGCTGCGTTGGGGTATTGCCCGTGCGAAGAGTTGCGATCCGCTGGTAAGAGCTGCCATCAAAGACCAGAACGCTGTTGTTGTCCTGGCGAATGACGAAGAAGCGGTCGCGAGACGGGTCGGCGAGGATGTCGACAAGAGTGCCAGGGACGCTTACGCTAGTGCCACGTTGATCGGGCTCTTTTGAGTTGATCAGCAGGCGCATACTTGAGGTGGTCAGGATCGAACCATCAGAAACGATGTCGATTGTACGGGAAACTGTTCCACGCGTGTTGCTGAAAGTAAGTGGGTCTACTGTGACCGTGATCACGGCTGGAGTGATACCAGCAAGCGGCTCGATATTGACACCAGCCGGAATATTTTTGAAGGCAAAGTCTGTATTCAGGCCGCTCGAATCAGCGACGACAAACTGCTGGACCGCAATACGGCGATCACAGAAGTTTCCCCGGAATACAAGGTCTGGGACGCTGGATACAACTTTGCGCTGACGATAAAGGTCGCCTACAGGCAGAATCATGACGCCGCTTTCGCTGCTGGCGTACATGGTGTTGCCATCCGAGCTGAGAATTGCCTTGCCTGAGAGATTTTCGGGAAGCTTCACACGTTCGCGAACGGTAAGGTTGTCTGCATCTAGGACCTGAAGAATTTTGGCCTGGTCGATCGATGCAGCTCCAGTTCCAGTGCCAGTTCCAGTTCCGGTTGTGCCAGTGGAACTTGCTGTTATTACTTCGTTCATCTGTGCATAGATCAGATTACGAGCTGAATCAAAAACATGCCCGCCTACATTCAGGACACCACTGGCATTGGGGAACTGGGAAACATTTACAAAGTTTTCGTTGAGCAGCGCCCAGCCGACGAGAAGATTTGTGCCAGCACCGTTGATGCTTAGAGTACGAGGTGCGAGGGCAGGCTGTGAAACCCTTCCCGCAGTGAGAAGAATCTGACCGACGTCATAGCGGTAAACCAAAACATCTGCGTCACTTGCCGAGCCTTGCAGCACACCATAGATACGCGTAAAGTCGCGTGTCGACTGGCTGGAACTGGCAACTACGTTTGGGGGGAAATTGTTAAAGGGTACCGGCAGTGTCTTGAGAGCGAGATCAGTAATCGTCAGCAAAGTCCTCGTTGTTCCCGTAATCGGATCGAAGAGGAGAAATGCGTTTGAAGTAGCAACAAGTGCCAGCCCATCGGAGCCAAAGGCAACACTGAGAGGCGTTGCGGAGAGGGAGAAAGTCTGCCTCTGATTGGACTCGAGGTTGATCAGCGTCAGTGCATTACGCGGCTGATTTGGGGCTGCGAAGTTGCCGTAGTGGGCAATCAACAACCAGCGCCGGTCTGGAGACAAGGCGAGCGAGCCCGGCTGGGGAGCAACATTGAATGAGGTCTGAATCGACCCCGTCTCGAGTGACATAACTTCAATGCGATTTGCTGTGAAATTTGCGACATAAAGTACGCCACGGCCTTCGTCAATCACAAGATCCGCAGCCTGGCCGCCGATTATGATTGGCCTTCCGAAGGTAGCCGCAGATGCATTGCCCGTGACGAGCCCGGCGAGGACGCAGCAGCTTAAAAGCGCGCCGGCCCAGTTGAATATCTTGTTTGCCAATTTCATGCCCAATATGCCTTTCATCACTCAACCCTCCCTATAAAACAGGTGAAACTCATCAAAGAACCGGCAAGGAGCTTTTCATTCCCTCGACGACAAGCTCCCGGCCCGTCCTACCTACTCTTCAACATTCTTCTTGCGGCGCAGCACAATCAGACCAAGCAGGCTGACTGCGAGTACTACGCAAATGATTCGAAACATCGATGCATCCATTTCGAGTTCTCCTTTCCAGTTACGATTCTTATTTCCGCGACCTGTAGTCGTCTTTGTTTAATACTTCGGCTGTTTACCTGTAAAACTTCAGGCTTACATGTTGTTCATCATCGGCATTAGTTCGCGAACGATACGAACTCCGATAGGGCCAACGGTCACAATAAAGAGCGTTGGGAGAATGCAGAAGAAGATCGGAAAAATGAGTTTTACGCCTAATTTTGCAGCTTTTTCCTCTGCAATCTGGCGAGCCTGGACACGCATGAAATCGGCGTGGGCGCGCAAGCTCTGGGCGATGCCGGTACCGAAGCGGTCGGCCTGGATCAGTACGGCGACGAGCTTCTTCAAGTCGTCTACAGTACTGCGCTCGGCCAGGTTGCGGAGAGCTTCGACGCGGCGTTTACCGGCTTTGAGCTCGAGATTCACGAGCATAAATTCTTCGCAGATTTCCGGATGCGCGTGTTCGAGTTCCTTTGAAACCTGCAGGATGGCCTGATCGAGGCCAAGGCCGCTCTCGACGCAAACGACCAGTAGATCGAGCCCATTGGCTAGCCCGCGCTGAATTTGTTTCTGACGCCGCTTGCCCATGATGCTCACGTATTCATTGGGGCCAAAGAATCCGGCGGCAACGCTGGCAAGCACAGCGAGAAACTTATTGCTGGCATCCGCAGGCGAACCGGCGACCAGGAGACTCATCGCCACTGGCACCACTACACCAAACAGGACTTTGGAGCCGTAGAAAATTTTCAGGGCATTCGGGCCACGCATGCCAGAGCGGATCAGCCTCCGCTGCATGATGGAAACATCTTTGGGAGAGGCGGGGAGGACGTTGCCCAGCTTCTGTACGAGTTCATGGAAAACCAGACTCGGATGTTTTGGAGCGACATCTGAGAGCTCCATCGATACGCCGGTAACGCGCTCAATGGCTTCTTTCGGTTGTACCCACATGCGCATTCCAACAGTGGATATCGCAATGGCTACCAAAATGAAAATGGCAAAAGCGGCAAGAATCATGATCATGGGAGTACCTTTTAAACCTCGATCTTCACAATCTGTTGAATGATCCAGTAACCGAGCAACTGAAGCGCAATACCAGCAACAATCATGTAATTTCCAAGTTCGTCATTGAAGAAAAACAAGATGTAGTCCCTGTTGGAGAAGTACATGAGCACTGACACTACGATCGGAATGCTGCTGAGGGCTGTTCCTGTCATTTTTCCGTGCGCGGAAATAGATCGGATCTTGCCACGAAGCTTGAAGCGCTCGCGAATGATACCGGCCAGTTTGTCGAGAATTTCAGCGAGGTTGCCACCGGTTCGTTTCTGCAAGAGCACTGCGGAAACGAAGAACTGCACGTCAAGAAGCGGAACTCGTTTGGCAAGTTTTTCGAGCGCCACATCGAGTGGCAAGCCAAGGTTGTGCTCTTCAAAAGCGCGCTTGAACTCACTCGCCAGCGGCTCCTGGAACTCACGATGGATCATTTCGAGTGAAACAGAAAAGGCATGTCCGGCGCGCATCGAGCGCGATACGAATTCGAGTGAATCAGGGAAAAGTTCTTCAAATCGATGCAAACGGGAGGCCTTGGTCCGGCTGACATGAAGGATCGGGAGCAGTCCGCACAGGACAGCGGGAATCAGCCCGAGAACTCTGAATTTGGGTGGCAGGAAAAAGTGTACGCAAAGATACCCGATCAGAAAGCAGGCAAGACAGGCATGGATCAGGCGTGCAACCCGCCATTTGAGGCCAGCCTGTTCGAGCATTGTCTGGAGCTTGGGCTGAAGGTCGAATTTCTTTAGAATTCGCAGGGCAAATTTACCGGTTTGCAAGTCTTCGGACCGGATGAGCGCTGGGCCGCCATCCTTCTTCTTGAGCTTGACCTTGGGCTCTTTACCGGCGAGACGGGATTTGATTTTGTCGACATCCTTCGACTTGAGAAGGTTGGAGACGAGATACCAGACCACCATGGAGCCAACCCACACGGCGATCGCGATCATGATGAAAAATCCCATATTAACCCTCTTTCGTTGCCTCTACGGACGGACAAACCTTCAATACCAAGCCTTGTTCCACGGACAAATCACAACTGCCTGCTGGCTGACTTTTAGACCTCTTCGACTTCGTCAAACAGATCGGGGCGCAGACGGATGCCTGCGGCCAGAAGCTTTTCGTAAAATTTTGGGCGAATGCCGGTTGCTGCAAATCGTCCGAGCACCTTGCCCTCGGGAGACAAGCCTCGTTTTTCAAACACGAAAATATCCTGAATCGTAATAATTTCGCCTTCCATACCCGTTACTTCGGTGATCGAAGTAACGCGGCGGGAACCGTCGCTCAGGCGGGCCGCCTGTACGAAGAGATTCACTGCACTTGAAATCTGCTGACGGACTGATTCCAGCTTCATATTGGAATTGGCAAGACTGACCATGACTTCGAGACGGGAGACGGCATCACGCGGCGTGTTGGCGTGGACGGTTGTCAAGCTGCCATCGTGACCCGTATTCATGGCCTGCAACATGTCGAGAGCTTCTTCACCGCGGACTTCGCCGACGACGATGCGATCCGGGCGCATACGCAAGCTATTGACCAACAGTTCACGCTGGCGGATGGCGCCGTGGCCTTCGAGATTGGCCGGGCGAGTTTCGAGGCGGGCCACGTGCGGCTGTTTAAGCTGCAATTCGGCTGCGTCTTCAATGGTGACAATGCGCTCTTTGGGGCTGATGAAAAAGCTGAGTGCGTTAAGTAGAGTGGTCTTCCCGGCACCCGTACCACCGGCGATGATGATGTTCAGCTTGGCTTTGACTGCGGCCTCAAGCAACTCCATCATGCCTTTGGTCATGGCCTTGCGATCTACCAGATCGGGAGGCATGAGCTTGTCGGTTGAGAAGCGGCGAATCGAGAGCAGGGGGCCATCGACTGCGAGGGGAGGAATGATTGCGTTCACGCGACTACCGTCGAGCAAACGAGCGTCGACCATCGGGTTTGATTCATCGATGCGGCGACCGACCTGGCTCACAATCTTGTCGATGATGCGGAGCAGATGCTGGTCGTCGCGGAAGGTGACATTGGTGAGCTCGAGCAGGCCCTTGCGCTCAACATAAACCTGTTTATGGGTGTTGACCAGAATATCCGAGATCGTGGGGTCCTGAAGCATTGCTTCAAGCGGACCAAGGCCAAACACTTCGTCGAGAACTTCATCGCAGATCTGCTGCTTCTCAAGCGCGCTGAGAAGAGTCGGCTCGGCGTCAATCAAGGTAATCAAGGCCTGG
The DNA here is from genome assembly GCA_025354885.1 of Acidobacteriota bacterium. Taxonomy (GTDB): domain Bacteria; phylum Acidobacteriota; class Terriglobia; order Bryobacterales; family Bryobacteraceae; genus Bryobacter. The sequence continues at coordinate 51,658 of JANXLY010000058.1, read as the reverse complement.
CGAACTTCTCCACGGACTCGCTGGTTATCGATCGTCGCAAGAGCCTCGAGGTTGATCTTGTCGAGGAGTTTTCGGTGCAGCGTGAATTTCAGTTCCTGATACTCAGGCTTGAGCTGCACCTTGGGTTTTCCGGCATTCTTCAGAAGCCGTTGCTCCCAGCTCAGTTGTGTTTTCGATCCGCTATCTAGAGAGGTACTCATTGTTCAGAATCCTTATAATCCATTTCCGCGATTCGCCTGGTTCAGGTCTGGGACATGGCGGGGCGAGCCGCCTCAAGCATGCTTGACGACTTCGACTTTTTTTCAGCAACTCCGCTGCCCGAGATTTTGCGGGCAAGGCCCTCCACGGCCTTCCCGAGCTCGCAGTCTGCACCGAGGGGCTGGCCAAGAGTAACCACACGGTGAAGAGAAAAATAGTCGTTGGGAAACATTGCATCCACGGGAGAATTGAATATTTTTTCGAGGTCGGCGAGGCCGATACCGTCGCGCTTGTTGACGCGATTCACGAGCAGCTTGTAGCGATCCTTGGTCAGCCCGAGTTGGGTCAACATTGTGATCGCTTTACGGGCCAGATGCAGGCTGGGCAACTCTCCAGTAGAAACGAGAAACATGTAGTCGGCTTCGGTCAGCATCAACAGGCTTGGGCGATAAAAGATAGCTGGTAAATCCACAACAACCCAGTCATAAAGCATTCGTGCGTATTGAAGAACGCTGTGCAGCCGATCGCCCGGCACTTCAGCCGAAACTGGAGCATCAGGAGCGGGGAGAATATCGATACCCCCGCAATGGGCGATCATCGAGCTCCAGACTGCGGGATTCAGTCGACTAGAATGCTCGATCGCATCGAGCATCGAATAAGCATGATTCAATTTCAAATAGAAGCCAATCGTGCCGCCCATCAAGTCGAGGTCGAGGAGTAGAACACGACGGCCAGTAAGTTTCTTGAGCGTGAACGCGGTCTGCGCACTGAGCGTGGATGCGCCGGAGCCAGGCTTTGAACTGGCAAATGCAATCACCCGGCCCAGTTCGCGGTCGGCTGGCTGATCCGGTTCCTTCAGACGCCGCAATCGATCTGCAGCATCGAGCTGAGCGGCAGGATCAAAAGGAGAGTACAGGAAATCACTGGCACCGAGCCGGAGCGAGCGCAAAAGAGCATCAGAATCATTGGCATTGTGTAGGCCTATAATGTGCGTCAATGGCGAAACTTGCGTGATGATCTGAATCAATTCGCAAGCTGCATCGAGACTCGAAACCAGATCGATCAGCACGACATCCGGTTGAACCTGGCGTAAGCGGATCTCAAGAGTTTGCCTTGGTGGATAGCCTTTGAGATCCGCCATGATCTGAAAGGATCGTGAATTCTCAACAGAACGAGTGAAGACGGTGGCTAGCTCGCGATCCTGACAAATCAGGATCGCGGTGAGCTCCATTCCATTCGATCCAAGTGATTGTGAATTCATCGTTGTCGACCTTAGCTAGAGAATCTAGTTCCCGCCCCCGGCAACGACGGTTTGATCCGGAATGGCGCTGAGAGTTGACGCAGCAGGGGAAGAAGCGGACACGGCTGCTCGGCGCACCGGTGTAGGAGGCAAGGCCTTGCCATGAGGCTGAGGGACCGAAGCGCCAGGCGCTTCGATGACAGTAATGGGCGACTCGGGGGTCGGTTGTACGACTACAGGTGCGGTCGGTGCGGGTGCCGTCGGTGTAGAAGAAGTCGGGGCAGAAGAAGTCGGGGCAGAGGAAGTCGGGGCAGAAACGTTTGGTTCGGGGCTAGGCGAGCCGGAGTCGGCGGCAGCAGGGCTGGCAGCTACAGGGTTTGCAGGTGCAGCAGGGCTGGCGGCAAGGCTTGTATCCGGATTTGCCGAGCTTGGGCTTGGCGCAACGGAGTTGGTCAAGGCTGTACCAGCAATCGGGGCAAACACGGGCGCAGCAGCGTTCATCGAAGCGGTGCCAGCATCACTGACCTGGTCGGATTGAGCTGCGGCGTCCTGGACCGCAGGAGTGCCGGAAGTTGCCTGAGCGACCTTCTTCGAATTCTTCCAGAACAGGAAGGGGTTCTTAGTGTCAGCCTCGGCTTTCTTGACCTGAGTTGCAGCGGAGCTTTGCTTAATCGGCTCGGCTATCTTCTTGGTGACCTTGAACGGTTGCAACCAATCCTTCGGGAATTCTGGAACTGGCAGTTTATCGTCTGCATTGTAAGGCTTGACGATTTCAGGCGTTACGATGATAATCAGTTCCGTCTTGGACTTACGCTCGAGGCGGCTCTTGAAAAGGTTGCCGAGAATCGGGATGTTCGCCAGACCAGGGATCTTGGACATCTGCTCGGTAACGCGATCATCGATCAAGCCGGCAATCATAAAGCTCTGGCCTTCTTTAAGTTCGACATTGGTCTCGATGCGGCGGGTTGCCAAGGCGGGGATGGTGAATCCCGATAAGGAGACGGCATTTGACAAATCGATGGTGGAAACTTCAGGTTTGACGTACATGCGAATCGTGCCGCTCGCCGTGATTTGCGGAATGAAATTGAGGCGGATTCCGTATTCACGAAACTGAACTGTGACCGCGCCGGCATTGCCGCCGCCTTGCAGGATTGGTACTGGGAACTCACCACCAGCAAGGAAGCTGGCTTCTTTGCCATTGAGTGTTGTGAGGTTGGGCTCAGCAAGAATCTGCAGGACATCCTGACTCTGGAGAGCGCGGATTACTGCACCCAAATTGAGATCGGGCCGGAAGGCAAATATGTTGAGCGCATCCGTAAGATTAAAGGTTGTCGGCTGAACTACGCCATTGCTGCCTGTACTTCGGATGGTTGAGGTGTTGGAAGACGAAAATTGATTCGTGGATGTCGAACCGATCGTACCCGTTGCGCCCGTACTCAGGAGATTGACGCCGAATTGCATACCGGCACTTCGGTTCAATTCAGCGAACTTGACGTGCAGCATGATCTGCTGCTCAACCGGGGCAGGAGCGAGTTGCAGGTTCGTAACTACAGTTCTCGCGAGCGGGGTCGCAATCGCAACGGCACGGTCTGCGACTTCTTTGCTTGAGACACGACCCACCAGGGTGATCGAATCTCGACCGCTCTGGACGCGAATGTCTTCATTGGGGAAGGTCTCGCTCATGAGCTTGCGGATTGGATCCACGTTGTGCTCCACGGTGACGTTATACATGGTTCTGGCACCGGATTTGGCCCAAACCACGACAGTCGCCGCTCCATGGCCCTTGCCGTGGAGGAGGAATTCTTTGGAGGTGGCGGGAACAGCATCCACAACTTCGGGACTCGAAGTCGAGATACGTCCGATTTCGACTGGGTAGTCGATCACCAGGCTCTTGCCAATGGTCATGCTGAGGTCGACGACATTCATCGTCTGGGCAGCGAGTGGGGTTGGCGCAGGTAGCACCAGAATGCCCACCAATGCAAAGGACAGAAGCTTTTGAGCGTTACTGAGATAAGACATACGTAAATTCCTCGGTTTCATCAAAACCATCGAGAATGCCATTGAAAAAGTCATATTGGAAGCCATCGAATTCGAGCTCTACGGGATTGCGACTGCGGCGGGGGCAGCGGCCGTACCAGGCTTCATACCAACGGTTTCCATCGAGCGGGCGTTACCACGGATCACGAGGATCTGGTCGGGAACAGGCGGCAGGACAGGAGCAGGCGGTGGGGGCGCAACGGCGACCACGACAGGAGCAGCAGCGACTCGAATACGTCGCCTCGGGGCGGCACTCTCGTCAGTTTGAGCGTCGCTGGTATCTCCGCCGGAGGGACGGGGACCAGCACCCTTGCGGCTGCCGTAGAGCGAGTTTGCGGTTACGCCTCTGGTCTTCTGGATGTCGTTGTCACTGCCGTTACGCAGCACAAGCTGAATACGGCCTTCTGAACCAGCGAGGATAATGACCTCAGCCTGTTCAGGAGTAACGAGCAGCGTGACAGTGGGAGCATTGATTGCCTGGCCACGAGCGTCAGGAGCCATCGTCTGTCCGGCGCTGAGAACGGTGATGTTCTGAAGGACAGTTGTCGTCAGGGTTTCTTTGCCGTCGGGCGGGCGTCCGGTCACGGTAATATCGACTCTCATTCCAGGGAGTACGAAGCCAGCAACGCCGACTACGTCATTAACGCGAACGGTTACAGCGCGCATGCCGACCGGAATTACTGGGGCAAGACCGGCACCGGATCCACGAGGAGCAAGCCGGCCTTCGATGACCGCTTCTTCAGCGAGGATGTTTGAGACAACCGGGCGATCAAGCACTTCTTCGACCTTCATGAATCCGCTCTTGGGAAAGGCAGCGAGGGGAACCTTGTTGACAGTAACGTCACCGGGTTTGATAGTGGTGCCGACATTGAGAGCCTTGGCAGCGACCACAAGGTCTTTCATTTCTACCTGCTCAGGTCTGGCCGGGCCGGAGCTCGAGCGGGCTGACATCTGGTAGAAAACGCTTGAAATCACAAGCGCAAACAATAGGCTGACGCCTAATACTGTGAGAAATCTGCGGTCCATAATAAAACTCAAACCCCTTTCGGAATCAACGCAAGCCAGCTACCAAGAGTGATTGCCGGGGCATACGGGATGTAACTATCTTCTTGTTGGGAGGCAGGCTCGAGGCCGGCCTCAGTATTCTTATCGACCACATTCCGGCGGCGGCGCCAAAAGCGCACAATTTCACGCCGAAGAACAACGAGCAAAGCGATGATGCCGCCGATGCCGGCGGTCAGGATCGTTGCCTCAAGGAGGCGGGAGGTACCGAGGAGGGCACCAAATCCGGCCATGAGCTTTACGTCACCCCCACCCATACCACCGAGGATGTAAAAGATGAGAAATACGCTAAAACCACAAACAGCGCCCAGAAACCATTGCCAGACGCCGTGCCATCCGCCGTTCATCGTCTGAACAACGAGAGCTCCGGCGAGGGCGGTAGCGGGTATCCAATTTGAAATGTTTCGGCGCCACAAATCTTCGCCGGAAGCGGCGAGTCCGATGCTGAGCGCGACGGCTGTCTCAAGTGTCATTAGCGGTTCTCCCTTATTCCTTCGGATGATGGGGGGGCTTTCATTAGTCTGGACGGGGAAAAAAGCCTTGCGGAGTCTGGGTTCGGGCGATTTGGCAAACGCCGCACAAATGCGGTGCTAAGCAGATCGGAATGAATCATTTGCCAGTCTGGATCCCGCTCCAGCTGGCCACCGAGATCACTGACCCGGGGCAAGAGGACGAAGTTGATCTGGTGCTTGGCAAAGTGTTGGCGCCAGGCTGGGGATCCGTTGACCATGGCAAGATACTCTCGCCCCAGCTCCGGGCCATAGAAGTCACTTCGGCCATCCATGAAGACGGTAGTGGCTGGCCAGAAGCGATAAATGAGATAGTCGCCCCACTGATCCGAAGTTAGAATTTTTTGACCCTGCAATCTAGCACCAAGGGTATTGGCAGCGACTACAGGGAACGATTTTTCGGGAAAATCACTCGGCAGCTCTTGCGGTGCCAACAAGCAGAGCAGAACTGGCAAGAGGACTGCCCAGGCAGAGTTCAGGGCGAATTTTGGGCGAAGATCAGAATCGAGGTCGCGAAAGATGCCGCGAATCGAAGAGCGCTTCGCCGTCTGCCAGAATGATTCGAGCAAGTACGTGAGCTCGGTTGCGATTACCGGGGTGGCGGCGATAATAAAGATCGGAGCATGGCGGACAGCCCCGAGCGCCAAGTGGGCCCAGACCCAGACGCTGACGGCCTCCGTAAGGCCGGCAAAGCCACGGAAGGCGCGACCCCAGGCTGTTGCGATCCCGAGGATCAGCAGCACCTCAAATTGAAGCAGATTCTCGGCACGAAATTTAGGGCTCTGGAACTCATCGACCGCATCGCGAATCCAGTTGCTCTGGAGAAAGCCAAAGATGTGCTGATGGAGGTGCCAACCGTAAGGGTTGACCATTGTGGCTGCTGCGCATGCCAATGCGACAAGTAATTCTTTGCGCCAGACAGGATCGCGATAAACGATGCGTGCGGCAATCTGAATTCCCAGAAAAACAAAGAGCGCAGGCCAGCCGCCATGGAGATTGGTCCAGAGCAGGGCGAGCGGCACTAGAAGCCAGATCTTACGGGAAGGGTTGCGGCGCTCGGCATCGAGGAGCCAGAGCTCGAGGACAAGAAAAAGCAGAGTAAACAGATGCGGACGGGCCAGGTAGTGCATGGTGGAGCCGCCGACGGCCAGCATCAGAAGCGGAAAGGCAACCAGAACGCTGGAGCCTCTCCAGATCATCCAGCGGAGCGCAATGATACTGGTGCCAACCAGTAGAAAGCCGCAGAAGAATACGAGGAGCGGCAGTCCTCCGGTGGCATGAAGAACCGCGAAGAGAATGTCGGATAACCATTCCCAGGCGAACCATTCTGCGCCTGGCCGGGTGAAGGAAAAGAGGTCGTGAAGAGGGACCTGACGATTTTTGAGGATCCATTCTCCGGTGCGAATGTGCCAGCCGGTATCGCCGTCGCTCAGGAGCAGACTCCAGCCCTTGGGACGCAGGACGAAAAGCCATGCAATCAGGGCAGTGAAGATCAGATCGACGAAAGTCGGGCGCAGCAGACGTTTCAGCATGATGGTTCTTGTCTAGCTGGCGCTAATGCTCTCCTCATGTTCGAGACCAAGGAGCTTGGGGCCCTGGAGGGCGAGCTCAAAACGGTCTTTGACTCCGGTTTTTTCGAAGATGTGCATGAGGTGGACTTTGACGGTGCCAGCAGTAATGTGAAGAAGATCGGCAACTTCTTTGTTCTTCATGCCACGGCAGACAGCGCGAACGATTTCGCGTTCTCGAGGGGTGAGACGGTTGCTGCTCTTACGACTCAGGAAGCCAACCACCTGGTCGCTGATCGAATTTTCGAGCCACAGATTCCCTTTGGCCACGGTGTTCAGACAGTCGAACATGGTGGCAACGGGCAAGCTGCGACGGAGGATGCCGCGTGCACCGAGCTGGAGCGCGCGGAAGCATTCGATCTCAGCCAGTTCGACGATCCAGAGAATGGATCTCGAATTTGGGCTGGCGATCTTCAGCTCGCTCAGTAAGGAGAAGACAGAACGGATGCCGGAGGCTTGATCGATCATGACAATGTCAGGCTGGAGCGCGGGGATGCGGGCGATCGATTCGACAGGCGATGCGGCCGTGCCAACCAATTCGAAATCGGGAGAATCAGCCAGAATCCGGGCGAAGCCCTCGATAACAACGGGCTGAGCTTCACAAATGAAGATGCGATGAGCCGACATTAGAAATCCTCACAGGTCTTATCGGCCAGATCCGCAGTGAGGATTAGACAAAGGTCATAGGTTATTTAACTTAGGACTACGACTATGCAGGCGGCTTACGCCTGTATAAGGACGTTTCGTCTTCAAAGCGGGCACCGACGGCAAGAACGGTTGCGTCGGCAAGAGGTTTGGCGATGAGTTGGAGGCTCATGGGCAGACCATTCGAATGGAAACCACCAACAATGGAGTGGGCCGGAGTGCCGAGGACATTAAAGGCGCGGACGAGCAGAGTGGATGCTGCGCGGACTTCGATTTGTTGGCCAGAGCCAAGAGTAACGATTTGCTCGCCGATCTTGGGAGCAGTGATCGCCGTGGAAGGGGAGATAAGGACATCGCAATGTTTCCAAAGGTCACTTGTGGCTTTTGCCCGATAAATGCGCCGCAGTTTTTGAGCCTGGAGATAGTCGACGGCAGGAATGAGGCGGCCTGCTTCGAAGAGGGGGAGTACTTCGGCACCGAAGTCTTCGCGACGGGAGAGGTGTGGCTCAATGACGCTGGCGGCTTCGGCGGGCAGGATGACATGGCTGATGGCGACAACATCGCGGAGCCACCCGAGTTTGAGTTGCACGACTGTAGCGCCCCATTCATGGAAGGCGCGGAGCGCAGATTCGACCATGGCGCGAATTTCTGGATCGATGCCTTCGAGGAGAAATTCTTCACTGAAACCGATGCGGAGGCCCTCGAGTTTGACCTGACTGGGGATCGTGATTTGCGGGAAAACATCTTTACGTGCGTAGGCGTCGCGCGAGTCTGGACCCGAGATGGCGTTGAGAACGGCAGCGCAATCGCGGCTGGTCAAGGCGAGAGGGCCCATGTGGTCGAGCGTGAAGCCGAGCGGGAAAGTACCGTAGCGGCTGACGGCACCGTAGGTGGGTTTGATACCAGCGGTGCCACAGTAGCTGGCAGGGATGCGGATGCTACCGCCGGTGTCGGAGCCCATAGCGGCAAAGACCATACCCGCGCTGACAGCAACGCCGGAGCCACCGCTAGAACCACCGGGGATGCGAGTGGGATCCCAGGGATTGCGTATGGCACCATAGTGGGCGTTGTTGGAAGTGATGCCAAAGGCAAGTTCGTGCATGCCGAGTTTCCCGGTGAGGACTGCGCCTGCGCCCTTGAGCTTTTCGACGACAGCTGCGTCATAGGTTGGGACGAAGTCGCCGAAGATTTTGCTACCCGCAGTAGTGCGGGTGCCTTTGGTGTAGTAAAGATCCTTGACTGCAATGGGGATGCCCTGGAGCGGGCCGTGGTCAATGGACCTGGCGAAATCGTCATCGGCCTGCTTTGCGGAGGCGAGAGCGGCATCTTCGGTGAGGGTGAGAAATGCGTTGAGTTTGGGTTGCAGATCTCTGGAGCGCTGGAGGCTCTGGCGGGTGAGTTCGACGCTGGAAACTTTTTTGGCTCGGAGTGCGGCGGCGGCTTCAATCAGGGTCATTTGTGCTGTTCTCCCGTGCTGCCGGTTGAGATGACGTCGAAGATGGGGTCTGGATCGATCTCGCCACTGAGCTGCGCTTTTAGAGGTGCGAAGTTCTGGTAGTTGGTGGCCCAGATCTTGCGCAGTGCTTCGCGCTCTGAGACGGAGAGATGAGGATAAGTGGCTTCGACGAGCTTGGCCCAGTCGGGAGTGGGAGGCAACGGCATGTGAGTAGTTTATCGCTGATCAGCGAATTGCATTGGACTCCAGACGCATCTCGTGATAGTTTGAACGCGAAATGATTCGATTTCTAATTTTGACAATAACGGCTTGTGGAGTGTTCGCAGCGGAGGCTCCGGAGGCGAAGCTGGACAATGGCGCTTTGAAGGCAACGTTTTATCTGCCGGATTCGAAGGATGGATATTACCGCGGGGCCCGATTTGACTGGTCCGGAGTGGTGAAGAGTTTGTCGTTCGGGAAGCACTCTTATTTCGGAGTGTGGTTTGACAAGTATGATCCGTTGCACCATGACGCGATTACGGGGCCGGTAGAGGAATTCTTGTCCGGCGATGAGGCGCTTGGATACAGCGAAGCGAAGCCGGGTGGGAATTTTGTGCGGATCGGAATCGGGGCCTTGCGTAAGGAGAACAATGCCAAGTTCGAACGCTTTGGACGGTACACGGTTGTGGACCCTGGCAAGTGGACTGTGACGAAGAAGAAGGACCGGGTTGTGTTTCGACAGGTGCTCGAGGATGCTTCGAGCGGCTACTCGTATGTATACGAGAAGACGGTTCGGCTGGTTGGGGCAAAGGCGGAGATGGTGATCGAGCATCGGCTCAAAAATACGGGCAAGAAGTTGATTGCGTCTTCGAGCTACAATCACAACTTTTTTGTGATCGACGGTGAGCCGACCGGTCCGAATATGCAAGTGAAGTTTGGCTTTGCGGCGAAAGCGAAATCGACGCTTGCGCCGAATGCTGCGCTCGAAGGAAAAACACTTGGCTATAAGAATGAACTGCAAAGCGGGCAGACGGTGATGAGCGAGTTTGAAGGCTTTGGCGCAGAGGCGAGAGATTATGAATTTCGGGTGGAGAACAAGAAGTCTGGAACTGGCGTACACATTACCGGGAACCGGCCGCTATCGAAAGTAATCTTCTGGTCGATTCGGAGTGTGCTGTCGCCAGAGCCTTACGTAAAGATGGAGATCGCGCCAGGCAAAGAGTTTCGCTGGTCGATCAGGTACGAGTTTTACGAGCTTTAGCGGCACAGAGAGCAAGGGCGATCAGGCCTGCCACATAGGTTGCGGGTTCCGGGACAGTGAGCGGATCGACTACCCCATTGATCCAGGAAACGTAGGTAGAAACTCGGGTGTCGCCGAAGCGTTCCCCGAATGAACCGTTGAGCGTGGTGTCGAAGTCAGGGGGATTCAGGCAGGTGGAGCCGGGCCCGGGAATGCAGCTAATGAAAGAATGGATGCCCGCGATCTGGTTGCCAATAAAGGTTGGGCCACCGGAGTCGCCTTTGTAGAGCCCTACTTCATTCACACCGAGTCCATTGCCACCTAGAGTGCTCTGCAGCGAGTTTCCGTTGTCGAAGTCATAGAAAAGGATGTTGCCGCCAACGATCTGGTCGATCTCGTTTTGACCTTTGCGCCTGGTACCGAAAGTGCCGCCTTCACCGCCTGTGTTGCCGGTGCCTTCGCGGCCATAGCCGACCAGAGTACCAATCTGGGACAATTCGGCGGCGGAGGAGTAAAGGGAATAACGATCAATGCTGAGGTCGACGACCTGGTTCAGCGTAATGATGGCGAGGTCAGAACCGCCTAAGAAGTTGCCAGCATTGAATGCTGAGTTGGCAATCATGGCCGTGGCAGTGTAGGCAAAGGTGCCAGCGCCGCTGGTGAAGGTGACGGTGGCAGTGCCGCTGGCGAGGCCGTTTGAATCGAGGATGCAATGGGCGGCCGTGAGGAAGTGCATACCGCTGCCGAGCAGCGAACCGGAGCAGGAACCGACATTCGAAACATTCGAGAAGCCGACGCCGGTGAGGCCAGAGGCGGCGTAGATCGGGTCGTTGGCGTTTCCACCGCCGACGACGATGGCGCGGGCGTTGTGGCTCAACGCGAGCAGTCCGAGTAGCACCAAAGAAAACGATCGATGGCGCGAGCCTAGTACTTTTGGGGTCAAAGTACTGCCAGTATAGCGAGTTCGCTAGGGCAGTTTCTATACCCTTAGGAGCTTTGATGGAATAAGGTGATCTGGCTTGGGAATTCGGCCAAGGTCTTCATCCAGCCGGTTGCCTGAGTGGAATTGGAGAAGCAGGCCAGGATACTGAAGCTACAGGTGACCGGCAGTCGGGAGCAAGTCGAATTTATGGAACCGGAGAGAGTCAGGTTCGCGCGCGCTATGGGTGTGAATTCTGATAGATGCGCCAGGCTTGTTTGGCCCGATCCGCGTTCAAGTGGGAGTACGTTTTGGTGCCGGCTTCTTCGAGCAACACCTGCTGGAGACGCACCCGGAGCTTTTGCTGGACCAGCGGCGTGAGGGCGGCAATCCCCTTGGAATCGATCAGGTAAGAGAGCGGATATTCGAAGAGGCGGTTATCAAGATTGAATTTCTTCAGTGGGTTCTTCGCAGAAAAATCTTCCGTGAAAGTGCTGTCGCCCCGGATCGGCTTGGGAAAAGGAGCTTCATCGGCAAAGGTAAGGTAACGAACTGTGGCTTCAATCGCGTTGGTGATGCGCCTACGAGTGGATTCACTCCAACTGTCTTCGATATCGGGCTTCTGGTCCATCTCGTTCATGATTCGCTGGAGCTGCAGAGCGGCGCGTGTTTCGTAGTTGAGACGGGCAATGTAATTGTGCCCCATAGTCTGGTGTTCGAGCACCATGAGTGCAACGATGTCGGAGCTTTGTGCAGGCCAGGCTGGAGAGTCGAAGGGCTTGAGTGGAACCGAAGAATCAAGGGTAGGAAAAAGCTGATTGCCAAGATGCTTGACCTCCGTCTTGCTGGATGCATACCAGCCACCCCAGCGTTCTTCAATGGGGCTGCGATGGTCGGTAACGTAGGTGCTCGTGTTGGTGTGGATCTGACCGCTGGGCTGCGTGTAGACACTGCGGACGATATGCCCGGGGACGCCGGCAGTGCGCGGGGAATGATGACATTGCAGACAGTCATCGTGACGGATGAAACGGGGCTTTGGTTTGGGCTCCTGCTCCATCACATAAAAGACTGCGCCAAGGGCGGGGTCTGCCGTAGAGACTTCGAGGTAGTCGGCACCCTTTACCCAGCCGATATAGGTATCGTCGTTGAAAAAGACAGCTCGCGGCGCGGATGGGAAGATGAGAGGGGCCTGAAAGCTGGTCTTCGAAAAGACAAGGGTTTGGCTCGAGAGTGGAATGTTCAGGGCCTTGAGAACACTGAGGAGGTAGCCGTGGCGCGGTTCATAAACGATACGCGTCTTGATTTGCGTGATCTGATTATCTGGGGCCTGGTTGTAAAGGATGGGTCCATTTTGAAGGTCGTAGACCATGGAGCCTTCAAAGGAGGCGGGCACTTGGGACCAGAGCGCGAACAAGGCGACTAGGGGTAGCACTACCTTTATTATGCGCCCGCTGCGGTCTATTCTGCCCAACAAACCGCAGCGGATATCCAGTGTTATGCAGCTATTTGCGCAAAAGCCACAGCAGGATCGACCTCCAGGTTCATCCTACCCACCAGAGTTTTTTTGAGGCGGGTGAGGCGTACGCGTACGCCAACCGCCGAAAGTCCAAGAGTTCCAGAAAGTTCCTGACTCGTAAAGCCTTCCACATAGTAAAGCTGCAGCAGTTGCTTCTCGGTTTCAGAACAGCCGTCAAACATGCGCCGGGCATCGATTGGTTCCGATTCCAGAGGGTTCATCACAAGGCTGGTTTCGAGGAGTTCAGCCGAGAGTTGCTGCCGGCGAAAATTGCTGCGCAGCAAATTCTTGGCGATGGAATTGATCCAGAAGCAAAGCGCCTGCGCATGACGCAACTGGCTCAACCGTTCCCAGCCACGGGCCCATGCAGCCTGGGCAACTTCTTCAGCGAGCTCCATCGGCGCGCCAGTGGAAGCAAGAAATCGCACTGTCTTGCTGTAGCCTTCCTGATAAGCGTGCGCGTAGTCTTCTCGTGAGAGAGGGCGAGCTTCGGGTAGTACGGCTAAGGTCATGCTGTTTACTTAGCATTTGGTGTGCCATTCTTACACTGAGCGCGAAGTGATTGAAAATAGGCGCGATAGCGTCGCGGTACTAATTTTTAGTACTGGAAGTTTTTGCTCTGTCGCGCAAAATGTACAGGGTGAACTGGAGGGATGATGTCAATTCGTTTCCGTTTGAGCGTGATGATGCTGCTCGAATACATGGTTTGGGGAGCCTGGTATCCAGACTTCTCGGCCTACCTTGGCAAGGTGTTGGGTTTTACTGACGGCCAGGTTGGCGCAATCTATGCCCTCTTGCCAATTGGGTGTATGGTGGCACCCTTTGTGGCAGGTCAAATTGCAGATCGCTACTTTCCAACGGATCGATTGTTGGCAGCCTTGCATTTGCTGGGAGCAGTGCCGTTGTATGTGATGGCGAGCGCAACCAGCTACGACGGAGTTTGGATGTGGATGTGCGCGTGGGCAATGCTGTTTGGACCAACGCTGGCACTGACGAATTCAATTTGCTTTCATCACATGCCAGCGGCAGAAGGGAACTTCGGACTGGTAAGAGTGTGGGGAACGATTGGCTGGATTGTCGTGGGCTTGCTGCTGGGAGTAGGCTTGCGCGAGTGGATGCCGGCGCTGCTTGGGCCCTTGGGAGGCTTTGACGGCATGTGGCTGTCGATGGTGCTCTCGGTGGTGATGGGCTTGTGGTGCTTGTTCCTGCCGCATACCCCGCCTGCGGGTAGGGGTGCTAGCCCTTTCGCATTTTTGGGGGCATTGAAGATGTTGCGCAATCGGGAGTTTGCAGTGTTTCTGGGGATCGCATTTGTGGTTGCGACTGAGCTGATGTTTTACTTCATTTTGACGGGACCGTTCTTGTACAAGGTAGGGATCGGCGCGGGGTCGGCACCGGCCTGGATGGCAATCGCGCAGGCAGCCGAGATTGTGACGATGATCTTTTTGCCGGCGATGCTGAAGAAGTGGGGGATCCGAGGAACGATGATGGTGGGCATTCTCGCCTGGCCTTTGCGCTATGCAGTGTTTGCGATGGGAGGGCCGCTGTGGCTGATCCTCGCGTCGTTATCGCTGCATGGACTTTGCTATGTGTGCTTCTTTACGGCGAGCTACATCTATGTGGACCAGATCGCGCCTCCGGATATCCGGGCCTCGGCACAAGGCCTGATTGCGTTTGTGTTGTTGGGGGCGGGGCTGGTGGTGGGGAGCTGGTTTGCTGGTGCCGTGAGCGACGCGTTTCGAGTGGGAGGGGTGGTGGATTACTCGAAAGTGTTTATCGTTCCACTGGTGCTGACGATCCTGTGCGCGGGGTTGTTTGTTGGGTTTTTCCGCGTGAAGGAGACGGCTTAGCATGATTCAAAATCAAGTTGCTGTACGGGGATCGATTAGCAGGACGAATCGCGCTTTGCAGCTATGCAATCTTTTCTTTCAAACAAATTCGCGAGTCGGGCACTTCCCCTAATTCTCTTCACGATCCTGAGCAGCGCGAGCGCAAATGCTGCTTTGCTGCTGGATACGGGAGTCGGGAGCAACACGACGGATCGCGGGCCTGGGAATGGGGAGGGATTTGCTGTCGGCGTTTCGTTTAGCACCACAACCACAGTTACTGGATTCGCTATGGATTTCTTCATGCCGGATGGCGGCAACATGAAGTTCATGATCTGGGATAGCCTGGGGACCACGAATCTCTATTGGGGGACAGCGCAGGCTGTAGCGGCATCAAACGTCACTTCGTCATTCCAGTCGAATGCGTTCAGCTTGGTCCTGAATGCAGGGAACACCTATTATTTCGGAGTCATCGGCGACGCTGCCTATACGCTGACATACACTTTCACGGTGACGAGCCAGAACGGCCTGAGCACGATTACTCCCAACTTCAATTATGGGAATTTCGCGAATCCGACATTGACCGTGAACGATCAGGGTGGAGCCCAGGGCGATCTGAAAATCTACGGCACACAGGGAGTGGTTGAGGGTGTTCCGGAGCCGGCTTCGCTTGGCTTGATTGGAGCCGGGTTGGTGTTGCTGGCAGTTCGGGCCTCAAGGCGAAAGCTTTAGACCGCCATCAGGAATTACACAACTCTTACACAGCCAGGCTCGTGCCACTGATAATTTGGTCGATGTAGTACCCAAACAAGGAATCATCGAAAAAATTTATATGGCATCAACAAAATCCCTCGTACATACCAACCCCGACAAGCCCAACTCGGTGACGATCGCGGCGTTTTCCATTTTCCACATTGGCGCAATTGCAGCGCTGTTCTTCTTTAGCTGGACCAATTTTTTGACTGCTTTTGCAGTCTATTGGTTTTCGATCAGTTGGGGCATCGGCATGGGCTACCATCGCCTGCTGACACATCGCGGCTACAAGTGCCCGCTGTGGTTTGAGCGATTCGTTGCCATTTGTGGAGCACTGTGTCTTGAAGGTGGTCCAATTTTCTGGGTAGGAGTACACCGCATCCACCATCAGAAGAGCGACCTTCCTGGAGACCCGCATTCCCCGCGCGATGGAGCGTGGTGGGCACATCTGATCTGGATGTGCGTGGGCGATGCCAAGCATAGCGATACCGTTGGATTGGCGAAGCATGCTCCCGATCTGGCACGCGACAAGTTTATGGTTTGGCTGAACAACTGGCACTGGGTTCCGCTTGTTGCGCTGGGAATTACTGCGTGGATTTTCGGCGGCTTTACGATGGTGTTGTGGGTAGTATTTTTGCGGGTGACGCTCGGCCTGCACTCCACCTGGCTTGTGAATAGTGCGACGCATTTGTGGGGCGCACAGCGTTTTAATACCGGTGACGATTCGAGGAACAACTGGTGGGTGGCTCTGTTGACTTTTGGAGAAGGCTGGCACAATAACCACCATGCCCATCCGGTGAGTGCGCGTCATGGTCTGGCTTGGTATGAGCTGGATATCACCTATATGCAGTTGTGGGTGTTGCAGAAGATTGGAATCATTTCGAACTTGCAGGTAGCGAGTGTGGAAGGGTTCATTCCGGTGCGTAAGGCAGCCTGATTGGCTTGATGATTTTGAGAGGGGCCGCTTGCTCAGGCAGGCGGCCTTTTTCTATTGGGGAGGGCGTTGGGCGGCGATGCGGTCGAGGAGAGATTGGTCGGGGGCTTGGGAGGTCTGCTCGCAGGCGGCGCGGTAGTCGTTGGCGAGTTGGAGCGTTAGCGACACAAAGGCCGCAGGCAACAATTCGTACAACGGAACTATGAGCTCAAGTCCTTCTTTGAGGCAGTCGTGGGCGCGATCATGCTCCTGTCGTGCAACATGGACTTGCGATAGCGCGCCGAGCGACATCGCCAGATCCGGCAGGAAGGCATCCCGGTTCCGCCCCGCCAGCTCGCGATAGTTCTTCACCGCCTCCTCCGCCGTCCCCAGCGCCTCCTCACGCTTCCCCACTTCGCTCTGCCGATTCGCCAGATTATTCAGCGCTCCTGCGATCTCAGCGCTGTCCACTTTTCCTGACGATTCCAGTAATCTCAATATCGAGAGAGACTCTGTTGCCGATTCAAGTGCAGGTTGAAGCTCACCCAAAGCCGCAAATTTGATGCTCAGGCTCCCTAATGCTATGGCCAAATCGTAACTGGCCCCTTGCTCACATAATGCAACTCTCCGGCGTGCAGCCTGAACATCTGATTTGGCGTGTGCCAAGGATATTGCGCGTTGTGCATCTGAGTCCATGCGCATCTGATTGAATCCAGTGTCATCATCAGATCGCAAAGCAGATCCAACGACCTCCCTCAACCGGAGCCTCACCTTAAACCAAGAGGCCAGATCCGGGGCAACGATTTCAACCTTGGGAGAGAGACGATCAGAAATCCACCACAACTGAATCAGCGGGCGCTGCAGCAGCAATTCCCGGCGAAGATTTAGCGCGTGGAAGGCAGCTAATAGATCTTCTTCGGAACCGCGAATTGCGATTGGAAATTGGAGGCTTAAAACCGGCAAGGGTTGCGCGTCCGGAATCGAGTCGAGTATCGATTCAAGCCAGCTCGCTGCAAAAGCAGGGTCTGGCGGATCAAACAGCAACGGCGCTGTTGAAAGCTTGTCGCGAAGCCTTTGAATACATTGGTCTCGACTCACATCGCTTGAGTAGCGGATCCAGATTACGCCGTGGGCCTGGAGGCGGATCCATTCGAGGACAGCTTCAACTATGCCGTCGATGGAATCCCGGGAACTCAAGCCAAGCTACCGCCAGGAGAATTTGGCTCAAGGCGGCCAAATTCCATTAGAAGATCCACGGCCAAACTATGTATCCCCATCCAGGCCGTGCCGTTGTACTGAAGCACAAACCGTTGCCGGAGCAGGTTGTATAGAACAGCATCAGGCACTTCAACGGTGGAATCTTCGCGCTTGTAAATTAGAGCCAGCCGATCCAGCTTCTGCTCGAGACTCACTCCCGGTTGGCTGGTAGCAGTGGAGCCAAGGCGCAGCTTGTAATCGCTGCGTAAGTCCTGGATTGCGAAATCCACATCTTTCAACGCAATGATCTCGGCCCCACGGAGACGCGCATAAAGCATGCTCTCTCGCAAGAGAGTAAAAAGATCGCGAAGACTCCCGCCCGAAGCCCGAATGCAACGCTCCGCGACCCCCTTCTCTAGCAAAGACGAGTTCATGCGGGAGTGGATCACTTCAGATAGCGCATCAATAACAGCCCGGTCTGCTTGTTTTTCCTTTGTATATACCGCGATGTCAGGAAGAACAAAGCGATGGAAATTGGATGGCAGAATATCCTGGGAATCCAGCGAGTAGTGCAACCAGATTGGAATTGTGACGAGCATGTGTGCGTGGAGACTGAGCAGGCTGGCGCGTAATCCTCCAAACAATGCTCCCAGTGCCCCTTGTTCAATGCCGAGCTTTTCAAAATCTTCGACAACAATGATCCATTGCTTCTTGTGGTGGAGATAGAGGATCTCATTGCAAGTGTCGAAAACGTCATTGATCAAGTCAACGAGCTCAGATACGAAGGATGCCTCGAAGCGTTGCTCATCTTTCTTGAAGGTCCTGCCTTGCTTCAAAGTGCCTTTCACCTTGGCAATGAAGAGGTCCATCCCAACCTCAATGTTGGCCTCTTGAGTTTGGAGATAGTCCTGCCATTTCCCCGATAGATTGTCGTAAACGCGCTTCATCAAGGGCTTCAAGCTGTGCTCTTCAAAGCCAATAAGCACAGGACTGGACGCAGCCTCAACGAGTCGAATGAGGATCAGCAGAAGAACATCGTAATGGCGAAAGCTACCCGGATTCAGCTCAGAGGTTACGCTGAGGTGTAGTGGCTCCAATTGATCGGAGAAAGAGCGAGTGAGGCGCAGGAGTTCTGTGGTTTTCCCAACACCAGGATGCCCCATCAAAAAAGCTTTGTAGGGACGGTTCTGTCCAATTGCATCGCTCAATTCAAGCTTGATTCGGCCCAGACGATCCACGCCGCGCACCGTCTGTACCTCTTCGCGGTAGAAGGCATCGAGTTCCTCGTTGGTTGCAAGTGGAGAGGGCTCTAAAGTGATTGCGGCCTCTACAAGAGTTTTCGCAGGCCGGAGCAAAGTTAGGGTCGCGTGTGAGGCCATCTTTGTTATCGTACCGGAAGCGCATGGCGAAAACGATCACTCAACGCGAATTGAACCGGACGCTGCTCGACCGCCAACTGCTCTTGGCACCTTCGAAAGTGAAGACCTTGCAGGCGCTGGAGCGGTTGGTAGCGCTACAGGCCCAAGTCGCCAGCCCGCCGTACTTCGGACTTTGGTCGCGTGTGGAAGGCTTTAGCCCATCTGACTTGATGAAATTGCGTGATCAGGGTAAAGCAGTGCGGGCAGCCTTGCTACGATCCACGCTGCACTGGGTGAGAGCCTCCGACTACACCTGGATCCGACCCATCCTTCAACCCGCCCTCGAACGTGCCTGGCAGGGCTTCTTTGGCGTTCGTAAATCCAGCATCGAAGTCCAACCTCTTTGCCAAGTGGCGCGGGAAATTCTAAACGCTGGACCGATCTCGATGAGAGCGCTGAGCGACGAGCTGCTCAAGCGCTTCCCCGCCTGGAACAAAGAGGCCATGGAATACGGGGTGCGAACCCATCTGCCACTCGTGCAGGTGAGTCCGGCTGGCTCATGGAAGGGCGGTACAGCGGCACGTTATGTGCTTGTCGAAGTCGCGCCCAAGGCTGACGCGACGCGCCTGGTCCGCAGCTATCTGGCGGCCTTTGGCCCAGCGACGCCCAAGGACATCGCAGCCTGGGCGGGCTTCAGCGCAATCGGCAAAACGATGGAAGCAATGCGCGATGAACTCAGCACTTACAAGGACGAAGACGGGCGCATCCTCTACGACTTACCAAAGACCAAAATCATCCCCGGTGACATTCCCGCTCCCTTGCGCTTCGTCGCCGAATACGACAACCTCGTGCTCGCGCACGCAGACCGCTCGCGCATCGTCCCGGAGGTGCATCGCAAGCAGGTTTTTCTCACAGCGGGGAGAGTGCGCGCCACGGTGCTGGTGGACGGTTTGGTCTCTGGTGCCTGGAAGCTCGAAAAAGACAAGAAGCAGACTCGTCTCGTAGTTGAGATCTTCGGCAGGCAGCCGAAGGCCGTTCGCGATGCGATTCAGGCTGAGGGCGAGCGTCTCTTGCAATTTGCTGAAGCAGAGCAGGGTCATCTTGATGTTAGATGGATAGTATGATCATGCCCGGACGGCGACGGCAGGCGATCCTCTTCACGGTGCTGGGGATCGTTGTCATTGTCCTGACGGTAGTGCTCAGTTTCGGCTGGATCGTGCTGAACTGGCGTACCGGAATCTATTTCGTCCTTGGCCTGATTTTCTTCTTACTCGCCATCGCTGGCATGGTGTTGAATACAATTTTCCTCGTCCGCGCTATTCGCAAGAACGAACAGCATGACGCATTCCTGAATGCGGTAACACATGAACTGAAAACCCCGGTTGCCTCGATCAAGCTCTATCTCGAAACGCTGGAGCGGCGCGAAGTCCCCGAAACCAAACGCCGCGAGTTCTACCGGATCATGCTCGACGATTCCAACCGCCTCATGGGTACGATCGAACAGGTGCTGGAGGCAAGCAGCATCGGCAACCGCAATGATCGCGGCAAACATGAAGTCTCTATGACGGATGTCATCGCCGATTGCGTGCAGGTGGCACAGGAACGGCATCACCTCGAGAATGATCGTCTGCATGTCGAGAAGAAGCTGCCCACGGGCGATCAGGCGATTGTACGCGGCGACGCACAAGAACTGAAAAGCGCGGTGAGCAATCTGATCGAGAATGCGGTCAAGTATTCTGCAGGTGATGTGAAAGTCACGATCAAACTGGAGCGACTGACCCCGCACAGTGTGGCTGTGAAAGTTCGAGACCAGGGCATGGGCATGGCCAAGGCGGAACTGAAGCGGATCTTCGCGCGTTTTTATCGAATTCCAGGAATCAATTCACAGAAGGTGAAAGGCACAGGGCTCGGCTTGTTTATCGTGCGCAGCGTGGCGAAACGATATGGGGGACGCGTCTACGCCGAGAGTGGCGGCGCAGGACTGGGGAGCACCTTCACAATGGAATTACAGAGTGAATTCAGGCCCAAAGGTTTGGTGAGCTGATGCATGTATTGGTAGTGGAAGACGAACAACATCTGGCAGAAGGATTGCGATTCAATCTGGAGGCCGAAGGCTTTGATGTGACCGTGCGGGAATCTGGCGAAGATGCACTCGCCGATTTCGAAGCTAAGAAGCAACGCTACGATTTGCTTGTTCTCGACGTCATGTTGCCGGGCATCGATGGATTTGAGGTGATTCGGCGATTGCGCGATGCGCGTCATTTTCTGCCAACGTTAATGCTGACCGCGCGCAGCCGTCCCGATGATGTCGTGAAAGGGATCGCCGCCGGAGCAGACGACTATCTGGCCAAGCCCTTTGATCTGGGCGTTTTGATTGCCCGCATCAAAGGCTTGATGCGGCGGCGGGAGTGGCTGGCAACCACTGCGCAGGAGCCGGCAGAAAACATCGTGATCAATGGGCGTACGATCTACTTCAAGACGCTGGAGATTGAAGTTGAGGGCGAACGCCAGCCGCTCACGCTACTCGAGGTGAACTTGCTGAAGTATCTGCTTGCCCATGAGGGCGAGGTAGTGAGCCGCGCCGAATTACTCGACAAAGTCTGGCAGGTGCAAAGCGATACCGACACGCGGGCGATCGACAATTTTATAGTGCGGCTGCGCAAATATATCGAGACGGACCCGGCGCATCCGGAATGCCTGCTGACGGTGCGCGGCGTAGGTTATCGACTCAATCGCAACTAGCCGCAATTAACCGAAGACTTCTTTGAGGGTGTCGAAGAAGAGATCGATGTCGGAGGGGCGCGTGTGGATGTGCGAGGAGATGCGGATCTTGGGGCCTCGAAGAGTCCAGACTTTGCGCTGTGCGAGCTTGGTCCAGAGGGGCGTGTAATCAGGCCGGTCCACTTCAAAAGCCACCATACCTCCATACAGAGCGGGATTGGGGGAGCTAAGCAGCTTGACGTAGGGGAACTGTTTGGCACGGCTGTAAGCGTATTGCGCCAGATGATGGATGCGGTCGTAAATGCGCTGGGCACCAAGCTCGTCGATAAAGCGCAACGCTTCGAGCACGCCTTCGAGCTCGGCGCGGTTGTTGCAGCCGAGCTGCATATATTTCACAGCATCCTTCGAGTTCTGCCAGCCATCGACAACAATGGTGGGCCAGAGCTTGCGCTGGAAATCGCGATGTACATAGAGGACACCGCAGCCTGGGGGCGTGAGCATCCATTTGTGCAGACTGCCGGCGAAAACATCGCAACCAAGATCGTCGAGGCGAAAGGGGACCTGACCTGCGAGGTGTGCGCCGTCGACTACCGTAATGATGCCCTTGGCACGCGCGGCATCGCAGATCTTGCGAATCGGAAAGAGCAGGCCGGAATGCGTAGTGATACCAGAGAAAGAAAGAACGCGGGTCTCGGGCCTGATCTGCGAAAGAAGCGCGTCGGCGATTTCGTCGGAGCTCTTGGGCGGAATCGGGATCTTGGCTTCTCGGACGCGAATGCCGGTACGGGCCTGCTTGAGCAGCCAGCAGCCACGTCCGGAAGGATGCTCCTGATCGGTCATCAACACTTCGTCCCCGCTCTTGAGATCAAGCCCATTTGCGATGAGGCTCATCGATTCCGTGGCGTTGTGGGTGAGTGCGAGTTCTTCTTTGCTGGTGCCAAGAAATTTGGCGAGAGCGATCCGGTGAGAGTCCATCGCTTCGTAGCCCCAGCGCGGGTATTGATCGGTAGAGTAGCTTGCGCCCTGGGCCAAATAGTCGTTACTCGCCTTGACAACACGGTTGGGTGCAGCGCCGACGCTACCGGTGTTGAGATAGGCCCGCCACTCCGGCAAGGCGAATTGTTCCTTGCGAATTTTGAGCCAGGCGGCATCGTCATTGGCGGCCGGTGCGGGAGACAAGGCGGCAAGGGTAGAACTTTGAAGGAAGAGTCGGCGTTTCATCTATGAGACTATAAAAATACTCTCACGGATCGGTATTAATTCCATGGAAAACACTCAGCCTTTGAACCCGGATCTAGATCTGGAAACAACGGAAAACCTAGCGGACAGCGGTTTCGGCGATATCTTGCGTGAATTTGAAACGCAAAAGAAGCCGGACGGCGAAAATGTCGGTCGCGGCATGATCAAAGGACAGGTACTGCGAATCACCCCTGACGGTGTGGTTGTCGATATCCGTCGCAAGATGGAAGGCCTGCTGCCTCTCGATCTGGTAAAGGGGCGCGATGGCGAAGTGATCGTGCAACTGGGCCAGACCCTCGAGGTCAGCGTTGCTGGACGCACGGACACGGGCTATTATCGCCTCGCCGTGCAGAAGGTAGAGGCACCAAAAGACTGGAGCGGCATCGAACAGGCCTTTGAGAACAAGGTCACCGTTACTGGCACCGTGCTGGAAGTGGTGAAGGGTGGGTTGCGTGTCGATGTGGGTGAGCGGGCCTTTATGCCGGCATCCCGCAGTGGGGCTCGCGATGTGAGCGAGATGGCCAAGCTGGTGGGGCAGAAGATTGAATGTCGCATCACTAAATTTGATAAAGAAAAAGAAGACGTAGTGGTGGACCGTCGCGTGCTGCTCGAAGAGCAGTCTGCAGTGCGCAAGCAGGAAGCGTTCTCGACGATTGCCGAGGGCACGGTGCTCAAGGGTCGCGTGCGCACGCTCACTGACTTTGGTGCTTTTGTCACGATTGGCGAAGTGGATGGATTGCTGCACGTCAGCGACATGAGCTGGACACGCATCGCCAAGCCCTCAGACCTTCTCAAAGAAGGGGACGAAGTAGAAGTCAAGGTTCTCAAGGTCAACGCCACTACGCGCAAGATCTCGCTCGGCATGAAGCAGTTGCAGCCAGAGCCCTGGGCTCAGGTAGCCGACCAATTCCAGGTGGGCCAACGCCTGCAGGGTAAAGTGATGCGCCTCGCAGACTTTGGAGCGTTTGTCGAATTGATGCCTGGCATCGAAGGGTTGATCCGCATGATCGATCTGACCTGGGACAAGCGGATCCGCAAGGCGGAGGACGTTGTAAAGATCGACGACATCGTAGAAGTGCAGATCCTCGATCTGAAGCCGGGCGAACGCAAGATCGGTCTTGGGTTGAAGCAGTTGGTAGAAGACCCGTGGGCAGCTGCGAAGTTAAAGTACCCACTGGGATCTGTGGTCGAAGCGGCTGTAACGGACTTGCAGATTTTTGGTGCCTTCATCGCTCTTGGCCCTGGCGTTGAGGGCATGATTCACGTTGCGGACATCACGCGTGAAAAGCGGATTGAACACCCGAAGGACATACTGAAAGTCGGCCAGATCGTCAAGGCCGCCGTCACCGAATTTGAAGTGGACCGGCGCAGGATTCGTTTGAGTATCAAACAGCTTGAGCCAACCAGCGCAGATCATTTTATTGCCGAACACCAGGTGGGCGAGGTGATAACAGGGCGAGTGAGCGATGTCAAAGAGGGCCGTGCCAAGGTGCAACTCGCTGAAGGCGTCACTGTGAATTGTCCGCTCCCTAAACCGGAAGGGGCGAGCGCCAGTGCGGGTGGATCCGGCAAGGCCGACCTCACCTCCCTGAGCGCGATGTTGAACGCGCGATGGAAAGAAGGCGCGGGCGACGATGCGGACAAGAATCAGGTTCACGTCGGGCAGATCCGTCAGTTCAAAATCACAGCGATGGATGTGGCTCAGAAACGCATCGAAATTTCGCTGGCTGACTAATTTTTCGAGGGGAGCAGGATTTTTTTGTTGCCCGCGTGACATTTTTTCCTCTGGCCCGTCCAAAGCAGTGGTGAGCTATCAAATTCCAGGGCAGGCGGTGCTTGCGGCAACGCTACGGCTGCCCGCAGATCGACGCAATATGGACGAAGCCGCATTGATACGGGCCGCGCAGGCCGGTGACCAGGACGCCTTTGAAGCCCTGGTCATGACTTATGACCAGCAGGTTTTGCGCCTCGCCTTTAATCTCCTCCGTTCGAGCGAAGAGGCCTACGACATCTATCAGGAAGCCTTTCTCCGAG
Source organism: Acidobacteriota bacterium (assembly GCA_025354885.1). Lineage (GTDB taxonomy): Bacteria > Acidobacteriota > Terriglobia > Bryobacterales > Bryobacteraceae > Bryobacter. The sequence continues at coordinate 27,248 of JANXLY010000058.1, read as the reverse complement.
TGCACAAGAATCTGGAGAAGTTCCGCTTTGATTGCAGCTTTCACACTTGGCTTTACCGCATCGTGACGAATCTTTGCCTCGATGCCTTGCGCAAGAAGAAGGTTCGCAAGGAAGAGCCAGCGGTTGTTGAAACCAGTGATGGACCGAAAGATCGGCTGGAAATGGCCACCGACCATCGTGCGGATCTCGATCCGCAACGCAAACTGCTGAGTCGCGAGTTGCGCGAGAAAATCGAGTCTACATTGTCGGGATTTACGCCTCGGGAACGTATGGTTTTTGAAATGCGACACTACCAGGGGATGCGTTTGCGGGCCATTGGCGAGGGTTTGGGTACCACCGAAGAAGCCGCCAAGAATTGTCTGTTCCGCGCCACGCAAAAAATGCGGGCAGCACTCGGGGATTTTGTATGAACTGCGATTTCGTCAAAGACCGGGTTGAGCTTTATGTTTTCGGGGAGCTGGACTTCGACGAAGAGGAAGAGTTCGAAGGCCACGCCGGGCAGTGTCCCCATTGCCAGTCGTTGATTGAAGAACACCGTTCGATTCTGCGTTTGATGAATCAGGTTGAGATTGAGCCTCCACCAGCCCTGCTCGGACAATGTCGGCAGGCATTTAGACACCACTTGCAGGCCGAGACTGCGGTGAAGTCTACCTGGTTTGGTCAATTGCGTGACTGGATGCCAGCTTGGCCTCGCTTGATGAGGCCGGCGATTGGCTTCGCTATGCTGGCACTGAGTTTTTATGCGGGTAGGCAGGTGGAGGAACGGAAGTCGGTCTCAGCCGCCGGGTTGCCTACTTCCACAATCCGGACGATTCAGGGTACTGGCAATGGCATGGTGCAGATTGTGCTAGAGGAGCCGCGCCAGAGGATGATTGAAGGCGCTCTGAGTGAAGCGGGTATCGAGCAGGCGTTGATGGCGGCGACGAGGCAATCGCCGGATGCGGGGATGCGGCTTGAAAGTGTCGATTTATTGCGCAATCGCTGCAATCGCGATGATGTGCGCAAGGCAATCATGCAGACGCTGGAGCACGACGATAGCCCAAGTGTCCGCTTGCGTGCGCTCGAAGCTCTGCGTCCACATGTGAACGACTCTGAAGTCCGGCAGGCACTGACCCGAGTGCTGCTCAAAGACAGCAATCCGAATTTGCGTGTGCAGGCGATTGATCTTTTAGTGGATCGTCCTCCGGCAGAAATCGTTGGCACCTTGCAAGAAGTAATCCGCCGTGATGAGAACGATTATGTGCGCTCGCGGTGCTTGCGCGTGCTGAGTCAGATGCGGGCGTCACCGGGTGTGTTTTAGCCTCGCTGCGATTTGCCGTTTGAGCACAGGCGAATCTATTGGATGGACTGCGCCAGGTGAGACGAATACGATAAAGGACCGTCGATAAGGGTATGAAAATCAAATTGTCTTTGCTGATCAGCATGCTTCTGGTGTCCATGTTTAGTAGCTTGCTGACTGCTCAAATTGTCGTTTCCGGACCGGGAGACTTCGTGTACCTCGTACAGGCCGCGCCGCCAGCACCTCCAGCAGCTGTGGGAGCGCCAAGTCCTCCGACCGCCCCAGTGCCCCCGATGCAGAGTCTCATGCGGCTTATGGCCGCGAACGGCAGCTATCTTGGCGTCGGAGTTCGCGATGTGGATGCTGAGCGGAAGCGAGCGCTCAACCTCAAAGAAGAGCGTGGAGCGGAAATCACAAGCGTTGAAGAAGATTCGCCCGCTGCGAAGGCTGGCCTGAAAACCGGCGACGTCGTGCTCGAATATGCCGGTACTCGTGTGGAGAGCATGGAGCAATTCATCCGCATGGTGCGTGAGACCCCCGCTGGACGCGAAGTCAAGATCGGCGTCACGCGCGCGGGCAACCTGGTGACGCTCACGGCCAAGCCCGAAAGTGGACAATCAAGAATGTCGCGGACCGTTCGCATAGCGCCAATGCCGCAGATCGACATTCGTGGCATGATGGGTTCGCTCGACAGCCCCAGAGCGGTAATGTACTGGAAAAGCTCAACCTTGGGCGTTGAAGCTGAATCCCTGGACAATCAGTTGGCCGATTTCTTTGGAGTAAAACAGGGAGTGTTGGTCCGCTCCGTGGGGAAAGACACTCCTGCCGAAAAGGCTGGAATCAAGGCCGGAGATGTAATTGTCAAAGTGGAAGACACAAATGTAGGATCGCCACGCGAAGTTACCAGCGCGGTTCGGAACGCGCGTTCTTCAGGGAAAACCGTAAATCTGAGCCTGGTTCGAGACAAGAAGGAGATCGCTATGAAGGTCACCTTTGAGGATGAGCCTCCAGCAGCGGTGGCACCTCGTTCGCGCAGCATCCAGAACAAATTCCAGGATTAGACGCTTCATGGTTGCCCGAGTCTAACTCTTTGTAGCGGCCTTTTCGAGCTTCATCAAAAACTCTACCTGGGGTTTGGGAAGCGAGAGGGCCGCAGAAATGTTTGCAGTAGACTCCCCCCGCTTTACCATCTCGATTGCTTTCGATTTCGTCGCGTCGCCCCAAAGAGAACTGACCATTGGCTGTGCCGATGCGCGCAGGGGGAATGCGACTTCGGCGCGAAGAGGAACCTTCGGCTCGAGCACAGGCGCTTCACGTCGAATTGCCTGGATCCAGCTACTGCGCTGGTCGTTGAGCTGAAATCGGACTTGTTCCATCTCCTTTTGCCAGTTGCGTTCGCTGCGCCGCACATCCATCTTGATCTGCAATGTCAGATAAAGTGACGCGAGTAGTCCAAGGGCGAGAAAAATCGTTGCGATCTGATTTTCAATCATGAGGGGTCTCCTAGTTCACGGTTCGAAGCCGGTCCTGCCGACTGACAATTTGTTGAATTCGCACGCCATAGTTTCCTTCAACTACAACTACTTCTCCGCGCGCAATCACACAATTGTTGACAATTACCTCAACGGGTTCTGTCACGGCTCGATTCAATTCCACGATCGAACCAGAGCTCAATTTCAAAATTTCTTTTAATGCGACCAAGGCTCGGCCAAAGCTTACGCTGACTGGCAATTCCACATCGAGCAGCAAATCGAACTGTGTCGGATTTGCGCTGATCTCTTGTTCCACTGCTGCATTTTGCAAAATCGGTTCGGGAGTCGGCGGCTGCATCAATAGCTCGCTCAGCAGTTCTTCGGAGATTTGAATGATGACCTGCGCTTCGCCCTCACTCATCGGAAGATGATACGCCCAGGTCGTCGCATTGCTTTCAGCCTCACCAGTAGGCCTTGTCGTCGAGACTTCCCACTTAGCTCCCGCCAGTCCAGAAAGGTCATTGGACCAGGAGGAAGCTGCCTGAGCAATTGTCTCCAGGTACGTGCTTTCGAGGGATGGATCATCGAAGGTGTCAAGACCGGCCGCTTCAAGAACAGTCTTTCCGATCAAGCGCCAATTTTCTGGGCTTGCAAAAATCCGAAGTTGCACCTTCTCGCCACCCGAGTAGTCGGCGGTCCAGCCAAGATAATTTTCTGCGGTCTCAGCTTCTGGAAATGAAATGAAGTTCGGTACAAGGGAACAGCCTTGCGTGTTCCCTGTCATTCCTTCGAGAGCCTGACCGAGACGTGTCGACAAGCTCTCTTTGAGCTTGGCAAGAACTTCGTCTTTTGAAATTGTAGCTTTCATTGCGCCTTCAACCCCGGCAAGCTTCAGCTCCCCTTCACAACGGGCCAGCGTTTTTCGAGATAAGTTCGCAGGCGAAGCACCGCTTGACTCTTGAGTTGAGAAATCCGCGATTCGTGGAGGTTAACAACTTTCGAAATCTCACGCAGCGTGAGTTCCTTTTGGTAGTAGAGGCTCAGCACGGTACGCTCGATTTGTGGCATGCGCTGGATCGCCTCGGCCAATAGGCGTTCCAGTTCCGAACGTTCCACCAGGTTGGAGGGCCAGTTTTCCTCTTTATCCGCAATAAAGCGAAGTAGATCTCGATTCGCTTCATCACTTCCGCCGGACTCAAGACTTCCGAGATTGACACCTCGAACTTCAACGAGCCACTCGTGATACTCCTGAATCGTAAGTTTCAACTCAAGAGCAATCTCCTCCTCGCGTGGTGCCCGCTTAAGTCGTTGCTCTGCGGAGCAGATGGCCGCTTCAATCTGTTTCGCTTTCTTTCTTTGCTGGCGGGGTGCCCAGTCAAGCCCGCGAAGACTATCGAGGATTGCACCCCGAATTTTGTACTCCGCGTAAGTCTTGAGCTTTACATTCAGGCTGGGGTCAAAGCGATCAATTGCATGAATCAGCCCAAGAATCCCGGTCGAGACCAGGTCTTCCAGGCTGACGCTTTCCGGCAGACGCTCATGAATGCGGCGTGCGATCAAACGAACCTGCGGAAGGTGCTCGAGAATCATTTGCTCTCGATCCTCAGCTGCGTTTGAGGTCTGTGTTGGGGAATAATACATTTCTAATTCGGCTCCGATTGAGGACTCTGTATCGCGTCTCATGGCTTGCTCGCCTGTTCTCTTCGCGGGACCGTCAGGCCGCGCTGGTCCTGGGTGCGCGGACAATTTGCGCGTTCGGATCCAGGTCTTCTCGCCGGAGTTTCCTGAGTATCGATTCAATCGCGCTTTTCGCCGAAGGAATTGCTGGAACTTGAGCTGGAGGGGCTTGAATCACTTCCTGCCGTGGCGTGAGCGCTGCGACCTGCTCAAGCACGTCACTTGCATCCTGCAAGTCCTCTGGAACACCGCGGCCAGTCCCGCACCATTGAATGCTGAGCGCTCCTACCCGCTCCATTCCTGGAGCGGCAAGATCCATCTGGGCCTCATCGAGATGCGTAGGCAATAGCTTCGTAGCGCGGAAGGGCGCATAGCTCGAATAAGCGAAATCGAGATAGGCAGGGGAAAACGTTCCCGACAAAACCAGGTGCGTCTCGATATCTTGGGTACCGGTGATCGCACCGGCGAGTTCTTCGATCAAAAACTCGCTGCCCTCCATTGGAGGAGTATCTACAAGAATCAGATCGATGTCTTTCCATTCAACCAGCGCTTTGTCAAAAGAATCACGAGTCTCGACTTCCCGAAATGGAATTCCGGCAATCTCGCAATAGGACCGAACGGAGTCTGAACCGCCAACTCTGCCGCTATCCCAACTCAGTACTGCGGTGGGACGACCTTTAGTGAATTTCGAGTGGATCGCAATCTTTGCACAGGCAGTGCTTTTTCCAGCTCCGCTCGGCCCTACCAGAACAACGACTCGCGCTTTCCTGGAGGAAGTCGTCCCCGCTTCGGCCGTCACCGGCGGGGTCTTTCGTGAAACTGGCTCCGGCTTGCGGTCTGTGAGGGCGACATGAGCGCAGGCACAGACAACTTCATATTTGCCGAAGTGACGGAATTCGAGCGGGGCCTCGCGAGAATTTAAGATCAGGGCCTCATCGCCCAGTTCTTTGCTCGCGCTCTGCATTGCCAAATCCATCGAGTCGGCATAAAATGATTTGATTTTCATAGGATGAAGTCCCTGTTACTAAATCTGTCCCAGCGAGTTGACTTGAATCCCCGAGGCGATTTCGGAATGGGAAACCACGCTCAGATTGGGAAACGAAGCCTCAGTCAATTGGCGTATGAAGAAGCGGGCATTGGAACCAGCCAGAATCACACCCGAGGCAAGCGGATTCTCAAAAACCTGTTTGCACCGCGAAAGCAGATCGCGCACTTTTGCCGGGCCCGCAGTCAGGTGGCTGTTGAACTCACCGTGCTCGACAGAAGCCTCAAGCTCCTGCTCCAGCTCCGGATTCAGGAGCCAGGCGTTCAGATCGTTTGCTGCACTCAAATGTTGCCTTGTAATAGTGCGTCGAATCGACTGTCGAACGAATTCTGTAATCAGCGTCGGGTTCCGCGTCATCGCCCCGCCTTCGCTCATTGCTTCCAGAATGGAAACGCCATCCCGGATTGAAACGCGTTCTCGTAGCAAATTCTGCAATATCTTCTGCACAGTACTCAATGGAAGCAATTTAGGGACCAAATCCTCCACCAGCTTTGGCGTCTCCTCGGCAACTCGATCCACGTAGCGTTTCGCGTCCTGCCTGGTGAAAATTTCGGCGGTGCTCCGCTTCATCGTTTCTGCAAAATGTGTACCAACAATGCTGGCTGCGTCGACGATCGTACAGCCCTCCATACGGGCAGTCTCAACCAAAGCTGTCGGCACCCATAGGGCATCCAGCTGGAAGGCTGGCTCTTTGGCCGGGATCGCGCCCTGGGCCGTCAGCCTCGCCGCCAATTGAGAATTGTGGCGTTCTTTCGGGTCTACAGAAAGCAATGCCAACTCGTAGCCACGCATCATCTCAAAACGCGCCATCTCATTGCCTTTGATGAGAATTCGATACTCGGTCGCCCGCAGTGAGAGATTATCTGTAACTCGAACCGCAGGAAGTACGAAACCCAGATCAGAGGCCATCTGTCGACGTACACCAGAGATCCGCTGCAGAAGTGTACTCTGACCTCCACCCTCCACCAGGCGCACCAGCCCAAGACCTACTTCAACGGCAACCGTATCCACGCGCAACATCGAATCGATATTGTCTTTCGCGCTCGGTGCGACAACGGGCTCCGGTTTCGCCATGTCGCTGAAATGTTTCTTTTCAACCAGCCGCTTTGCTCCATAAAGAGCTGCTGCCCCCAGTCCAAGGAATGGAATCTTGGGCAAACCAGGGACAAGCGCCAGTAGCACGAGCACAAGTCCAGCCAATGCAACTGGCTCTGGATTGACAAACAACTGACGGCGAATCTCTGAATCGAGCTGTCCTTCGCTCGAGGCCCGTGTCACGATCAGTCCACCAGCAAGCGAGATCATCAGTGCCGGAATCACCGTCACCAAGCCATCGCCGATCGTGAGAATTGTATAGGTCTCGAAAGCTTTGCCAAGATCCATTCCGTATTGCAGGACACCAATCAGGAACCCTGCACAAACGTTGATGAGAAGGATCAAAATGCTGGCGACAGCATCTCGTTGCGTGAACCTGCTCGCACCATCCATCGCTCCATAAAACTCCGTCTCCTGCGCAAGTTTTTTACGTCGGTCCTTGGCTTCGGCCTCATCGATCAATCCTGCGTTCAGGTCAGCATCAATCGACATCTGCTTGCCCGGCAATGCATCGAGCGTAAACCTGGCCGTCACTTCCGAAATACGAACTGCGCCGTGATTGATAACGACATACTGGATGCCGATCAGGATGAGAAACATGACCAGGCCGATAATAAAACTCCCGCCAACCACAAACTGGCCGAAGGATTCGATCACATCGCCGGCAGCAGAGGTGCCAAGATTTCCATACATCAGGATCAGCCGAGAGGACGAAATATTCAGGGCCAGCCGGAAAAGTGTCAGCAACAGGAGCGCTGACGGGAAAATGGAAAATTGAACCGGCTTCAGGATGTACATGGACACGAGCAAGACGAGAACGCTGACGGCAATATTGGCCGAGATGAGCAGGTCCAGAAGCATTGCGGGCAAGGGCAGTATCATCGCCATCAGAATGCCCATTACCGCCAGGGGCACTCCAACTTCCGCCTTGCGCAACATTTGCCAGCTGAAGATGGGTCTCGCCTGCTCTGGAGCACCGCTCGTCCGCAGCGCTGCGATTGGTTTCTGAGAAAGTGGAAGTGAAGGGTTCATGGGGTCTAATAACGGGCAGCATTGCGTCCGAGCACGCGGTAAACATAGGCCAACACTTCAGCAACAGCGCGATAGAGGTGCATCGGAACCTCCTGGCCAACTTCAACCGACTTATAAAGCGCCTGTGCTAGAGGCGGGTTTTCGATAATCGGAATCTCGCGATCCATCGCGATTTTTCGAATACGCAGCGCAACGTGGTCCATGCCTTTCGCAAGCACGACCGGCACGCTCATCTCTTCGGAGTTGTACTGGATTGCAATGGCATAATGCGTGGGATTCGTGATCACAACGGTCGCGTTCGGCACCTGCGACATCATCCGCTTGCCTGCGAATTCCTTCATCAACCGGCGGATCTTGGCCTTCACTTCCGGATTGCCGTTTCCCTCTTTGAACTCTTCCTTCAAATCCTGCTTGGACATCTTGAGTTCTGACCCGTGCTTTCGCATCGCCATCATGAGGTCGCCCGCGCCCATGAGAAGAAAGACAAGACAACACAGCTTCCCTGCCCCGAAAAACTGTCTGGATTGCTCAAAGACCTGACCAAGGACAGAGAGCCGGGCGAGAAAGATGCTCCAGCTCAAAAGCTCCTGCCAATAGAGCGCCAAGGCAATCACTGCCAACACGAGGATCAGTAAACTCGCGCGAAGTGACTTCAGCCCTTCCTTCATTTGATTTCCCAGACGTCCAGTGCTGAACACCTTCGAAAAGTCGGGCTTGGCACGGCTCAAGCTGATATAGCCCTGACTCAGAACCAGTTGCGAAGCCAACACCGATCCAGTAGTTACCGCACCAGCCCAAAAGAAATAAAGTAGTGCGTCTTTGGTCCAGTGCAAACTGGGCACAAGCATCTGATCGCCTTGAAGTGCTGCATCAAACGAAGAGCCGAGCCAGGTCTTCCAATGCCGCAACCCAGGCCCCACGTGCTCATTAACGCCGCTGAAGTAAAGAAAGCCAGCAATGAACTGCACAGCAATTACGAGGTAGCGGCTGGAAACAATCTTGCCGTCTTCACGCGCCTTCTCTAGTTTTCGTTGACTAGCGTCTTCAGTCTTCTCCCCGTTCTGCGGCATAACTTAACGCGCCCCCCCCAACAGGCCAATTGCCTGCTTCGCCAACCCTGCCTCGAGATAATGCAGGGTCACGGTAGACGCCAGAAGGATCGCGAGGGTCGCCGCCCACTTTAGCGGGAATAGCAGCATGCTGAGCTGGAATCGATCGGCGAAGCGGGCTCCCAGCGCAGAGGCAAAATCGAGCAGCAACATGCTGGCAATGAATGGGGCGGCCAGGCGTATTCCAGTTCTGAAACTGAACCCCAGTATTGCTTTGAGCACGCCTACGATCACACCTGTCCCACTCAACCTCACCCAAAGTGAATCCGATTCAAGCAGTAACCCAAGAAATTCGAGATGCACGCCCGCTGCGAGAAAAGTCAGGAGCACACAGAACTGCGTAATACTCAGCAGTGATCCGCTTTCCGTATCGTTGGTCGGATCGATGATCGAGGCATAGCTCAGACCAGACTGGATACTCGCAAGCTGTATTGCGAGCGCGCAAGCCTCGAGCACAACATTCCAGCAAAGGGCCACCACCAGTCCCGCAACCAGATTGCGGCCGCAGACCAACCAAAACTCTCCCACGGCAAGCTCCGTCGAACCGGCTGTTGCCCATTTGGCCGAGAAACAGGCGAAGGCAATACACAGAGCAAGAAAAGCCCTCGCCGAAGTTGGCAACTGCCGGAATCCGGGCAAATGCAACACGCCAACAGCAGTCCCGGCCCGAGCCAATTCCGTAGCGAACAATGCGGCTGCTGATTCAATAGGGGGCATCGCTATCGGGCAATCCTTGGAATCATTTCTGCTGTACGGGCGATAAAACCGGACATCTGGTTGAGCATCCAGGGAAGTAGCAGGAGAAAAGCGAAAGCACACACAGCGAAGCGGGGAATTGCACTAAAACCTGGGTCCTGGATGGAAGTTGCCACCTGAATCAGGTTGAAGAAGATGCCACAGATCAGACAGATGCCCAAAAGCGGCGCAGCAATCAGGATCGAAGTGAGAATCGCGTTGCGCACAATTTCGACAGCAACAACGGTCTCCATCAGCGCATTACCTCAAGCGACTTCATCACCGCATCGATAATCACAGTCCAGCCATCTGCAAGCACAAAGATCAGAATTTTGAACGGGGCGGAGACCATCACCGGGGGAAGCTGAATCATGCCAAGCGTAACAATCACAGCCGAAACAATCAGATCAATAATCAGGAACGGCATGTAGAGCAGGACCCCGATCTTGAAAGCGCTCTTCAACTCGCTCAGCATGTAAGCGCCAGCAATCACTGGAAAGGCCAGATCTGCGGGACTCTTTGGGGCTGCACTATGTGAAACGCGAAGCATCAGGGCAATTTCTTTCTCGCCAAGAAACGGCACCATATAGCTCTTCATCTGCGCACCGCCAGCGGCGAGGGCCTTCTCTTCTGTGATCGTGCCTTTGTTGTAGGGTTGAATGACGCCTTCATAGATTGCAGTCAATTGCGGAGTGATCGACAGGCAGGTCAGAAGAGAAGCCAGCGCGATCACCACCTGGTTTGAAGGAACGGTCTGGGTTCCAAGTGCCTGTCGAAGGAAATGAAGTACAACGCTGATCCTCAAAAACGGCGTCAGCGTCACAAAGAACATTGGCACGAGCGCAGCGAGGGTGAGTTGAATCGCAAGCCGCAAAGCAGTGCCACCAGCCTCAGCGTTAGCTGCCGACACCGGAGCCGCCAGCAGTGCTGGGCTCAGTGCAAACAAGATAAGCCAGCGCTTCAAGCAACTCCTCCGCCGACCGAACGCGCAAGCAGGGCTGGACTCTCAAGCGGAACTCCTCGGCTGAGCTCGACCATCTGGCTTGATGTTTTGCCATTCCATATGGCAATTCTGTAGCTGCCGCCCTCCGTCTCAATTTCGACGATACGGAGGCATTCTCCCGAACCAAACCACTTTTGGCCTGCCAAATTGATCTTCGTCCGGGCTTGTCCGCTTTGCTGAGCTGCACGGCGCAATGCCGTGTCCTCCCAAAGCTTTAAAAGTTTCTTCCACATCGCAGTTCTCCGTTAGCCTTCTGAAGCCAGGTCCGTCACTCGAACGCCCATGGATTCGTCGATAATTACAACCTCCGCAAAGGCAGCAGAAGTGCCGCCAATGATGAGGTCTATGTTCTCCCCGGCAGAGCGATTCAGCTTGATTACGCTTCCTTCTTCCAGAGCGAGGATTTCGAAAATTGTCATCGTCTTCTGGTCAAGAACGGCCTCAACCGTTAGTGGCATATCCAGGTAATGCGCGAATTGCTCGAGATGCTGCATGTGTGCTGAGGCCATAAGAAATTAACGCTTCAGGTTGATCGTTTCCTGGCTGATCTCATCAACTGTTGTGATTACTCTCGTGTTCGCTTGATACCCACGCTGGTAGATGATCAGGTTTGTAAACTCTCTAGCGATGTCAACTGTCGAAGCCTCAATCGCCCCGCCCAGAATCGAACCACGGCCGCCAGTGCCAGAGGTTCCAATTGCAGGCAGAGCACTTTTCTCGCTCAGTTGAAATGCGCTATCGCCAACGGCAACCAGTGATTCCGGATTTCGAATCGAAGCCATAGCGACTTGGCCCACAGCCGACTGAACCCCGTTGGAATATTGAGCAAGAATCCTGCCCCCATCCCCTACCCCGACTCGAATCAACTGCGCGGAAGGCTGACCATCCTGTGAGTTTGCGCTTACCGCAGACGGCTGCGCATACTGCGTAATGCGTGGGGTGAGTCCGTTATAGATTCCCCAGTTCAAATTGATATCGGAAGAGCCATTTGCCAAGCCTGCAATGGCAAAGCTGATTGGAGTAACAGCATCAGGCGACGTCAGCTTCCCGTTACTGTCAAATTGCATGGTGCCAGTGAGAGGAGCAACGGGTGCTGCGACATCAGCATCTGGAATCGAAATACTGTAATCCCAGGCATTCGGCGTTGCCGACTTGGTGAAAGCAACAGACACCACATGGCTGGTGCCAAGTGAGTCGAAGATTTCAATAGAAGTCCGGAAACTTTCAGGCGGGGGCCCAAGACTGGCAGCAGCATTCAGGTTCATGTCGAACTGGAATGCTGTCGAGGCAACTGGAGGCTTGATGGAACCTACTGGAATTACGATGTCCCCTACAGGACCCGTTGTGTCAAGAGTGTTTCCTTGATTGGTCCAACCCTGGATTTTGTAGCCCTTTCCTGTCAGGAGGTTTCCCGATTTGTCCACGATGAGACTGCCACCACGCGAATATACCGTTTGTCCCTGTTGCCCTTTCAAGATCAGGAATCCGTCGCCCTGGATTGCTGCATCCAACGGTCCGCTACTGACCTGAATCGCACCCTGTGAGAAATTCCGAAGCGTGATAGGACGCCCTACGCCAAATCCGACCTGGGTATCCCCGAGGCCGGCTCCAAGTGATTGCGTAACGAGATCGTAAAACGAAACCGTACTCGCCTTGAAGCCAGGAGTATTCAGGTTCGCAAGATTGTTTCCGACTACATCGACGGCAGTTGAGTGCGCGCTGAGGGCGGATAGGGCAGTTGAAAATGATGTAAACATTTAGTTTTTGGGGTTCCTTGATTCCTGTGTTTCGTGTCCGATCCGCTCTAGGCGGCCGGCTTTTCCGTCGTAGTTGCTGGTGTCAATTTGGCGATCAGATCGCGGAGTTGGGTCTTGATATCCACCAGCTGCTCGACCCCGGAGAATTGACTGAGCTGTGTAATATATTGAATGCTGTCACCCGGCTTGCTGGGATCCTGATTCTTGATCTGGGCGATCAGGAGTTGAAGAAATACGTCCTTGCTCGCGAGATCATTCGGATTCGGTTGCTTGACCTTATTTGTCTCGTCGGCCCTGCCGGCCTGCCTTGTAGTGTCCAATGCTGCCTGAGGGCTGCGAATCAAATCTGAGGATGAAATCATGAAATGCTCCTTTTCTTTCTTATGGTTCTAGTTGTTCGTCAAACTCGGTTTGCCAAGCCTGATCTTTTTTGCGGTTTCTCGCAGCCGAGTTTTGTGACTGCTGTTCACGTCGATTGGCCGAAGAGTCGTCCAGGTGCGAGCCTTGCTGACTGGAAGTTGCGGCCGTCGAAAGATCACGCGCTGCTTCCGTAGTCATTCCCGTCGCTAGAAAAGTTTCCGCGCGTTTCTTTGGCTCAACTACTGCTTCGACTGCCCCCGATGCAGCTCCAACCTCAGGAGGCTTCGAAGTCCAGTCTGCGGTTTGGAGTTTGTCCAGAAGTGTAGGCATTGACTCCTCGATCCGTTGTTGGATTTCGGCACTGGGCGAATGAAACTGCAAAGTCAGATTGCTGTTGCGATTATTGAAGACCAGATCGATATGTCGTGCCTCTCCCGTTCCCGCCAAGCTTGTATCTGTTAGCGGAATTCGAATGGAAATCGTCTTCGCCTCTCCATTCGCCATCGTCAGTGGAGCCTGAATTTCGCTTTTTTGAACTGGCACACTCTTTGCCGGTGCATCCTGAGCTGGAGGCATTGCAACAGATTCCCGTTTCGGTATTTCTGGTGCGGCCTGGGACACGACCACTTGCTCCCTTGGGTGCTCGACGATCAACGTCTCGGTCAGAACAGGTCCAATCGGCACTTCCTGTTTGCGGTCTTGAATTGGCATCTCATTTTTTTCAATTGGCGAAGATGATTCGGCGGCCGCTGTCGAGGTCGATTCTTCCCGCACTTTCCCTAATTCCAACTCCGGCCTCTCGACTGGCTGTGGATCGGAATGCTGCACCCGTATCGCAGCCTTATCAAGAGCAGCCTTGAAGCGAGACAGGCCCTCACTCTCCAAATTGACCTCGGTGTCAAATCGAATCGGCTTGGTGAATGGAGAATCTTGCACTTTGCTTTCGGCAGCCACTTGCACTTTTTGAAGCGACGTATCTCCGAGACCGACCACCTCCGCAGCCCGTCTTGGAGCTGCTGCACGGGTGATCTTCCCCGGGTTCTCAACGGGTGGATTCTGCTTCACCAAGGACGGCACTACTTGTTCTTGTGGTATCTGCAGTTGTACTTGCGGAGTTTGTGGCAGTACTTGTGAAGTCTGAAGCTTCGCCTCAATCTGTCCCACTTCTACAGCAACAAGCTCAGTCTCAATGTGCTCATCGACCGCCGTGCGATTGCCTATCAAAACCTCATCCGTCAAAATCTCGCCACCTGATGCAGCAGGCGCCAAAACACGAGCAGGGATCTTTGTTGCTTCTGGAATCTTGCCTTCAGTTGGCAAATGGATTTCTTCGTTTCCACTCTTGGCATCGATTGGGTTCACGAGTTGCTGGCTTTTCTGACCTTTTGAAACAGGCACATGGACGCCCTCAAGCTCAGGGGGCCCGACTACTGGAAGGACCGCGCTCACCAAATCGAAGGCCATTGGCGGCTCGACCGTTGTTTCGACCTTTGTATCTGCACCCAAACTCGCGCTTCCGAAAGGCACGATCTCTTTCTGCCAGAAAATCGCCGCACGACCCGCAACCGATCCGAGGATGTCGGCTGTTTTGTTCGTGTCAGGCTGCAGAGCTGAAATCTGCCTAGACCCCGCCCCCTTCACCTCTCCTCCCGTCGCGCCATCCACCAGTTCGAAACTCATCTCGCCGGCCGACACATCCTGCGCCTCAGGCAATATCTGCTGCTGAAAAATTGCAGTCCAGGCCGTCAGCAATGCCTCCAGCCCCGACTCGCTCCCCTCCACTTTGGCGTCCTCATTGCTCCCCGATAGTCGAGATGCACCGGGACAAGCTTCCTTGCTCAACTGCGGAACTGGCACCTCGGTGGCTGTCACGGATTGCATCACGCAGAATGCTTAAGCACGCGCAGTGCCAAAACCATGCAAGGCTTTGGCATGACGATTGCCTATACCGTGGTGGACCTTATATGGACTCTACAACCAGCATTCTTGCCAGCGGGCTCAGAGCTCGCGCCGAGAGCCTCGACATCGTCGCCAATAACTTGGCTAATAGCGGCACGCCGGCCTTCAAATCGGAGCTGGAGCGATACACTCTCTACGGCTCGGAAGAAGCTCTCGCTGGCAATGGCGGCCCTGATTTTACAGGCCTGTCTCCCGATCTCAAGCAGTCGTGGATCAACTTCAATCAGGGCCTTCTCGAATCCACCTCACGCCCACTCGACCTGGCGCTTGATGGCAATGCCTACTTCGTCACAGAATCGCCATCTGGCAATTTATTGACGCGCAACGGCAGTTTCCAAATTGGAACCGATGGTCAACTTCGAACCAGAGAAGGATTCAAAGTGAAACTGACTCTGCCTGACGGAAGGCCCTTGCCTCCCACCTTTCGCTTTGACCCAACTCGCCAACTGAACATCGATCTTCAAGGCGTATTGCATCAGGACAACACGGCTTTGGCGCGTGTCGAATTGATGGAGCCTGCTAACCGCGAACAACTCCGCAAGGCAGGGGACTCCTACTTCGCCATCAGCGATATAGCAAGCCTCAGGCGTGCTGCAGGTGTAGAAGTCCACCAGGGCTGGCTCGAGAAGTCCAACGCAGACCCGACAACAGGCGGGATTCAGCTCGTCAAAATCTCGCGCCAATTTGAAATGTTGCAAAAGGCCCTGCAATTGCACGGCGAGATGGGGAAGCGATCCACAGAAGAAGTGGGTCGAGTTTAGGAAACGACTATGATTCGAGCACTCTACAGCGCGGCTTCAGGTATGTCCGCACAGCAATTGAATGTGGACAACATCGCCCACAACCTCGCCAATGCCAATACCACCGGCTTCAAGATGCGGCGGGCGCAGTTTCAGGATCTGATGTATCAGACCCTCGTGCAGCCCGGCGCTTCAGCGGGCGCACAGACAACGATTCCCACCGGCCTTCAACTTGGTTTGGGAACACGCACGGTCTCCAATGAAATTCTCTTTTCACAGGGAGATTTTTCTATGACCAACAACCCCCTCGATCTGGTCATTCAGGGCAAAGGCTTCTTCCAGGTCCGTCGTCCAACAGGAGAGACCGCTTACACCAGGTCCGGCGGCTTCCATCTGGACCGCGATGGCAACATCGTGACAAGCGACGGCGAAGCACTCGAGCCGCAAATTACCATCCCCGCCGAGGCCCAGGGAGTCACCATTGGTGCTGACGGCACTGTGAGTTACTCTTTGCCGGGTCAAACGGCTACCCAGGTTGCCGGTCAGATTCAGATCGCCAACTTCGCGAACCCGGCTGGCTTGAATAGCATCGGCAAAAATCTATACATGCCCACAGATTCCTCTGGCGAAGCTCAGATTGGCACGCCCGGTGGCCAAGAGGGCATGGGTGCATTGCTGCAAGGCTACGTTGAGCAATCCAATGTCAGTGTTGTAAGCGAATTTATCAATTTGATCGTGGCTCAAAGAGCCTACGAGGCCAACTCCAAAATCGTGCGCGCTGCCGACGAAATGTATCAGCAAGCCAATAACGTGACCCGCTAATGCTCTATCTCTTACTCACGCTAATCCTGCTTCCCCTCGACCCCTGCCTGATAGTCGAGGGGCCCCAGATTCAGGCTCGAGATCTTGTTCCGCGGCTGCCTGCTTTCGCTACTCTCGCACCCACAACAGTGCTCGCAAGTTCTCCCAATTTCGGTGTAAGAAGAGATCTCACCAGCCAAACGCTTCGCCTCTGGGCTACGAGCCATTCGCTTTCGAAATCTGAATTCGATCCCGTTTGCGTATACCGTCGGGCAGCCCTTGCCGAAGACTTTGCATGGGAGTCTGAGCTCCGTCAAGCTCTCAACGATTTGTTTGGACTACAAGTCCAGGATGCTGAAATCGACATCCGGGACAAGAGAATTTCTCCCGGACCAATGGGCCACATAGCCTTACAACGGAATGGTTTATCCTACGACACCGTAAAGAAGCAATATATCTGGCACGGGAAAATCGACGGCCCATCAGGATACGCAGCGCTTCGAATCAACTTCACCATGAAACACGGCCAGTCGCGTATGGTTGCTGCCCGCAACCTGCCTGCTGGAAAGTTGGTGGAGGCCTCAGACCTCGAGAGCATCATACTCCCGTGGCAACCGGCAGGGAGTGGCATCAAAGAGTCGACAATCGAGTTTGAGGGCCGAGTCCTCCGCCGCTCGCTCACAAAGGGAGCAATTCTGCATGCCAGCCATTTGATGGAGGCACCGCTGATCAGACCCGGAGACACCGTGGAATTGATTAGCCAGGCGGGGCGAGCCAGCATCCGTACTCCAGCAATCGCCCGGGGAAAGGCCCGACTCGGGGATCCCTTACTTATCGCAACCCTCGATGGAAAGCGCTTGCTACGCGCTGTCGCGGTCGCGCCCGGTATCGTTGAAATTCGCACCGGCGCTGTAAAGAAAGAACAATGACAAATCTTGTACTGCGACTAATTCTTGCTCTATCCGCGTTGTCAGCACTTACAGCTGCACCACAAAGTGCACCTGGATCCACGTACGCTGATACCGGGCGCTATAGCGATCTGGCAAGCGATTTGCGGGCTCGCCGCGTCGGCGACACGATCACAATTGTCGTATCAGACCGTCTGAATGCGACTAGCGCGGGAAGTTCCGCCTCCGCCAGAAAATCCTCGGCCAACTCAAGCATTTCCTCGTTGCTTGGCAAGCCTAGCGCCTTGGGCGCTTTGCAAAATCTCGCTGCCGTCAATGGTTCAACGAAGCTGGATGGCACAGGCTCCACCAATCGGTCCAATGTTTTGACAAGTACTCTCTCCGGTCGCGTTGTCGAAGTTCTCCCTAATGGAGACCTCGTCGTACAAGCCACCAAGGAGATTGGAGTCAACTCTGAAAAGCATCAGTTGGCGGTCCGTGGAATTGTACGCTGGAATGATGTCTCTGCAAACAATCAGGTGCGTAGTGATCGGATTGGAATGATGAGCATCCAGCTCAATGGGAAGGGCCTCGTATCCGATTCCATTCGCCGGCCGAACATCGTTTATCGAATCTTGATGGGACTACTACCGTTTTGATAAACCTATTGTTGATTCTCGCGCTCCTGGCATTGCCCCTAGTCGCCGCAGACTCGAAGCCAATTCGCGTGCGCGAGCTCGTCTCCCTCGAAGGTGCCCGAGACAACCAACTCCTCGGCTACGGCTTGGTCGTTGGGCTGAACGGGACGGGCGACAAACGTCAGACCTTTTTTTCCTCCCAAAGCCTTGCAAGCTTGCTCGACCGCATGGGCGTTCAAGTCAGCCCAACTGCAATGCTGGTTCGTAACATCGCCGCAGTCATGGTAACGGCAACACTTCCTCCTTACTCTCAAAACGGAACCAAGATTGACGTCACGGTCGCTGCAATCGGCGACGCTCAAAATCTCCAGGGAGGCATTTTGATACAAACGCCCCTACGCGCAGCCAACGGAAAAGTCTTCGCCGTGGCTCAAGGTCCGCTCGTTACCGGAGGCTTTGTCGCCGGCGGCCGTGGTAACCAGCAAACTACCAACCATCCGACAGTCGGGCGAGTCATTAGCGGAGCCCTGCTCGAAGCAGACGCTCCGTCAGTAGCCCCAGGCCCTGCCCTAAAGCTGCAACTTCTCAAAGCAGACTTTGGCACCGCTTCGCGTATCACAGATGCGATCAATCGCAAGTTCCCCAAACTCTCCGGCAAGGAATCCATTGCCAGCGCTCAAAATCCAGGGCTGATTTCCGTCCGTACCCCGGATGAGTTCTTAGGCCGGGAGGTAGAGTTCTACGCTCAAATCGAAGATCTTGCCGTCCCCGTGGAGCGAATTCCAAAAGTAGTAATCAATGAGCGAACAGGAACCATCATCATGGGCAAAGAGGTCAGTCTGCGCCCAATCGCCATCCTGCACGGCCCGCTGTCCATCGACATTTCCACTTCCTACGTCACTTCACAACCCGAACCATTGAGCGGTGGCAAGACTGTTGTCACTCCTCAGGTTGGCGTTGGAGTCAAAGAAGACAAAGCCAAATCAATTTCACTGGGGGCAGGCGCAAGTGTCGACGAACTGGTTCAGGCCCTCAAGCAAATTGGATCGACCGCTCGCGATGTCATCGCAATCCTCCAAGCACTCAAGAGTGCTGGCGCTTTGGAAGCAGAAATCGAGGTTTTATGAAGACGGATGCTCTCGCAACAAGCCCGATCCTGAAAACATCAATCAGCAATTCAGACAAACCGAAACAGGCACCTGGTCTCGATCAGGCACTCGAAGAATTTGAGGCGCTCTTCGCTTCTGCCCTGCTTCGCACTGCACGCGAGTCAAACGGTACCGGGTGGCTCGGTGGCGAATCCAGTGCCGGTAGTGACGGCATCCTCGATTTCGCAGAGCAGCATATTGCCAAGTCGATGGCGAAGCAAGGCGCTTTCGGCATCGCCAAGACCCTGTCGAAGTCTCTAAACCGCCAGATCTAGTCTGCTACGTACATTCTCTGCGTCAGCAACATCTGTAAAACCAACGACACTCGTCTCGGGTGCAATTTCCCTCCACGCAGATAAGAGATCTGCCAGCAACTGGCGTACCTCAACTAGTGGCTGCAAGTTCTGTTGCGTATGAGCTTCGTTCAGTTTTCTCAGCATATAGTCATAGAGAAGCCCAAGACGGGCCGCAAAATCGCCGCCGTTCTTGCGATCCAGACTCTCAGTCAGCTCCATTAGAATTCCTTGGACCCTCGCAATCGATCGGCCTCGAGCAAGAATTTCTCCTCTCTTCAGAAAAACTTGGGCCTGCTCCACTGCCTGGATTGCCCCTTCATAGAGAATGCAGGTCAGCTCAAGCGGCGAAGCTTGCTGCACCCGTTGCTGTTGAAAATTCTGCTCGTTTTCGAGATAACCTTGAGGCGAATCGTAACTGGTCATTGCTTACAAATTCCTTATCGGTGCCAACGGAACAATCTAGAGGCAACTACCTAAACTTCACAAACCAGAGATTTGGCGATAGTAGCGCGCCCGCTCCACTGCCTCTTTGCCCGGTATTTGCTGCACCACTTCCCCGCTGTCCCGGTCCACCACCTGGACAATGCTCTGTTTCGTTTCCCGGTCAAATGAAATATTCAAGCCACGATTCGGCAAAGAGAGTTCGGGAAGATCTAACTCTTTCACCGCCGCAAGCACCGCACGGCGCTCCACAGCTTCTTGTCGTGTTGAGACACTGGACACTTCTGAATCGCTCCCAATTGAGGGGGCGGATATCGAAACGGCATCTGCGAGTTTCATGGTTCACCTACCCTGCCTTCCAATGGCCCAGCCATCGGGGAGAGCGACGATCCACTCTGTTATCCGAAGTCTGGAACTTAAACTATCTGCGTGTACCAAACGTATCGGAAAAGAAATCAATAACTTGAGAAAATTATGCGAGGTTCAGCGTTTTGAGCAGGCTACCCTGTTCCTTCTGAATCTTCTCCTGTAGCAGCATCAATGCGTAAATCAATTGCTCCGGACGCGGCGGACACCCAGGCACATATACGTCCACCGGAATTACCTGATTCACAGGTACCAGCGCATAATTACTGAATACCCCGGTCGATGTTGCACAAGCCCCCATCGATATCACCCACTTAGGCTCCGGCATCTGCTGGTAAAGCTGGCGCGCCACTGGCGCCATCTTGTTCGACAATCGTCCCGCAATGATCATCAGATCCGATTGCCGCGGCGATCCGCGAAACACTTCCGCTCCAAACCGGGCCACGTCGTATCGCGACGCGCTCATGGCCATCATCTCAATCGCACAGCAAGCCAGCCCAAAGGTCATCGGCCAAATTGAGTTCTTCCTCGCCCAGTTGATCGCACTGTCGAGTGTCGTCGTGATGATACCCTCGCCTTCATTCCCTGAAAATTCCTGATCAATGCGGGCAAATAAATCCGCCGGCGCGGCACCAAGATCGGTACGATTCTCCATACACTCATTATTCCATGCTTCCTAGAATAGAGATGGAGCACTTATCCTGAATTCAATCGATCCACGCAACACCTTCGCCGCTCAACTCGGCCTCGAACTCAGCTACCAGACCATCTGGGGGCATCTTCGCCATGTCTCAGTTGAAACAGCCAATGCCATCGCCGCTTCACTCACCGGTACAAACATCGATCTCGACAACACGAGCCAACTCAATCGTTATCTCGAATCCAGCAACTCCGCTTCCACCGCAAAACTCACTCCCCATCTGACTCTCGTCGAAAACGCATCCACCCCTCTTTCCTCGCTCCAGCTCCAGCTCACACCCGAAGAGCAGCTAGCTCCAGTCGACCTTCTGATCGAATGGGAAAACTCCGCACTCACCTACTGCCGTCTGGGCGACTCAATCCTCAATAATCTGGCAACTCACGGCTACCATACTCTCACCATAAGAACACTCCATCGACAGGCTCGAATCCATTGGATCCTCACTCCAGACCGCTGCTATTTTCCTCCCGACTCTCAACCCCTCAACGGCATCAACTGCTTCCTCCCTTCGCTTCAAAGCCAACGCAACTGGGGTTGTGGCGATCTCACTGACCTCACCGATTTCGCAAAGCTCATCCGTGAACAAACACCCCTCGACTTCATCGCCCTCAACCCTCTCCATGCCATTCACAACCGTGCGCCTTACAACACCAGCCCCTATCTGCCGCTCAGTATCTTCACTCATAACCTCCTCTATCTCGACATAGAACGTATCCCGGAATTCGCTGCTTCCCCTGCGATTCAACGCCTCCGCAGTTCAACTCCGATAAACACCCAGCTCACTTCCCTGCGTGAGGCGAATTTCGTCGCCTACGAAAAGGTCGCTCGCATCAAGACCTTCTTTCTCCTCCTCCTTTATAGGCAATTCAAGAAGCACGCTTCCACGGAACTCGAATCCTACCGTGATCTCCGCGGGCCGTGGCTTGAGAACTACTGCACCTACATGGCCTTCGATCGCTACTTTCACCGTCGCGATCCGAACGCCTGGCACTGGCACCACTGGCCGCTCGCCTTTCAGTCCCCCAATTCCGAAGCATCCCTTGCACTCAAGCTCAAACTCGCACGGCAAATCGATTTCCTCGCCTTCATCGAAATGCGTTTCGAGCAACAACTCGACCTCGCGCACAAGCACATCCAGTCCCTCGGCTATTCCCTCGGCCTTTATCACGACCTCGCACTCGCAACGGATCGCGTTGGTGCCGATTATTGGGCCTACCAGGATCTCTTTGCTGCCAGAGTCCGTGTCGGCTCTCCGCCAGACGACTTCAACGAAAATGGACAGGACTGGGGCTTCCCCGCCCTTCATCCCCAACGGCACGCAGATTCCGGCTATCGCTATTTCATCGAATCCATCCGCTGCGCCTCACGCTCTGCGGGTGCAATTCGTCTCGATCATGTCATGCGCCTCGCCCGCCTTTACTGGATTCCAGACGGCATGAGTGCTCGCGACGGTGCCTATGTCAGGGACAATTTCCAGGATCTCCTTCGCATCCTCGCACTCGAAAGCAAACGCGGAAATCTCATCGTTGTAGGTGAAGATTTGGGTACCGTGCCCGATTACTTTCGCAAGGCTCTCGATGACTTCGGCATACTCAGCTACCGGCTCATCCTGTTTGAGCGAACTGGCGATCAATTCCGCTCCTCATCCGAATACCCCCAACAAGCTATCGCTGCTTTTACAACCCATGATCTTCCCACCTTTGACGGCTGGTTATCCGGCAAGGATCTCGATGCAAGAGTGCAAGCCGGAATCCTCAATCCGAGCGAACTCCCCGATGCCCGTTCTGCCCGCTCTCATGCCATCTCACAACTCCGTAACGCCTTTCAGATTCATCCGGAAGCAGCAGACCCGCATGTCTTCTTTGCTGCTCTCTGTCGTTTTCTCGCCGCATCGCCGTCTCAGATGCGACTCATCAACCTCGAAGAACTCACCGGCGAGCAGGACCAGCAAAACCTTCCCGGTACCACTTCTGAGTCACCCAATTGGCAACATCGCATCGCCTCAAACCTCAACGATCTGAGTCAGAACCCGGTCTTCCGCCGTCGTCTCAACATTTGGTCCGAGTCGCTATCAAAGGCCCAATCTCTATGAGGGCTGTAGTCCAGCGCGTAAGTTCCGCATCCGTCTCAGTCGCGGGCGAAACTATCGCCAGCATTGACTCCGGTCTTCTTGTACTTGCCGCAGTTGGCAAAGGCGATAGCCAGCAGCAGGTCGACTACATTGCAAACAAGCTATGCGAGCTCCGCATCTTTGAAGATGATGCCGGCAAGATGAATCTGAATGTGCGCCAAGTCGCTGGTGCCATTCTTCTTGTCAGTCAATTTACTTTGTTTGGGGACGCACGCAAGGGAAACAGACCCTCTTTCGACGCTGCAGAATTGCCAGAAGCCGCCCAGCTTTTGTTCAATTCACTCGCCTCCACCATCCAAAGCCTCGGCACTCCTGTCGCCACCGGCAAGTTCCGCGCTCACATGCAGGTTCAGTTGGTTAATGATGGCCCTATAACTATTTTGATCGATTCTGGAAAATTGTTTTGATATGCTTATGGTCAAAGCTGTAACATTCAATTAAGGAACAATCAACAATGGCTCGTCCCCCTTCATCACTCCAAGACCCCTCGCTGCTCGCAGCAGCACTGGAAGGTCTCGAATTACAACGCAAACGTATTGAGGATCAGATGGCAATGGTTCGCGGCTTGCTCTCAGGCCGCAAATCGGTTGCTACCTCATCTGCCCCTGCCCACGCTGCAGGCCCAACCCGTCGCAAACGCGTACTCAGTGAAGAAGCTCGCATGCGCATTGCCGCAGCTCAAAAGAAGCGCTGGGCTGCTTTCCGCAAAGGCAAGAAGGCAGAATAGTACCGGCTCTTACTCGGGGGCTATTGAACGCCAAAGTAGAGACACTTGAGATAACTCGTTTCTGGAATTGTCACGATTTCTCTGTGGTCTAATGCCTGCGTTCTTTTCTCGAGAATGCTCAGTGTTCTTCGGCTCTCACTAGCTGCCTCTCTCACAATAGACAGCAAATCGCTTTCGCTGATTGCGTGAGAACACGAACAAGTCACAAACAACCCGGAAGGGGCCACCGCGCTTAACGCTCTGACATTCAGTTCGTAATAAGCCCGCGTGGCCTCTTCTTTTTGTTTCGTCTGCTTTGCAAATGCGGGCGGATCTACGATGACGCACTCATATCGCTGGCGCGCTTGAGTCAAGCCACGCAAGAATTGTTTTACGTCTGCCTCAATTGCTCGAACATTACCAATTCCATTCCGCCTGCAGTTTGCTTCAATTCGTAGCACTGCACTCTTAGAGGAATCTACCGCATCCACCTTGGCCAGACCTGAGGCCAGATTCATCGCAAAACCGCCCGAAGATGAGTAAAGGTCCAGTCCTCGCCCCGCAAGCCCCAATCGCTTTGCCCACTCTGCAGCCGCCTGATAATTCTCCCGTTGATCGAGAAATGCCCCGGTCTTCGGCCCTTCCAATAAATCAGCTTCAAACTTCAATCCGTTCGATTGATAAACAGGTCGGCAATTCTCTGCTGTTCCCACTAACAAACTCCGCACCCCTTGTTGTTCAATCACTGCGCAATTGATTCCAGTGCCTTGCGGAAGCAATCCATCGATCTTAGCTACAATCTGCCTGGCAAATGGGCCGTAATTCCGTAAATTCAACTGAAGTGCCAACGCTGATCCAAAGCGATCCACCGTCAATCCAGCTAAGCCATCAGCCTCGCTAAAGACAAGGCGATACCCCGTACTACCATCACGAACTACTCGCTCCCGCCAGGCATGGGCAGCCTCCAGACGCGATGCAATCAACTGCAGATCAAAAGCTTCCTCCCGTCGAGAATACAGACGCACAGGCACTGGCGACAAGGCATCAACCAGCGCGCTACCAAGCAATCTTCCCCGCTCATCCACCAGCAGGACTGTCTCGAGATACCCCTCAGGCAATTCCTCCTGGATCTCCCCTCGATAAACCCAGACATTAAAGGACGAAACCGGGCGCGTCACCGGCTACACCGGACTGGAAAAAATCGGCCACACGCTCGCGCCGATCATGCTTCGCCGACGCAAGTCAGAAGTATTGACCCAGTTGCCGGCACGCACCGACCAGAATCTCATGGTGCCGATGACCGAACTGCAGATGGTCTACCACCAGGAAAACGCGGAGGTCGTCACCAAGATCGTGAATCGCTGGCGCAAGCTGAAATTTCTGTCGGATCAGGATCAGCGGCGCCTGACTTGCGCCCTGCAAAACATGCGCATGTCGTGCAACAGCACGTATCTGCTCGATCAGGAGAGTGATCATGGCGTCAAGGCCGATGAGTTGGCGGCGCTGTTCGATAACTTGTTCGCACAGCAAGACGCCAAGGCGGTCGTATTCAGCCAGTGGAGGCGTACGCACGATATCGTCATTCGACGGCTGGAAGCGCGTGGCATCGGCTACGTGAGTTTTCACGGTGGTGTGCCATCCGAGAAGCGTCCGGCGCTGGTGGAGCGGTTCCGCGACGACCCGGGTTGCCGCGTGTTTCTCTCGACCGATGCTGGCGCAACCGGCCTGAACTTGCAGCATGCATCGACGCTCGTGAACATGGACTTGCCGTGGAATCCGGCATTGCTCGAACAACGCATTGCCCGCATCCACCGCATGGGGCAGAAGCGACCGGTACAGATTGTCAATTTTGTCGCCAAGGGAACCATCGAGGAGGGCATGCTCTCGGTGCTGGCGTTCAAGCGATCATTGTCAGCAGGCATTCTCGATGGCGGTATTGGAGAGATATCACTGGGCGGCTCACGACTGAACCGCTTCATGAAAGAAGTCGAGAACGTCACCGGCCAGATGGGTGCGGCGGAGACCATGACGCCAGCCGAAGAGGCGGCAGGCGTGGCGAGCATCCCTGAAGCGACATCCGCGCCCGCAGCGGCCGCAGAGAATGCGTCAGGCACTGACGAGGCGGCAGACACCGCGGGTGTGGCGCAAGCGGCACGGGAACCGTCGGCGCAAGGTCAAATCGATCCCTGGCAGGCATTGACCCAGCTTGGCGCGCAACTGGTCGCGGCCCTTGGCGCAGCCGCCAACCCGGATGCGCCGACGCATCCCTGGGTCGAGCGCGATCCACGAACCGGGGCGCAAAGTCTAAAGCTGCCGTTGCCACCACCGGAAACGGCAGGAAAAATTGCCGATGTGCTTTCGATGCTGGCGAATACTTTGCGCGGACAGCGTCAATGAGTGCCAGCCCGGGATTTGATTTGTTTGTGTTGAATCGTCTACGCAATCGAAGCTTCGTGGCTTCGGGGGATTTGAAAATCCAGCACGCTGTCGGAGTGATGTGCCGCCGCGTGCTGAGCGCGTTCACGCTCGCCG
The DNA here is from genome assembly GCA_025354885.1 of Acidobacteriota bacterium. GTDB lineage: Bacteria > Acidobacteriota > Terriglobia > Bryobacterales > Bryobacteraceae > Bryobacter. The sequence continues at coordinate 1,339 of JANXLY010000058.1, read as the reverse complement.
CTGTTGTTGCCGCCTGCACTTCGATCCCGGCCGCACGACCCGCGCCGGTGCCGCTGCAATGCAATTCCAAACTCGAGCTTCCGGAGGCTGTCACCCGCGCGCGCATCGTGCTGGTCGGTGAATCGCACGGTACCAATGAAATGCCGCGCGCGTTTGTCGATATTGCCTGTCATTTCCTGAAGGAGCGCGGTGCCGTCAGCATCGGCGTGGAGATGCCGCAAGCCGATCAGGCGTTGATCGACACTTATCTCGCATCGTCAGGTAAGCCCGACGACCGGCGCGCTCTCCTGCGTTCGCCACATTGGTCACGACCAATTCCACAGCAGGATGGACGCGCAAGCGACGCAATGCTGCAGGTCATCGACTGGGTACGCGTGCAGCGTCAGGCAGGCCGTGCGGCACACCTGTTTGCCTTTGATGACGAGACGCGCGCGGGGGACAGCCGGTCCCGCGATGAACGCATGGCGGCGAATGTCGTCGCGGTGGTGACCACGCGCGTGGCCAGGCTGCCGCACGAAGCCACTGTGCTGTTGGGCGGCGTGTCGCGCATGGCAAAGCAGACGCCCGCAGGCCGCAACCAGCGACCGATGGGCAGCTACCTCGCCGACGGTGAGCTGTTCGCGCACGGCGTGGTGGCGCTGCTGCTGGCCGATCGCGGCGGGACGGCGTGGCAGGTGCGCAACGGGCATGCGGCGGTGTATGAATTCGGCAAGTGCCACCAGCCCGCGGTGGGTGCTGTCTACCGCGCCACCGACCCGGCGTTTGTGCGCGCGTTCGCGCATGTGATGGATGGCTTCGATGGCTTCATCGATGTCGGCTGCATCACGGTGTCGGTCCCGGCAGCGAGCATTGCGACAAAGTAGCGCAGCGCATAACCAAGTTACAACACGGACGAAATCAGTAGACTGCACGCATGTTTGAACACGTCTCCAGGCCGCTCCTGCCACGCCGACAGTTTGCTTCGAGACTGCTACGCGCAGTATTGCTTGGCGTCGGCATGATTGCGGTTTCGCTGGCGATCGGCATGATCGGCTACGGCTATTTTTTCCCGAAGCTCGATTGGGCGGATAGGTTCGTCAACGCCGCCATGCTGCTCTCCGGGATGGGACCGCTGGCAACACCCGAGACGACGGGCGCGAAGATTTTTGCGGGTTGTTACGCGCTCTATTCCGGACTGATGCTGGTGATGTGCGCGGGGGTGATTTTCGCTCCGCTGGTGCACCGTTTTTTGCACAAGTTTCACCTCGATGAGAGCGATCTGCGTGAAACAAGGGCGCAAAGCACAAAACAGAAAGCCAAGCAATGACGCGCTGTTTGGGGCAAAAGTGCCTTGAAAGTG